>JBAXVB010000582.1:0-2874 GCA_037129415.1 Deltaproteobacteria bacterium
CAGTTTTCTGCAGGCCCCGTTTTTCTCCTATTTGGCTTCATCTGCTGCACAGGCAGCGGAAGCCAAGGAAATTCCGGCCAAGGAAGTTTAATGGAGGCCCTATGTCAGCCATCAAAAAACTCTCATTTCTGGATCGTTTTCTCACCCTGTGGATTTTTCTGGCCATGTTCGTGGGGGTATCCTGGGGTTATCTGTTTCCGGGCGTAAGGGATGTCATCAACATGTTTCAAGCGCGAACCACTAACATCCCCATTGCCATCGGCCTGATCCTGATGATGTATCCGCCGCTGGCCAAGGTAAAATACGAAGAGTTGAAAGAAGTCTTTAAAAACACCCGGGTCTTACTCCTTTCCTTGGTTCAGAACTGGATTATCGGACCCATCCTTATGTTTTTTCTGACCATCGCTTTTTTATCCGGTCATCAGGAATACATGGTGGGACTCATTTTGATCGGTCTTGCTCGCTGCATTGCCATGGTCATTGTATGGAACGAACTGGCATCCGGGGATACTGAATACTGCGCGGGCCTGGTGGCTTTTAATTCCATTTTTCAAGTCCTGTTTTTCTCAGTGTACGCTTGGGTATTCATCACGGTGTTGCCTGAATGGCTGGGGCTTAAAGGCATGGTCGTCAATATCTCCATCGGTCAGATTGCCGAAATCGTATTTATTTATCTCGGAATTCCCTTTATCGCCGGGATGATCACCCGCTGGATCGGAATAAAGACAAAGGGCAAAAAATGGTATGAAGAGCGATTCATCCCTAAAATAAGCCCAATCACGCTGATTGCGCTTCTTTTTACCATTCTGGTGATGTTCTCCCTCAAGGGTGAATACATTGTTCAACTGCCGCTGGATGTGATCCGGATCGCCATTCCCCTTTGCATTTATTTTTTCATCATGTTTTTCGTATCTTTTTATCTGTCCATGAAATTCAAGGCAACTTACGAGCAGACCACCACTTTGAGCTTTACCGCCGCATCAAACAATTTCGAGCTGGCCATCGCCGTGGCCGTGGCCGTGTTCGGCATCGACTCCGGACAGGCATTTGCCGCAGTGATCGGCCCGCTGGTGGAAGTGCCGGTATTGATTTCTCTGGTGAATGTGGCGCTCTGGTTCAAGAAAAAGTATTTCCCTTTTACGTTGACCACGCCCACTGGCATCTGCCATTTGACATGCAAGCCGTAGGGTTCAGGAACTTATCGTATCATGACAAGAGATGCCCAATATCATCCGTGGATTCGATCCATCCGGCAACTGTTAGTGATTGTACTGGCAGCCGTTGCAATTGCCTTGATTTCAAATCATTTCCGGCCGTCACCGCTGCAGTTGGTGGGAAACTGGTCACAGGAAGCGCAGCTGGTATCCCCATCCGGCCGGCAGTTGGCCATTTCCCTGGGTGCGGCAAAAGTTCTGCACCAATCCAGGGGCGCAGTGTTTATGGATGCACGACCTTTGGAGGAATTCACCAAGGGTCATATTCAGGGCGCAATAAGCCTTCCGTGGCACGAAGCCGAACAGCGCGTGATGGATGCCACTGCTGATATGGCAAATGATGTCTTGGTCATTACCTACTGCGATGGAGATTCCTGTAATCTGAGCAAGGATCTGGCGCTGTTTCTGGAAAATC
The DNA here is from genome assembly GCA_037129415.1 of Deltaproteobacteria bacterium. Taxonomy (GTDB): domain Bacteria; phylum Desulfobacterota; class Desulfobacteria; order Desulfobacterales; family Desulfatirhabdiaceae; genus RAAP-1. The sequence goes on from JBAXVB010000582.1 coordinate 1,630, forward strand.
TGGGTTTTTCAAAAGTCCTGGTACTGGTCAACGGCTGGACCCTATGGCAGGATGCCGGGTTGCCAATTGAGACAGTGAACCAGTAACGTTAAGAAGTTGGGACGATAATCTTGGGGTAAATACAAAATAAATCAGGAAAGTGTGATGTAAAAAATCATCTATTACTTGAGGAGGAACTCGTTGAAAGGGAAAAGAGTACTGCTGGCGGATATGCTTTTTAACACCAGTCTGGTAAATGTGTTTAGTCGTTTTTTCGAACACAACAAGCTGGTGATATTGAATTACCATCGCATCAGATCTGCTTCGATACAGCTTCCAACGTCTTTTGATGATGGTGTCTTTAATCTAACGGAAGATGTGTTTTTTCAACAGATGAAGTGGTTGAAAAGGCATTCCAGGATTCTGTCGGAAGAGGAGATAATTGACGAAATTGTTACGAATTCATGCAGTGTTAAAGAACAAAAAGTTCCTTTGGTCGCCATCACATTTGATGATGGTTATCTCGACAATTATTCCAAAGCCTTCCCCATTTTAAAATCCCTGCAAATACCGGCATTTTTTTTCATCTGCACCGAAATGATCTGGGAACGCAAACTCCGCTGGTGGGATATCTTGGCGTATCTGATAAAAAGCTGTAAAAAACCCTTTATTGTCATCAACGACACAGAATACCTGATTCAGGATAATCGCCAGCTTATGATTGCCGATTTTCAACTCCAGTTGAAATTCTATCCGGTTGAGTATATTTATAAATATATTCAATTGATTTCTGATGCCTGCGAAATTGATCTTCCGTCAAATGATTTGCAGGACAGGGAGTTGATGACACAGGATCAAATTCGAGAGATGGCTGAACATATGATGACCATTGGCTCACATACCCATACACATCAGGCGTTATCATCTTTGGACGATCGGTTGCACCAAACGGAATTGACAGTGTCCAAACAGCTTTTGGAACAGGCGACGGGACGATCCGTCAAATCAGTCTCATATCCGTTTGGAAGGTACCAATACGTCCCACTTTCTATTCAGAATGCCGCCAGAAAATGCGGGTATCAGCTTGGTTTTACTTCCAGCTCAGGCGTGAATTACCTTAACGAGATTCACCCTATGGTACTCAATCGCTTCCCTGGCTTCCTTGACAGAGTCTCTACAGTTTCCCTGATAACGACATGGCCTGAACTATTTGCAATAAAAGAAGAATCATCACAGTTTCATAAGCTGTTTCTCACATGAAAAAAA
>JBAXVB010000583.1:0-2870 GCA_037129415.1 Deltaproteobacteria bacterium
CTCACGGACATTACATCGAAACCGTTCGCAGCGTGGGGTATCGGTTTAAGGAAAATCCATGATAAAACTATTTATCGCCATATTTTTTCGCCCCTCCCAACCTCCCCCCGCTGGGGGGAGGTTGGGAGGGGCTGAACGGCTTACGTTTTAATTTCTATTTTTGCGTTGGGAATCATCCTGCTCAATCCCTCGACAAATATCCGGAAACTCCGTGAGCGGTTTTCTGATTCCACAAGTGGCATGCTCATGCCCATCCGGCGGGCGCCATCCATTTTTCTGAACTCAGGCACCAGTTTGGCAAGTTCTGCAGACGGACTGCCGAGGTGGTCCGGATTTCGATATTTTGCTTTGCGTCCCAGTTCAGCCAACTTCGGTCGGGAATAAACTTCCGCGATGGTTTCCGGAACGCCCAGGTACCAGGACTCCAACTCCTGGCAAGCGATACGGATCAAAACGTCAGCCTGCCCGTTCTTCTCACTCAATCGCTTTAGCCTTGCCTTGATTGCCCGGCAGTCGGCGCCATCATTGTCGCGCAAAACAACAAAAACCGCTCCCGGCCATGCCCTGAACTTGCGCGGAATGCTCTTTTCAAGATCCTGCTTGCCCTCATGTTGAATACAAAGAAAATCGAGATCGGGCATGAGCCTGGTAAGATAGCCTTCAAGGAAAGCCTTCATCGATAACTCTTCCAGAAGAAAGATAACTTTCCTCATTTCACCATGCTCCCTTGAAGACTCCTTGACGCCAGAGAGCGCCAGGAAAATCTCCTTCATGGATCAACCGTTTCAGGACATCGCTGTCTGCGCCGCGATGAATGGTCGTGTATCCATCCTTCTTGGCCAGCCAGTATATCTCATCAAGGCTTAAGCCATTCAGGAATTCGGGCGAGTGAGTCGATATGAACACCTGGCCCCCTCTTCGGGCATAGTCTCGGAACTCCTCGGCCAGTTCCTGAAGCAGCTCCGGATAGAGCTGATTCTCCGGCTCCTCGACGGCTAAAAGCGGGAATGGGTCTGGATCATAGAGAAGCACCATGTAGGCAAACATTTTGATAGTACCGTCTGAAACATAGCGGGCAATAAAGGGATCCTGAAACGCACCGTCCTGAAATCGGAGCACCAGTCGTCCGTCGTCCGTAGGTTTGGCCTCTACCTTATTCACCCCCGGAATCCGCCTTTTCATGGCATCAAGGATATCTTTGAACCGCTCGCTATGATGGTCAAAAAGAAATTGCGCCACCTGCGCCACGTTATCACCCCGGGTCGAAAGATGTTCGGCATATCCTTCTTCCGCGCTGGGGCGGGCATCAGCGATATGGAAATCGGTAATATGCCAGTTTTCGATTAAGCTGCGAAACTCGGAAATGACACGGTATTCCTTGAATTGACCCAGTCCCTTGATTGCCAGAACCGTCGGTTCATCCATAACGTATTCCTTGCGCTCCTCCTGCGCACCCGGCTTGCCGTACATGGCCTCATTCGTGATTGCGGTACCCTTGCCGCGGGAAAAATCCACGAAATGCCACGGTTGGCCCCGCTGGCCTCGCCGGAACTTGAGTACCTCACGTTCTACGGTGACCAAACCTTTTTCCGACACCACCGAAAGCTTATATGTCGCCAGCCTGCCGCCGGTTTCGCGAAACTTCAGAATAATGGAAATGGGACCGCTCGATTCCCGACTGACCAATTCCTTGAATCCCCCCCGCCTGGAAACAGCCTTGGCCACATTCTGGGCCAGCGCATCTTTAAGAAAGGAAAACACGTCAAACAGCGTGGACTTTCCCGAGCCATTCTCTCCCACCAGCACTGCAAGCCGCGGCAGATTGGCCAGCACCGCGCTTTTAAACACGCGATAGTTGCGAATCTCGATACTTTCTATTTGCATTCTTTCCATGGCATCTCACTCCAAAGACTCTTCGAATAACCCGGTTTGGGTCGAACGGGATCTTCGATTTGAATCATTCGGTTCCTTTCAATACTCTTATCTTTATGATTGCAGTATCTTGTTGATCATCCTCAGACTACCAGAGCGTAAAGCAGTATGCAAATCAATTAAGAACGGAATGTTTCAGGAGTTCTACTGAGGGCTTATCGGATGCCGCCGGGATGAGGGATGGCGATTTTTTTAAAAATCCTAATCATTTTCTAACAAATCCCCCTTATACTTCACCGCGAATGGGATATTTCGTTTCCCATGATTGAAAAAAATGAATTTTGAATCGAAGAGACTGAGAATGAACATTCACTTGAATGATAAGAGTATCCTTCATATTACCAAACCAAAATGGAACTGTAACAAACGGAGAAAACATGATGAAAAGAAGAACATTGTTTATTTGTGAACACAACAGCGCCCGCAGCCAGATAGCGGCGGCATACCTGCGCAAATATGGAAGTGATGACTATGATGTTGACAGCGCCGGTCTGGAGCCAACAGAATTAAATCCGCTGGCTGTAGCTGTCATGAAAGAGGTTGGAATCGATATCAACGATCAAAAACCGCAAAGTGTGTTTGATTTGTTTCGACAGGGGAAACTGTATCAAACCATCATCACGGTTTGTCAGCCAGCGGCGGACAAATGCCCGATTTTTCCAGGTGTCGCCAAAAGGCTGCACTGGCCGTTCGATGATCCGGCCCAGTTTACAGGAACCTGGGAGCAGAAGCTGTCCCAAACACGGCAGGTTCGCGACCAAATCGAGGACACCATCAAAGAATGGATATCTGAAAACCAGCGATGAATCTGTGCTTCAAACGGTTTTTCAGATACACGGCTGTCGGGGGTTTAACAGAATTTCAGGGTCGCAGGACAAGAGATGTGAAATCCGAAGCCGCCACATCGCGAACTCCAATGTTTTTAACAGAAATTTAAC
>JBAXVB010000584.1:0-2862 GCA_037129415.1 Deltaproteobacteria bacterium
ATCACGACAAAATTTAACATTCCGCAAGCAATTCTTGATGCTGTCGCAGAGCAGGGCGCACGGTCAGGAAATTACTCATCAGTTGAGAAAACCGGCGGCTTCAAAGTTTCAGGGCTTGAAAAGACATTGCCGGAGTTGAAAGGCATCATTGACGATTTCACCTTCTACCAGGGGAGGTTCGAGGGTGGTAAATTCCTCAAGCGTGATTGCACCGGCCCTGAAAGCGAGGGTTATCAAAATCGGTGCGATCTTTATCTTAAGATTTCCCCAGAGTACACAACCACGTTGAGTCTGTCAAAGACATCCACGAGTGCAGCGATCAATTATTTTTTATCCCTGAAGGCAAAAAACCTGTCTCCAGGCGATCTTGTGACCCGTGTCACGACAAAGCTCATTACCGGTCAGTATGGGACTTATTCAATTGCAGTTTTTGAGGCATCTGATTCCACACCACAACCGCCGCCAATTAGAAATGTGACTCCGCAAATTTCGCAGGTGGCTTTTACTCCACCACCGCCCGCCAGCGAGTCGTCAATCCCCAGCGCATGGCTGTAAATCGAGTCAGTGTGTAAAGCCCGTCTCCAATATGGGAGGCGGGTTCATTTTTTAATGAAAGGGGATTGCCATGCTTCTTGAAATCGCGATTGCATCAGATTTATCATTTCAAAAATACGGGTTATCGCAAGGTATTGTTCGTTCAATCAGCGAACGATTTACTTATGAGAACCCGGTTTATATCAAAAATGAACGACTTGGTAAAAGAAACTTCGGTGTTCCCAGGTTCATCGAACTCCTGAGCGAATCTCCGGATTCTTATCACCTACCACGCGGATGTATCGGCCAGTTGTCGGAGCTTCTTGATATATCCGGCACTGACAAGAGTACTCAGAACCATGTCGAATATCCGGCACCGTCATTGACTCTCCGGGATTATCAACAGACAGCATTAAACGCCATGCTTGCAAGTAACCAGGGGATACTTGTTGCGCCGTGTGGATCTGGAAAAACGGAAATCGGATGCGCTTTGATACTGGGACGGAGACAAAAATCCTTAGTTCTTGTTCATACCAGGGATTTGATGCAGCAATGGGTTGAACGGATCAGCACCCGGTTGAACATTGAGCCTGGGATCATCGGGTCCGGGAAGTGGAATGATACCAAACCTGTGACAATTGGAACGGTGCAATCACTTCGGAATGGCTTAGATGCAGCATTTCTGAATCAGTTCGGGCTGGTAATTTTGGACGAAGCGCATCATAGCCCTGCCCGCACCTTCAGTGAGATTATCAATCATTTTCCTGCAAAATATCGGCATGGATTGAGCGCAACACCGAATCGAGCTGATAAGTTGGACTTCCTCATGTACGCCGCCTTCGGGAGAACCCTGCATGAGATCAAGGATGCCGACATGGATGAAGGTCAAACCATTACCCCGTCAATCAGAGTGCTTGAAACCGGCAGCTATTTTCCTCAGATTGATTCTTATGACCAGATGTTAAGCTGCTTATTCATGGATGAAACCCGTAACAGTCTAATAGTTGAAAACATATCCAAGGACGCCAGAAATGGGCATTCTTGCTTAGGATTGTCTCAGCGAATATCCCATCTTCAAACTCTAAGCAAGATGCTGTCAGAACGTTTTCCAGGTGTCAAAGCTGCAATCATCACAGGAAAAGAATCACCATCATTTAGGAGCCAGGCGCTTGACCGGATGAGAAGCGGGGAGCTGCAAGTTCTCCTCTCATGCAAATTAGCAGACGAGGGGCTTGACATCCCAAGATTAGATCGACTCTTTTTATGCGCACCTATCCGGTCAAGTTCAAGGCTTATTCAACAGATAGGCCGGATCAAGAGGCCATTTCCTGGAAAGCAGGATGCTGTTGTCTATGATTTTCTTGACGATTGTATATCACTTGCTAAAAGTCAGTTCTACACAAGATCAGGAGTTTATAAGTCACAAAATATTCCAATTGAAAAGGCTATTGGTTATGGATATCGAGATTTCAGAAAAGCAGCTTGAGGATTTAAAAATGACCTGGCGGATGTTTAGCGGAGGATCAGCGCTTGAACTCTTTTTCAATCACAAAACCAAACCACCTCGCACTGTTTTTGCAGCGGGCGAAAATGAATTTTTACAGAATACGATCGCCTTCAACTCACAAGAGTTCACTTGCTACTTTGGGCTCCAAGATCGGCGGGCAGACCTGAAACAGTCTGGGACTAACGCAGATATTAGCGTGTTAAAGTGGTTGTACATAGACATTGATCCTGTCAAACCATCAAAGCAGCTCTGCTCATCAGATGAAGAGAAGGCGCTTGCTCTCGAAGCAGCAAGGAAAATTACCGGAGATTGCATTTCAGGCGGATATGCCGAGCCTGTTCTCATGGATTCCGGAAACGGATATTGGTTGTTCTTCAGGATACCTGAAATCAAGATAGCGGCGGATAACTGGGCGGAGATTGCAGCACGGCTGAAGGCATGGGGATTGAAGATAACTGGGTTATATTTGAACCAATTCCCAGGCGTTGACATCGATGCCGGGATTTATGACCTGCGGAGAATTACTAAAGTACCTGGTACTAAAATTTTCAATAAAAATGAGGCTGAAGGTCGCCCGCAACGGCTATCCAGCCTCATTTCAACTCATGAACCTACCCCGGATCTGAAGCTTTATGACTCTTTCATGAAGTTAGAAACTCACCCCATCGAAGAGCCAGCAAAACCCCAGGAGCCCTATCACCAAGCTACTGGAGATAAGCTGCACCCGGAAAGAATTACTGAGAAGTGTTATACCATCAATTTCATCAGGAATAAAGCACTTTCAGGGGTATCCCTGCCCCATAATATCAGACTGGCGCTCT
>JBAXVB010000585.1:0-2860 GCA_037129415.1 Deltaproteobacteria bacterium
CCGTAGGCTGCCATCCGCTCCTGAGAAAACTCAAGGTAAACAGCCTCGTTCTGCACACCCCAGCGATTTACGCGGGATACCTGGGGCAAAGCCTGCAGGGTCCGCATGATTTCGTCAGTATATGTCTCCAGTTGCCTTAACGAATATTTGCTTCCAGCCACGCGGTTCAGTGCCCCGATAATTCCATTCGGATCACGAATCATCGCCGGACGCCAGATGTCGGGGTTGAATTCCGAGGCCTGCAATTTGTCCTCTACAAAGCGATCAAGAGCCTCTTGAATCCTTGCATCTTCGAGCTGGGTATCCATGTCGAATACGACCAGACCTGGAGCTACCTGGCTTTGAATGTCTTTTGCCAGGCCTTCATTAGTAATGAACGCTGAAAAATTATCCACATTCCGGTGGATGGTTCGTTCTGGAATCGAGTTGGGATATACCATGACCAGGCTGATGCGATCGCCTTTTCGTCCGGCTCGAAGGGAGCGGATGGTATTTTCAGCCTGCTTGGCTCGCAGAGAAATTTCAACTTCACCCTCAAGCGGTGAGGCGACGGTGAGCATCAGGCTTGTGGTATCGCCAAAATCCTTGATAAAGTTGACAGGTGAAGCGCCATCGGGAAGCCCTCTGATGGCGGAGAGTTTAAGATTGATGTCATCGAAGACATCAGGCACATTTTTGACATCATCATAGAGTTTAATTATAACAACGGCCAGGTTGGTGCGAGTGGTGGATTCGATCCGTTCCACCTTGTCGTTTTCGGCGATCTTCTGCTCCAGCTTCCGGGTAATTAGGTCCTCTACCCTATCTGCCGGAACGCCAGGCCAGGAACAGGTCACCGCAGCCAGGCGTATGGGAATATCAGGATCCTTGCGCTGTGGCATCTTGAAATAGGCGAAAATTCCCCAAATAATGACACCTGCCAGAAGTACCCATGCGATATGGCGATTTTCGACAAAATAGCGGGCTGTGTTGTGTTTTTCAAGCAGATACGTATCGTCTTTTGAATGCATGAATTTCATTCCTTCAGGGCGCAATAGTCAACAAGGCGCCGTCGTGAACAATAGTTGCGCCTGCGGTGATGACACGCTCGCCAGGGGCGATTCCATGCAGCACCCTGACGCTTCTGCCGATCACATCGCCCAGTTCAACACGCCGGGCCAGGGCGAGCCATTGACCGTTCTTCTCAGCGGCGACAAAAACCATGTAGCCCTTGGGATCATCGGGTGGGCGAACCACTGACTGCAAAGGTACTGATGTGATTCCAATGTAAGACTGTCCCGTTGTTTGAGCAGGCGGATGATCCAGTTCATTCATGCCATCCACATGGACAGTTGCTATCATGCCATCCTTAAGAATCCTGTCTGAATTCTGGATAGTCACTTCCACATCGAACACACGGCTTTTGGAATCAGCCGAAGGCGAAACAGCGGTGACGATTCCCTTGAATTCGCGGTGATTCAAGGCATCAACAACAACTGAAAGTGTCTCGCCTGTCTTGATGCGGGAAAGCAAAGAATCCGGTACGCCAAAAATAGCCTTGACAGTACTCAGATCAACCAGAACAAAAGCTCTTGTTCCGCTTGCGACAAGTGATCCCCGTTCAACGAACCTGCTGACTACAACTCCGTCAAGGGGGGATTTCAGCACGGAATCTGCAAGCTGGTTGTTCGCCTGGTCCAGTTGGGCCAATGCCACATCCACCCGGGCGCCGGCAACATCAAGACTTTCCTGTTTCCTGTCAAAGTCGCTCTTGGCCACATATCCACCCTTGACCAGACTCTGGTTGCGCTCGTAGTCCTTCCTGGCCATAGCCAAGGAAGCCTTGGCCTCTTCCAGTGATGCTCTGGCCTGGCTGGCGCGCACTGCGTAGTCTTTGACATCAAGGCGGGCAAGAACCATCCCCTGCTTCACCCGGTCCCCGGCACGCACATCGCGCATGATCCCGTCTGGTCCGGGAAGATTTGCGATTTCATGCACATACCCGCCAACTTTAAACGCCATATCCACCTGCTTGCGCGGGGTAATGTTGGCTGAATAGCGCAGACCAGAAACACCGGCCGTTAGCTCCGCCACAGACACGCGCACAGGAATGGGAACAGGCAGGGACGTTTCGCCGGCCCAGCAAGAAAACGACATGGAAACAACCGTGTCCACTGCCAGAATTATGGCCAACGCGCATCGTGAGATAATTTTCCAATTCAGTTTCAAGGAATTCTTCATGAACATTATTTTCTCCATGCTTTTAAACGGGCGATGCCTCCTAATGAAAATTCGGCGATGAAATTGGCGACCCTGTCCAGGCTGTTGGCTTCCAGAGCCAGCTCCGGACACATCTGTTGAATGATTCCCTTGGCATGGTCAAAGAGCAGACATTGTCCCACAACACTGCCGGCACATCTATGCACTATATCCTCTTCAGCGCCCGGCAACAGTTCTCGCACAATATGTAGTAGCGCCTTATATGTTGGACTGATGTAGCGTTCAGACATTGTATCGAAATGTTCGGAAGGTTCAAGGATTTCAGCCATGAGCAGTTTGCCGAGCTTCTTGTAAAGGGGGTCCCCGTCTCCCAGCAAGCGAAAGAGAAATCCACGGATATACGATTTGAGACGATCCTCCGGCAGAGAATTTGGGCCCACGCCGACATCTATGGGGAAACGCGAGAACGCGGAAGAGAGAAAATCTCCCAGAACGGCGCTATACAGTTTGTCCTTGCTGCCGAAGTGATAGTTCACGGCGGCCAGATTTGCTCCGGCCAGGGCGCAAATCTCGCGCACTGTGGTTTCCTTGAATCCGCGCTCAGCAAAAACCTGGGTGGCGGCAGTGAGCAGTCGCTCTTTTGTTTTGGAATCAGATACTG
>JBAXVB010000586.1:0-2848 GCA_037129415.1 Deltaproteobacteria bacterium
GATACTGATCAAATAGGTCCGTGACTTCATCCAGCGTAAAATTGGGAACATGAAGGCTTCTCTGAATGTTGAATGGCGATCCCCTTTCGCTGTCCACACCCAGAACGGCCTGCACACCAATCAGGGATAGCCCGTGAAGCCAGTTGGCTTCCCGATCCAGATACATTTCACGGAACTGACCCACCAGAACGTCAAGCAAGAAGGATGGCAGTGTATCCACATCATCTATCACCAGTATCAATGGCCGATCCCAAAGTCCCCTGTTTCGGCTGAACATATCCCGAAATTCTTTCCAATTTTTTACGACCGGTTCATGCGGAAATTTTTCAGAAATGATATCCGAAAAAGCAATGGGGATTTCATCAGAATTTTGATTTTCAGGGATTGAGATGTCACGCAATATCTCCAGTGAAAATGACAGGATTTCATACTGATCCGGGTACCGATGATTAATCTCCTGAACAACCTGGCGGGTCAGCCAGGTCTTTCCGGTTTGCTGCGGCGCCCAGACAGTGAAATAATTGCCGCCTTTTTCCGGATGATCAATAAGTTGATCAAGATATTGTCGCACAATATCTGTTCGGGGAACGCTAAAATGAATATCTTTGTCAACTGGTCCGTGAGAGTGAAATCTGCGCATGTGTGTTATCCTTTATTCTGTGTTGGAGGCATCAATATCCGTATTTCCCAACGGGCTACCATCCAGCAGAAATGAAGCCCCTGGCGGATCACTGGTCAGTTTCAGGTACCCATAAGCTTTTTTTGAATCCGACTGAACAGGTTGCTCTAAAGATGGCAAAATCTCATTTTTCTGACCCTTTTTCAGATTGCTGATCTTTATTTTGGCCAGGTCTGAAAACTCACCATCCGGATATTTTTTGAGATAGGATTCAAAAACAGCCGGATCGTTATCATTCATGATGGACTGCCAGTAAAGCGCCTCCATTTTCGATTTGGAATCGGATTTTGTCGGTTCCTGAGAAATCTCAACCTTGATCGGGCCTGTAAAATAGAAATCACCCGTCAATGAGCCATATTCCCATGGAGTTTGTCTGTTGTCGGTTATTTTTTGACATCTTCCCGAACCTTTCTAAGCATCTGGGAAATTTCCATCGGCGCTTCAATATGATTCAATATGGCCTGTGAATAGGGACTATGTTTACTCTTTCCGTCAGAAGCCACTTCGCCATCTTTTGTGGCATAGGATATCATGGTTCCATCGCTGGCCTTCATGGGCGCAAGCCCTCTGCCAATAAGAGTTGATCGCCCGGAATCCATTCCCTCTGCCAGCTTTTTGGACAGCGGGTTATCCCGGCACGCATCCAGAAACACCAGGTTTACACGCTGTGCGCCTTCCATCTGCTGCAAAACCAGATTTAGCTCCGATACTTCAAAATACAGATCCTTCTCTTTTCGGAGCGTGGCATCAATAGGAATCAGATAATTGGTTCCGGCAACCTGTATGCCATGTCCCGCATAATAGAACACAGCCACCTGCGCCCCTTCGAGCCGGTCTCCAAACTGTCTTAACACTTTATCCAGCGTACTTTTGGTCAAATCTACCTGAACATCCACCTCAAAACCCAGCCGTTTTAACACTTTTCCGATTTCTGTAGCATCATTTCGTGGATTGGGCAGGGCTGGCGTGTTTTGATAGGCGCTGTTGCCTATCACCAGGGCTACGCGCTTCTCAGGAGAAGCCGCATCGGATGGAGGGCATTGAACCCAGCAAATCAGATTCACGATTACCAATAGTCTCAATAAAAAAGAGTGATTTCTGTGCATACGGAACCTCTATTGCGTAGGTGTTCTTATGTCCACCCGATAGCCACAACCGTTACGGTTACACCACTACTCTGGTGTTCTCCGGACAGTTTGGCAAGAACAGTTTCATCATCCACCGGCACAAACAGAGCCAGCGTAACCGAATTCAGATTGAGACTGCGGGCGTAGGCAGCAGCCTGTTCTGTGCCTTTTCTGGTTTCAGACATATCCACAAAGCTTTTGACCTCAATGATGCCTTTCTTTCCGTTGCACCGGATATGAATATCCACCTTGCCGTTGCCGGTAGGAAACTCTGGGCTGGTTACACATCGCCTGCCAATGGCGGCTTGAAGCCAGGCATAGAGATGAAAATGTCCGACTGCTTCAGTGTAATGCAGATCGGTTCTTCGTGGCTGATCCTTGAAGGGATTTAGTCCTTTGGCCTTCATTCGAACCAGGTACGTCTTGTACCGGTCCAGAAGTGACGGCAGATTCAGGGTTTCTCCTTCAAATATATCCGCCAGATCATCCAATGGGTCAACCGCCGTTCCTGGCGTTTGATCGCCTATTATATCCAATGTCAGTGAGTTGAACAGGCAAGTCTGGATAAAAGGTGCGGCAAACCGGCATATTTCAACCATTTCCTGATTCGTTTTTTGCTGTGTCATACAAGTGATGATGCCGTTTAAATAAAGATAGCTGCACCACTTGGCCCTCAAATTGAACGGGATATCCGACCTCGAAAACAAATTCAGCACATAAGGTTGATATTCACCCATAGCTTTTTTGATCAGATTAAGAATCGTGTTATTCCATTCCACATAGAGCGCCTTACGGTAAACTGTTTCCCAGGTTTTCAAGTCAATGGCGACTGCAATACCCGGATTGTATTTTTCGGTCAACAGCTCCCCAAACCATCCCACCAGGCCAGGCTGACCGTTTGTGGATTTATACACACTCCCGACAACCTCCGGTTCAACAGCCTGGCCGCTTTCCCGTTGATACTGATCAAACAGGTCCGTGACTTCTTCCAAGGTAAAATTGGGAACATGAAGGCTTCGCTGAATGTTGAATGGCGATCCTC
>JBAXVB010000587.1:0-2848 GCA_037129415.1 Deltaproteobacteria bacterium
AAATGTTAGCTGCCAAATCTCATCAATTTGTTATAAGGTGTATTTTATTATGTTAGTTACCAATAAGATTTTTTTAGCTATCTAACCCAAGTTCGCAAGATTTTGAGGAATTCATAAAAAAGTACATCCAAACTATTTGGCAATCCGAGGTACGTTTTGGCAGCGTCGTCATTGACGGAATTTTTTAATCCTCCCCTCTCCCCACAGCACAGCGTAGCATAGCTGAGGTTTAGCTTTGTGGTTGCGGTCATATTCCAGGAGAATTTTTCTAAAAATATTATCGCCAGAGCAATTTTGGCGAACTTGGTATAATACAATTTCGATGCGCAAATCCAATGAGCATACTACAAACTAAATAGAAGTAAATATTGTTATAGCGCATCGACAAAAAAAACTTATAACCAACAAAAGAAGCGAGATACAATAACGAAAACATATATATCTCTTTGTTAATCTCGGTGGTTAGCTGAGATGAACGGTCAGCAAAGATCACAAACTTAGTCACAAATATCACTTGAACAAGAAATGCAGACAGTCCAATAAAGCCGCCCTCAATCAACACCCTCAGGTAGTAGCTATCAAGGGTTATTTTTAAATGCTGAATAAATTGATTTTTGACTCCATAGCCAAACAATGGGTTGTTGAAAATTTCCGAAAAAATCAATGGGTATTGCTTCAGGCGGAACATTGTGCTGCGAGCATAGCTGCCTCCCCCCAATAGACTATATGTCGCATCTACGAACCCATGAGGATCGTTTATTGCGAAGTATGCTGCATATGAAACACCCAGAAGGATGAGCAATGATAGCAGGCGAGTAACCAGACGAAGCGACGGGAAATTTTTAACGAATGACAGATAACCAAACATCGCAAGTATAACACAAAGCAATAGAATTCCAGATCTTGATCCAGTCGAATAGATTACGGAAAAACTGAGAAGTATGGCCAGCAAAGGAAGCCACTTCAAACTCTGCAATCTGTATGCACCATAAGAAAATACAGTGCTTATAACGACAAACTCGGATAGCGACAACGGATTATCAAACAACCCCATTGTTCTATACACATCAACTCGGTCAAACCCAGATAATACATTCTCACCTACTGTGGATACCACAACTGTGATCAATTGCTGAAGCAAATTATGTCCAACAGCGTATTCTACCAATACAGTCAATTCACATAAAAAGAAACTGGCGGTCACAACTATGAAAAAAGTTCTCACTGCCTGCATACTGTCTATAAACTTGATTCCCAACAGTAATGCAACAACAATTTCAGCCACCTCATCAAACCAATAAACAAGGCCTACCAACTCGTTCAACATAAGCGTGGACAATAGTTTGGCAACATACAGCACAATCAGTCCCAATACAAATGCACGCCACGTCATTAACAAACTTATTAATATAAGCCATTGACGAGGTCTTTTAGCAAAAGTGGTAAAAATACCAAGCAACAGCACATATGTGAATATTCTCCGCAACGAAATCCCTGCACCTCCAATACCAAGCGGGATAGCCAAGTACGCTGGCATAAATGGCAACAAACCTATATAAAGGAAAAACGCGTATCTGAACCTAACCATGACGAGAATTAGGAAAAGAACACTGCATACCAGAATAAATATAGTCATGGCTGATCGACCAATAATCTTTCGATTTCTGTTATTTTTTTGATCATGGAGAAATTATTGCAAGCAAACTTGATGGCTTGTTTCGACAGCCTATCCCTCTCACCATGATCACGTAATAATCTCATTTGTGCCTGAGACAACGCCTCTGCATCTTCGGACCGAACGAGCAAGCCAGTTACCTCATTTTCTATCGCTTCACGATTGCCATTGACATCCGTTGCCACAATTGCCTTGCCCATAAACATGGCGTCCAGCAAGGTTCTGGGTATCCCTTCAAAAACAGAAGGCTGAACATAAACATCAATTGCCGCAAGTAAATTGTTGTATTCGTCTCCCGTAACCGTTCCAGTGAAAATAATTTTTCGAGACAGTCCGAGAAGCGCCACCTCTTTCTTCAACTCTTCTTTTGTTTCGCCATCGCCTACCAACAACAACATCGTATTAGGGAATTCCGTCAATACCTTTGCAAATGATCTTATTAGATATATCTGACCCTTTTGCGGATGCAGCCGACCAATACACCCAATAATCAATTGGTCGCCAATACCCAGTTTTCTGCGAGTGTCTATTACGCTCAAGCTCGGTTTGCGTTTCGAAAAATCCACCCAGTTATGGACTACATGGATGCGGCTCGAATCTTGCCCATACGATATCAGGTAATCTTTTATATCGACAGCGCCGGCAATCAGCGCATCGAACCTCCGCAATACAAAGCAATTCACAGCCGGATGCCGATTACATTTGGATACGGTTTGCAATGAAACCAACCTACGCTTGCGAAATATACCAATCGCCCAACCAAAGAAATTGCCCATAAAAGAGGTTGTAACTACATTCTTAGTTGAATACCCTATATTGGCGAAAAACGCGACTATCAGTGCCTTTGCGGTATTTAAATAACCACTATAAGAATACACTCGGATCTCGATTCTATAATCAATCTGCGCAGACAGTAATGCACCATCCCCACCTAATGACACCAATCGCACTTGGTGATTATTGGCAAGATAATTGGCAAGCTCGATGAACTGCAATTCAGCACCACCAACACTTTTACCATACATAATCATCAAAACAGGGGTGTTCAGATTATCAATCATCGCTGTATCCCTCTTGCGTTCAAATAGCGCTTCCATCGAATTTCTCCCAATAAAAAACTGTAGTCCCAAATATCAGTTGGATTTCGTAATATCAATGAGTTAAGCATTATTA
>JBAXVB010000588.1:0-2838 GCA_037129415.1 Deltaproteobacteria bacterium
TCTGATTCTGGGGAATCACAGTTCCAATGACGGAAGTCGCAGCCAGCGTCAGAAGTACCGTAACGGTCAACTGGACCGAGGCGAAAAATTTAAATATCGGGGAATGCTGCCAGGAATTCATTATTTCTCCAATATGGGATAGGTTATCGGGTAAAGACAATGGGCGCAAAAAACATTTTTTCGTGTCTTTCGTGGTTTAAAAATATTTTCGTTGATCATGAATGTTTACTGTTTTAATGATTTTTCGGGCTGAATGACAATGACAGCGGATTTGGACGTGCCCAGGTATTTTTGAGCCAACTGGTGCAGCTCTATTGCTGAAACCGCTGAATAGTCTTTCTGGATCGTCCGGCTCCACTCAATCTGCTGTGGATGTCCGGCGGAACCGGTCAAAACTGAATTCACCCAGTAGTCATTGGTCCGTATCAAATCTTTGATGCCGGTCAGAACCGGATCTATGGAACGGTGCAATTCATCATCCTGCACGGGTTTTTCACAAAGAGCAGCTGCGATGGATTGAGCCTCACGGACCACCTGCTTCACATCCCCTGGATCAACCGTTATCATGGCTTGAAACACGCCATAACCAGGATATGCCCGGCTGGGATGATTAAACGCCTTGGGCGAATAGGCAGCGCCCAGCTTCTCCCGAACGCTTTCACGAAGCCGATCCGAAAACACCTCCGCCAGCACGGAAAGCCGACGGGTTCTTTGAATATCCCAGAAGTCATCGGTTGGATAAGCCATCATAACAAGAGTTTTGGGAATATCAGTTACAACCTGAAGATTTAAAGCGCCTCCGGCAGGAAATTTCGGGTTTGTGACGGGTGGTTGCAAAAAACGGGTCGATCTTTTCGGAAGATTCCCCAGATATGTTGATGCCAATTCGATGACTGCATTAACATCCATATCCCCTGCAATGGATATTTCAATGGCATCCTGCTCAAGACTGGGCGTTAACCATGCCTTGACATCATTCAGCTTCAATGCCCGGAACACATCATAATCCGGAAGACCAAATCGGGAATCTCCGCCTGCAAGAAACCGGCGGACGCGGAGCTTTGCAGTTCCATCAACTGTCCGGGAAAGCTCCTGATACTGCTGAGCAAATTTTTCCATGCACAGGGAGTATGCGTCCTGCCGAAATCCCGTATCCAGAACATGGGCATAAAGAAGCTGAAACAGTAATGGAATCTCATCGGAAACCGAAGTCGCCCTGAACATGAACCGATCTTCGCCAACGCCAAAATGGACACTGGTGTTTTTACCGGCAAGGGCCCGATCCAGCTCTTCCCGGGTTAGTCCCGCCAACCCGCTTTCCTGGACCACTTCTGCAGTTAATTGTGACAACCCCGGTTTATCCAAAGGTTCCGAAGCTGCTCCACATCCAAAAACCAGATTGGCCATAACCTGATTCTGTTTGAAATCCGTTTTTTTCAGATTCAGGCGAATGCCGTTTTCAAAATCCACCTGAGTGATTCCCAGATCGGCAATTTCACGGCGGGCGCGAATCGGGCCTGGCGCTTCCGGCGCGGCAAGGTATGGAAACAAGACAGGACGATATTCCACAGGAGGCGCTACTGCGACTCCCCGACTCTGATTCCAGACTGCCAGTATCTGTTTTTCCGGCAATAACCCGTCGGAAGCGGTCAGCTTGGCGTTTCCGGTCAGCTCAATCAGGCGATGATCCTTTGACCAGACCGATTTCAAGGTTTCAAGGAGATCCTTGGCTGTCAGCGACTGAACAAAGGGGGCGAACAGCGCCTTTCTCTGGGCCGGGGACTGCATGACCTGGTTATGATCAAGGGCTTCGATCGTTTGCCGGGCTATCGTCTGACTGTCTCGGGTGGAAGCCTTTTTCTCCAGATCATCGAAGCTGGACAGAAAATCGGATTTGACCCGGGCGACTTCGGAATCGGAAAATCCGTATTCCAGTGCGCTCCTCAGTTGCTGTTCGATTGCGGAAAGGGATTTTTGCCAGTTTTCGGGATCACTCTCAGCCGAAATTTCCGCAAGATATACGTCTTTTAAAAAGCGCCCGGAATGAACGCTGGCTGAAGTAAATGGCGCTCCTGGTTTTCTGATTAAAGCTTCCAGCCTGTTTTGTATAATTTTATCCGCCAGATCTTTTAATAACTCTTCTTTTTGAAACTGAATTGAGTCCGACCGCACTTTTCCCCGAAAAAGAGTTCCGATGCTGACAGAAGTGGTTCCGGATTCCGCCTCATAATGATAAAAAGACTTTACCCCTTGATGGTCGATTTTCCCGATATCCTGCGCCTGCACTCCCTCTACCCGAAAAGATAATGAGGCAAACGCCTCTTCGATCAGACCGGCGCAGACCGCCGGGTCCAGATCGCCGACCGCAACCAGAATCATGGTTTCCGGCCGATACCAGGTATCATAAAACCGTTTCAGCGCGGCATGATCGGCTTTCTTTAAAACATGCTCATCCCCGATGGGAAGACGCCTTGAAATCAGGGAATCCGGAAACGAAAACTTCAGGGATGCCTCAAGTGTCCGGTAGCCGGATGAGTCTCTGGTCAGTTTTTCAGCAAGAACGACTTTTCGTTCCCTGTCGATCTCATCAGGCAGCAGAAGAGCGCCCCCGGCAAAATCGCGCATCACCTTGAGGCCGTCTGCAAGGCTTTGCCGTGATCCGTTGGGAAGAAGAACATCATAAACCGTATCCGTGAAACCTGTACGGGCATTGGCATCAACCCCAAAATCCATTCCGATACCCTGAAAATAGCGGATCAGTTCGCCAGGCTTGAAATGGGTGGTTCCGCAAAACAGAAGGTGTTCTATAAAATGGGCGAATCCCTGCTGATCATCTGT
>JBAXVB010000589.1:0-2835 GCA_037129415.1 Deltaproteobacteria bacterium
GAGGCGATGCAGGCAGGCAAGGGCAAGGAGACACTTGACACTGTTCTGAAAAACCTGGTGGAATATACCAAAACCCATTTTACAACTGAAGAAAGTATCTTGAAACTGTACAAATTTCCCGATTATCAAGAGCACAAACAAAAGCATGACAAAATGACAGAACATGTTCTGAAGCTGAAACAGCAGTTTGATTCCGGGCAGATAGCCAATCCTATTCAAATCACCAATTTTTTAAAAGACTGGCTGTCAAAGCACATCATGGGTACGGATAAAGCATATGTGACTTTTTTGAATGCAAAAGGGGTTCGATAATATCAACGACTGACACAAAGTTGATGAACTCGTAAAATATCAAGGCAGAACTTTTTTCACCGTTCACTCTCAACGGTCAACGGTTTTTGGGAATATAATGATAAAACAGAAGACGATCTTGGTGGTGGATGACAGCTCCGTAATTCGAAAGATCATCCGAAAGGAGCTAAAGGATAGCGATTATCTGATAGCCGATGTGGCTGATGGTGAGTCCGCACTGAGATTGGCAACGCAATCCAGGGTGGATTTGGTAACCCTTGATATCGAAATGCCCGGAATGGATGGTTTTGAAACTTGCCAAAAACTCCATAGCGTGCAAAATGCCCGTTTTTTTTCCCACATCAAGAACGGCAAAGTACCCGTCATATTCGTAACCGGAAAAGACAATCTGGAGGACCGCAAAAAAGGTTTTAAGTTAGGGGCTGCTGATTTTATAACCAAGCCCTTTGCACGAGGTGATTTGCTCTTGGCTGTCAACAAGATTCTTAAACATGACAGCCGGTTGGAAGGACTATCCGCGTTAATCGTGGATGTTAGCGCTACTGCGCGCAGCATTATTTCGGGAGTCTTGGAGCGAGAGGGACTGAAGGTCATCGAAGCGGAAGACGGAGTTCAAGCCTTTGAGATCATTTCAAGCCGCATGACGGAAATCGACATGGTGATTACTGATTTTAACATGCCGCGGATGCAAGGCATCGACCTTTGCAGAAAGATCAGGGAAGAATTGAAGATGATGGATACGCCGATCATCCTTCTGACAGACATGAGCGATCGATCCAGGGTGCTTGAAGTTTTCCAGGCAGGGGGGACGGATTATCTTGTCAAGCCCTTCGTGAAGGAAGAACTGCTTGCCCGCCTGACCGTTCATCTTGAAAGGACCCAGCTTACACATCGCCTTCGGGAAACGATCAAAGATGTTAATGACGCCAAAATAATAGCTGAGTGCGCCAATCAGGCTAAGGGTGAATTCCTGGCGAATATGAGCCACGAAATCCGTACGCCCATGAATGGGGTGATCGGCATGACCGGGTTATTGCTTGATACTGAACTCAGCGACGAGCAGCGGCGCTACGCCGAGACCGTTCGCAACTCCGGTGAATCCCTGCTGGCGCTTCTGAACGACATCCTTGATTTTTCAAAGATTGAAGCCGGTAAACTGGAGCTGGAGATACTGGACTTCGATCTGTCGATCCTGTTAGACGACTTCGCCGATACGCTGGCCGTGCGAGCTCATGAGAAGGGGTTGGAACTACTATGCTCCACCGATCTGAATATACCCACGCTTTTGAGCGGCGATCCGGGCCGTCTGCGCCAGACCCTGACCAATCTGACAGGCAACGCCGTCAAGTTCACTTCTGAAGGCGAGGTGTCTGTCCGCGTCTCGCTTGCGGAAGAGACCGAAAACGATGTTATGCTTCTCTTCTCGGTACGCGACACTGGCGTAGGCATTCCGGCAGACAAGATCGGCTTGCTCTTCAACAAGTTTAGCCAGGTGAACGCATCGACCACAAGACATTACGGCGGTACCGGTCTGGGCCTTGCCATCTCCAAACAATTGGCAGAGCTAATGGGTGGTGATGCCGGTGTGAACAGTGAAGAAGGCAAAGGCTCGGAGTTTTGGTTCACAGCGCGCCTTGGCAAACAGGCCATAGAAACACAAGTGGAAAATCTCACGCCCGCCGATCTGCGCGGCGTACATGTGCTGATCGTAGATGATAACGCTACCAACCGCGAAATTCTGACTGCCAGGATGACTTCCTGGGGCATGCGCTCGTCCGAGGCGGAAGACGGCCCCAAAGCGATTCTGTCTCTCTACCAGGCGCTGGACGAGAACGACCCTTTTCTGATTGCTGTTATCGACATGCAGATGCCAGGTATGGACGGCGATGCCTTGGGCCGTACCATCCGGGCGGACGAGCGCCTGGCGGACACCCAAATGGTAATGCTGACTTCAATGGGGACACGTGGTGATGCCCGACACTTCAAGGAGATCGGTTTCGCGGCTTACATGAACAAGCCGATACGGCACCATGAACTGAAAGCGGTTCTTACCTTGGCGCTGACGGATCGGAACAAGGTGGCGCCAGAACCGCAGTCCATAACCACGCGTCACACAGCCCTTGAAACACTGAACAGCTTGTTTGTCGGCCGCAAGGCTCGCATTCTGATGGCCGAGGATAACATTACCAACCAGCAGGTGGCATTGGGCATCCTGAAGAAACTGGGTCTGCGCGCGGATGCTGTGGCTAACGGAGCTGAAGCACTCAGAGCGCTGGAAATCCTGCCCTACGATCTGGTGCTGATGGATGTGCAGATGCCAGAGATGGACGGGATCGAGGCCACGAAGAGAATTAGGAATTACAAATTAACGACGAGGAATGAAAAGGCTTATGTGGAAGGCGTGGTTCATTCGCCACTCATCACTCATCGTTCATTGCTCTCTCCCAGCATTCCGATTATCGCCATGACCGCCCACGCCATGAAGGGCGACCGGGAGCGATTTCTGGAGGCTGGCATGAATGA
>JBAXVB010000059.1:0-16109 GCA_037129415.1 Deltaproteobacteria bacterium
AATGATCAAAATATTATGTATTTTAATTTAGAATAGTTGATTGTGATTATATATCTTATATGTTGGCCACATATACCATAGTTTGTTCAAAGTCCAATTATCTGTGACAACACCTTATTTATTGGCTATTCACTGGTTTATTTTTTACACCATAAGCCGAAATATCAAGCTCGGCGGTCAATGTCTCGGAATTGGGCCGGGCCGTAATGCGCATGATATCAATTGAATAAAAAAACGCATCGTTTTCCAGCTCGTACAAAATCTTGAACAGAAGATGCGGAATGGCCTCTACCCGCAATTTTACAGGAGCCTGAATCACATCTCCTTCTGATACGGGCAACCAGTCCATGTTTAAAACATTTACCTTGGCTTCGGCGCATATCTTCTCGATTTTTTTCTGAAGACCCAGTTGCAGCGCCTGCGTATCCGCAAAACCGGACTGATAATACCGTTCGGTTTCCTGAAGCTGCGTCATTGCCTTTTGCCACCTATCCTGGATATCATCTACATGATTCAGCAGGTCTTTTTTTCGTGACAAAGACCTATTCAGCTTCTGGATATGCTCCAGGGCAGATGTCTTCCACTCGTAAATCGGAATCAGTCCATATTGTATCATCAAAAGCAGGACGACACAACCGAGGACGATTTTATATTTTAAAGATAATTGCGTCAATCCTTAATCCCTTAACTCCCATCTGAAACAGGGTTTTGTGGCAAATTTTTCCCGGTGAATCCGAAACTCAACACAAATGTATCTTGGCTGGTTTTATTGTCCTTGCGGACCGGGGCGACAAACTGAGCATTTTGTATGCCCTGGGTATCAGATAAAGCCGTCAGCAAATTGGTTGCACTGGGAGTCGTACCACGAATTTCCACCCGATTGTCGGAAATGGTCAGCAGTGAAACTCTGGCCTCCGCAGGCAGGATTTCCCGGAGAACTGTCATCAGGATGTATTTTGAATTATAGGCGCCAATTGGATCCGTAAGTATCTTTTGTTTCTTCATGGCCATATCCATCTGATTTTGCTTTTCCACCAACTCGATGCTTGAAGCAGAAACCGCCAGGTCCTCCTTCTCAAGCTTTTTTTCAACACTATATGGTATGGCCACGGACAAAAGCATATAAAGCAAAAAAGACCCGGCCATACCCAAAAGCCCCCGTTTCAACTGACGGGGATCCAGCGCAACAGAATACAGGTTGGGGTTGACAAACGGTACTACCCATTTAAAAGACAGTTCCTGGATGATTCCGGACAGAAACACTGCATAATCCTCCCATCCCGCTATCCGGACTACCGGACATGACATGGCGTCTTTTCCAATGGCCCTGCGAAACCCATCCATTTCGTTGTTATCCGATGTCAAGCTTTGAACATCGCCAATTTTCCCAACCCAGGACAAGAGATATTTTCCCGCAAGGTCAATTTCATAAATTTGGGTTATCTGCCGGGAGTGAACAGAAAGCAGGGCTGTTTCCGGAATAGCCAGAGAAAGAAACTGCTTCTCCAGTATGTTCACGGCTTCAGGTGAAATAAACCAGATATTCACCCTCACCCCTTCTCCGGTTTGCTGAAGTTTACGGATATAACAGCGGGTTGTCGGAAACGGCGTATATGCCTCATGATCCAATAGAACCGCCGATTTGATTTCTTTCAGCTTATGAAAGGGAAAATGCTTTATAGTCTCAAAATAATGCTTCTTCCCCACAATAACAACCCGTGCGTTATGGATGTCCTCCGGAGAGGCCTTTTCGACAGACCCATTCCGATGAATCCGCAGTACCTCTTCCCCAAAATAGAGGATTTTTCCGGATAACAATTTCCCCAGTAAATTATCTAAACTTATTTTTTCCATTCAAACACCATGTATGGCCCCTCCTGGGTCTCGCGCTTGGCGATAACCGTCTCGATCCGGTCGACTGCGGCATTTAATTTAGCCGTTATATCCATCTTGATGGTGCCAGACGGGGCGAACATGACCGTATCCGTTCGCTGAATACCGGTAAGTCCGGTAAAATAACTTCCAGTAAGGATGTGATCATTGCGCATTTTTAAAATCGAATCGACTACTCTATCATTTTTCAGAACAGCGCGCAGCGTTTTTTCGCTCATGGTCAGATAATTGATATGATCGTTTCCCCAATACGTCAGATCATCCCGAACAGCGTCAAGTATGGAATTATCAAAATCCTTGATCAATCGGATTTCATCTATTGTCTGGATATAAAAATTCCGCGGCGTATAGGGATAACCCGTTGTGCGGTATTCCCAGGCTTCCGCGCCGTTCAGCCGTTTAAGATCGTCAATATCCTGCCAGTCCGACAGCTTATCCAGAAATGAATTAACGGTTGCACTACTTGCACCAGTGCCGGAGAAAAGTGCGGCCATATACCCAGGTTGCATCACCGGAGAAATCATGCCGGCAGTATCGCGAAGCTTCACAGTGACTGAATCGTTCAAAACAATAGGCTCGCCGTACAGATTCCAGGGTTTCCATTTTCCGTTGGGCAGAATAATTTTAATTTCCGTAGATGTAAAATTTGATATCAGTATATTGTACATCGTCTCGTTAAAGGCTGAGTAAGATTTCAGCCGAACCTGGCTATGGTCTTTCAGCTCGGAAATGATTTCAATTTTCTGGCGCGTCGAAAAAGCAACACTCAGCGTAAAGGCCATGATAATCATTGATATGGCCATAACCACCGGAAGTGCGTAACCTTTCTGATTCATGGAGTTTGTCCACTTTCAGGTAGAAAAAATGAACTTTTAAACGGATTAAGAGACTTGACCGGAAAGGTCAAAAGGATATCACCATCTTCGCCAGTCACGGTTATTTCGATAATTTCCGGAACCGCATTTTTTGCTTTTCCATAAAATTCGCTCTGCCATTTATAAACCACATCAAAATCCAGAGTAACATCGTTAAAGTGGCTTTCCCAAATGCCATAATAACGCACGTCAAGCTGTTTTACATGCTCAAACAGGGTTATCCGGTTTTCGTACTCCGGCACAAGGTCCTCGTACCGGATGAACTGTTTAAGCAGCGGCGTTTCCTCATATATCAGATTTTGACCGCCGTTTTGCACCTCCACCAGTCGAATTCTGGCGGCGGCAGGGACGCCTTTTACAAAAACCGACGACAGCGTGACAAACGCGATGGATTTACTTCCCCCGATAAAGTATGGATAATGAGCGCTGATTCTTTCATTTGCCAGATCAGTCACATAATAGTCATAAATGGATTCAACAGCGGATCGCAACAGAATGTGACTCCGGTAAATATCCATGGAGCGGGTGTCGGTCAGCCTGCCCTTTCGCCAGCTTTCTCCAAAAAATGAGTATGCTGTCAGAGACAGATAAATTGCAAGGGCAAGAATTGTTGTTGCAACAATCACCTCAATCAGGGTGAACCCTTCAGCGTTGTCCGGGGAGAAGGGAGTTTTGTTTGTGCGGCGCGGCTTTGAAACCATATCAGTTCCTGATATTCATAGGGGAATACCCGATTTTGTCCATAACTCGTACACGTCAGATTCAGCTTAACGGTTTTAAGTAATAACTGGAATCGGCCCAATTCCATTCCAGTTGTTGATTCACTGAATTCACTGAGAATGTTTGGGGAAGATGCGGTTTCCACAGAAATCCAGCCATAGACAATATCTTTTCCATATCGGCCCTCTCCCCGATCCCTATTCTGAAACAGCTCTGATTTAACGGCTTCAACAATGGCTGGCACCGCATCAGAGGCAGCGATGATCGCCTCCGCTTTTTCAATGATCCGGATAGACGCCCGATGCGCAATGGATCCGATAACCAGCGCAGAAAACAATATCACAGAAGCGATAATGACTTCTATAATGGTAAATCCACTTGAATTCCGTACAATACCAGGCGGCTTTTGTATGAAACCAGCATCAGGAGGCATCGGGAAGGCTTTCTATCGTTTTCATTCCGGACTGATTCGACAACTGATAGCTTATCCGGGGTACATCCCAAAAGCCATGTTCATTGATAGTAATCTGTTGGGTCGGAAACTCAATATAGTTAAAATAGACCTGAACATCCTTATTCGCCAAAATAAAAATATTGTCTTTTAGTTGAATAACATAGGCGCTGTTTCGCAAAAAAGCCTTCATCCGGACAGATGCCAGCAGCTCCACCAGTTTTCGTTCTTCAGCCGAGACTTTAAAACTCTCGTACGATCTGATCATATTGGGAGTTACCAGCGAAACGCCCAGGGCGGCAATGGCCAGAACAACCATCAGTTCAATCAGCGTAAAGCCGGAGCTTAATTTTTGGGGCATATATAAAAACTGTTTCTCACGCAAAGGCGCAAAGGCGGTAGGGACGACCGGCCGGTCGCCCTTACTTGTTTCGTGCATTTCGTGGTTTAAAAGTATTTTCACGGTAAAGAAGAATTCTTTCTATCTTGGCAAAAGATAAGACTGACCATGTAACTTTTTTTAAAAGTTGAGATCATTGACGGATACGATGCTCAGCAGCATAATCACGACAACAGACCCCACGATCAATCCCATAACCAGAATCATGATTGGCTCCAGCAATGTAATCATCCCATTTAGCCGGTGTTCATAATCGTCCTTGAAACGGTCTTCCATGTCTGTGAAAATTTCAGTCAAATTCCCCGTTTGCTCTCCGACCTCGATAACACCAATAAAAATATCCGGAAGAAAGCCGGTCCTTGCCAGTGTTTCGCTCAATTTTTTGCCTTGCCTGACTTCATCTCTGGCCGATAGAAGCTGCTTTTGAATCTTGCGATTGCCGATGGACCGGATGGAATACCCAAGTGCGTCCACCAGGAGTACGCCGCTTTTGAGCAAAATCGCCATGGAAGAAACAAATCGCAAATTTTCCAATGAATATGCAAGATACCGCAACACAGGCGTTTTGATCATCAGCGTATCCAGCAGCGCTTTGACAAAAACGATCTTGTTCATTTGTTTCACCCATAATGGAATTCCCACAACCAGAACAAGTATCAGCCATTGATACTGCGTAAAAACCCTGCTGACGGTCAGCAGAATATCGGTGTATATGGGCAGCGATTTCATTCCGGCAAACAGCACTTCGAATTTGGGCACGACAAAGTTAAAGATAAAGACTATTGATAAAATACAAACCATAAAAATGACGGATGGATAGATCAGCGCCTGCCGGGTTTTGGATAGAACATTTTTTCGAAAACCCAAATTGGCGGCTATTTGTTCAAAAGCCAAAGCCAGTTTCCCGGTCGCCTCGCCAATTGAAGAGATGCTGACATACATGGGGTCAAAAATATCCGGGAATTTTTCCAGAGCGCGGGAAAGAGCCATACCGGACCGGATATCACCATGAATCTGCGTGACTGCCCGCTTGAATTTCAGATTCTTGATGGTCTTGACCGTAGTTCCCAACGCCTTATCTATACGAATGCCATTTTTTAAAAGCAGTGACATTTGCGATGAAAAAAATTCCACATCGGACAATCCCGGTTTAATGCGCTCCAGAATCAGAAACCGAAACGACACGCCGGTTTTCAAAACGGACAAGGATTCTATCTTTACTGGAACCAGACCCATTTCCTTAATTTTCAGGTGTGCAGACTGAACGCTGACTGCTGATAATTCCCCCTGACGCTTGGCGCCTGAAACATCATAGGCAGTATAGTTATACTGGCTCATCAGCCCGCCACTCTCAGCACTTCGTCAATGGTGGTTACACCCTGGATACATTTTAAAAATCCATCTTCCGCCAGATGCCGGATGCCGGCTTCAGACATATATCGCCTTGCCTCCATGGGAAAGCTGGAGTTTTTGGGCAGAGACTTGATTTCAGGGGTACACCGCAAGTATTCCATGATCCCAACCCGCCCCTTGTAGCCGGTATTGTTACAGGAAGGACAGCCTGTTGCAGTCCGTATCCGTATCTCTTTTACCGCATACTTCTGCGCCAGGGCGTCCAGCGCAAAAGTGCGAATGATCTCATCATCGGTTTTTGCAGGCACTGCACAATCGGTGCAAAGCTTTCGAACCAGACGCTGTGCAATGACGGATATCATGGAGGAGTTGATTAAATATTCCTGAAGCCCAAGATCAATCAACCGGGTATATGCAGTGGGCGCGTCATTGGTATGAAGAGTGCTGAATACCAAATGCCCGGTAAGAGACGATTGCATGGCGACGCGAGCGGTTTCGGAATCCCGGATTTCACCAATCATGATTACATCCGGATCCTGCCGGAGAATGCTTCTTAACGCCGTCAAAAAATCATAGCCAATGTCATGCTGAACCTGAATCTGATTAATACCGTTCAACCGGTATTCCACCGGGTCCTCAATTGTGATAATTTTCTTGTCTTCGCTGTTGATGCTGTTCAAGCAGGAATAAAGCGTGGTTGTTTTGCCGCTGCCGGTAGGTCCGGTCAGAAGAATAACTCCGGCGGTTTTTAATATATCCTGTTGCAATTTCTCATTCAAATCCGATTCAATACCCAGATAATCCAGGTTGTAGCTGATGGATTCCTTTATCAGAAACCGCAGAACAAGGCTTTCTCCTTCTGAAAGCGGGAGCGTCGAAACACGCACATCAATATCTTTGGAAGAGACCTTCATGGATATCTGACCATCCTGGGGTCTTCTTCTTTCGGCAATATCCATACCCGACAGGATTTTTATACGGGATGCGATGGGAAGCTGCATTTTCAGCGGCAAAAAATCAATATCATGCAACATGCCATCAATGCGGAACCGGACGCGATACATATTTTTGAAAGGCTCAAAATGAAGATCGGACGCCCCCCGTGCGATAGCTCTGGAGATGAGTGTATTTACAAGATTGACAATAGGCGCCTCGGAAGCCAGCTCCCGCAACTTATCCACTTCAGCATCCATAAAACCGGATACATCCATGGAATCCATACCTTCTATCTGGCGGGATGTTTCGTATTCGCCCTGAAGCTCCCGGAACTGGGACTCTGTAGCCAGAACCGTCCGCCAGCGTACGCCCACATCCCGCAAATACTGGATAACTTCATAATTCAGTGGGTTGATGACCGCAAATGTAATGATCTTTTCATCATTGAATAACGGAAGCCAATTGCGCTGAAGCAAAAAAGGATAATTCAGCATCTCGGCCAACGGCGACTGAAAATCCAGTTTTTTACTATCCATGTCCTGAAACAAATCGATCTTTAACTGTTTCGAAAGCGCGGACACCAGCGTTTCTTCACTGATGATACCCATGTTCATCAGGATCGAGCCTATCATGCCACCATATTTATCCTGAAATTTCAGTGCCTTGTCAACATCAACGGGAGCTATGTTATAAGAATCGATTAAAATTTCGCCAAAAAGCATGAAGACCAATTTCCTGATTTACCGAAGAATATGTTGATGCGCAAATCGAACCCCATTCAGAAACCATAACATAAACGCCTGAATGACACCCCATCTGATTTTTTTATTGAAACGAATAGCAGTCTTCCATGTAGTCGTCATCACAGACAGAACAAAACGCACCGGGCTGTGCGCCGGATTCAGCCCCTTTTCCTCGGTCATGACATGAGAATATCCCACCACCCACCCATCCGGCGCCCTGCCCAGTCTTTTAACGAGCATGGATAACATTTCCTCATGAACCGCAATCCGCATGGCCACTGTTTTGGTTTCCGGATACACTCTGGATCCTGCCAGAGTATGCGGCGAATAGACAAAACATGCCTTCCCGCGAGCAAGCCGCAGCCAGTATTCATAATCCATGCAGTACATCAGGTTTTCATCCAGAAGCCCATGCTTTTTAATAACCCTGCGTCTGAAAAAAACAGCAGGTTGACACAGAAAGCAGACATCACACAACCGATCCGCATTCCATGTTCCGGTTGGATAATGCCTGATAAACCGGTCCGTTTCATCAATGAAATCCGCGTTCCCGTAAACAATATCCACACCCGGATGCGCATCAAAAAACGCCGATATCCGTTGCAGTACGCCAGGATAATAGATATCATCGGAATTCAGCCAGCCGATAATATCCCCGGTGCTTCGGGTAATGCCCTTATTCACGGCGTTGGCCTGACCCGTATCCCTTTCAGATACCCACTGGAGTTTATCCTGATATTTCTCTTTATATTTATTAAGAATATCGGGCGTTTCATCGGAACTTCCCCCATCCATGACAATATATTCAAAATCAGCGCTCTTCTGAGATAAAACGCTCAAAAGAGTGCGTTCAATATATTTTCCCTGATTGTATGAAGGCGTGATTACCGAAATCATCTATTCCGAATTGTCGTTATTTTTGTATCATTCTTAATTTCCATCGAAAGGATTCCCCCCCTTTGAAAAAGGGGGGTCAGGGGGGATTTCGGAGGCTATCCACCTGAAAAATCCCCCTCGATCCCCCTTTTCCAAAGGGGGAAGTATCATTTTCATATATGGGGTGATCGAATTTAAGAAAGATACTTATTTTTCTCTTGAAGCTATAAGGGTATCGAACAATGCCATTGTTTTTATGGCGGTTTGAGTCCATGAAAATTCCGCCGATCTTTTAAAGCCCTTCAGTATCAGGGAACGCCTGATGTCGGAATCGGCGACGACACTGTCGATGGCGGCCGCAATGTCGCCGGTATCCTCCGGATTCACCAGCCATGCAGCATCTCCGGCCACTTCCGGCATACTGGACACATTGGAGCAGATAACAGGGCAGCCGCACGCCATTGCCTCCAGAATCGGCAGGCCAAAGCCTTCATAAAGGCTGGGATACACCAGCACGGAGGCCCTACTATAAAGACAGGCCAGGGTTTCATCGCTGACATAACCCGTAAAAATAAACCGGTTCAGCAGCCCTTCCCGGCGTATCACATCGATCCAGGTCTTGTCTCCCCAGCCCTGCCATCCGGCCAGCAGCACCGGCAAGTGCGTGCATGTTTTTTGGATCGCCTGAACCAGCGCGCCAAGATTTTTGCGTGGTTCCAAAGATCCGACAAACAGAATATACTGATCAGGCCAGCCGTTTTCGTTCAACAGGGATTGCACCCGTTCCTGGCGCCGAGGAAAAAAAACGGGATCAGCAGCCAGAGGAATCGCTGTAACCATGGCTGGATCCAAACCGAGATACCGGACGATCTCGGAGCGGCTGAACTCGGACACCGTCAATATGTGAGCCGCGTACTGAATCCGTCGCTTATAAAAAAAGTTGAAAAACCAGACCCGTTCTCTGGGGTGCTTGTCCCGATAATGAATCAAAGACATATCGTGAATCGTATAGACAATGGGAATATCGCGGACAGCCGCCGGAATGAAAGCCGTTTCATGGTATATATCGAAGGACTGTCTTTGGCAGACAGTTCTTAGTCTTTGTTCAAAATACAGCCATTGGAGGGAACGCAGCACAAATACAAGTGGATCCGGAAGTTTCCAGATCAACGAAATTATTTTAACCCATACCTTGGTATTGACAATGGAAGACATTGTTTGAGTCGGTCCGGAACCATTAAAAAACCAGGAATGGGCTGTTTCAATTTCACCAATGGCTTTATAGAGATTTCGCATGTAGCGGCCAATGCCAGTGGTAATATTCGTTAAAGGAATTGAGTTTGCTATTATATTCACGGGGTCAAATCAATCTCAGCTTCATTCTCACGATCAGTCATCCAAACCTCCTAATTTAAAGCACGCACTCCGCATATTGCACCACATACTCCGGCACGATCTCGTTAAGTTTCGTCTTTATCGCACAGGCATCAAAAGTATCGGCTATCTGATAAAGCTCATTCAGATGCCCCATAAGCCATTTCCGGTATCCGTCTTGGTCGCCATAGCCATCAAAGCAGCCACTGGAACTCAAAACCATTATGTCTTCATGCTCGGTGTTGACTATGCCCTCGCCTTCGGTGATAAGCTCTTCATACAGCTTTTCCCCAGGCCGAAGGCCCGAATAAACAATCTCGATATCCCGGCCCGGCTCCTTGCCGGACAACCGTATCAGGTCTTTGGCCATGTCGGCGATCTTCACCGGAGTTCCCATTTCCAGAATAAACACCTCGCCGCCCGCACCCAGAGCCCCGGCCTGGAGTATCAACTGACAAGCTTCCGGAATGGTCATGAAATACCGGGTCACCTCCGGGTGGGTGACTGTCACCGGCCCTCCGGCTTCAATCTGCCTGCGAAAAAGCGGAATCACCGACCCGGTGGAACCCACTACATTTCCGAAGCGAACAGCCATCATGCGGGTCTGTGGATACTGATGCGCCTGGAGCAACTGCTCGCAACAGCGCTTACTGGTTCCCATCACATTGGTTGGCCGCACGGCCTTGTCGGTGGAAACCAGAATAAAACGGCCGACATTGAACTCCACCGCTTTTTCCATCATCACCTGCGTCCCCCGGATATTGTTCCAAACCGCCTGCCATGGATTTCGCTCCAGCATCGGCACATGTTTGTAGGCCGCCGCATGAAACACGACATGCGGACGGTACTTTCGAAATGTCCGATCCACCAGAAGCTCGTTTTGAACCGCCCCCAGCACAGTCACATAATTCAGATACCCCACACGGTGTTTAAGCTCCATCTGAATCTCGTACAGGCAAGGCTCCGAGACATCCATCAGAATGAGCTGCTTTGGATTGAAGCGGAGAATCTGCCTGCACAGCTCCGATCCAATAGATCCGCCGGCCCCGGTTACCAGCACCACCCGGTTGTGAAGATAGTCCCTGATCTGTACTTCTTTTAGTTTTACCGGCGGCCTTCCCAGCAAATCCTGGTAATTGACATCACGAAGAGCCTTGACACTGACCTTGCCGTTAATCAACTCCCCAATTCCCGGCAGGGTCTTGAATCGCACGCTGCAGGCATCACAGATTGAGACAATGTGGCGCATCTCCTCACCTGTGGCGGATGGTGCGGCGATCAGTATCTCAAGTATCTCATGGCGCTCCACCAGGTCGGGGAGCTGCTCCACCCGGCCCAGAACCGGAACGCCGTGAATCATCAGCCCTTTTTTTTCCCATTTGTCATCCACAAACCCCTTGACCTTATAGTTCATCCGGGGATTGTCCATGATTTCCCGAATCGTTTTTTCTCCGGCATCCCCCGCACCTATGATAATCGTTGGAATCCCTGATTTTCGGAGCATCGGAACCCGTTGGCCATTCTCAACTCTTCCAGCAAAACGGTACTGATACAGGGTTCGGATTGCCACCCGCATTCCTCCCACCAGCACAAACGTCAGTATGCCGTCCAGAATAAAAATGCCCCGGGAAAACCCGCTGAAGCGATTCACAAACAGCATCATAAAGATCAGCATCAGGCTGGACACCCCAACCGCCTGAATCAGCCGCCACATATCTCTAAGCCCGGTATAACGCCACATTCCCCGGTACATGTCATAGCCATAAAACACAACAACTTTTATCACCAACAGGTACGGCAGTACGGAAAAGAAGTTATCCATCTGTCCGTCGAGTTGAAATTCAAATCGGAGCAGGTAAGCTCCAAGGTGCGCCAGGATAAACAACACCAAATCAGTCAGGATGATTATGTAAAAGTTCTGGTTTTTAATAGGGTTCAGAGTAATAATATCAACACCGTCCTGGTTAAACTTATAGCCTATGCCGCCCCGCTTAAAGGTTAATGATGGCCGTCGTGGTGGCCCCCATCCTCTTTTGCCGTATCAATGGCGGCCTTGACGACACAGTACGTCATGCCAATGCCCAAAATAATCAACGCATACCAGAGCCCGCCCATGAATACAACATGAGATATATCCCATATCCATTCAAAATTAAAAGGAAACATTGTTACCTCCCGAAGCTATTCAGCCGGATTCAGTTCCGCCTCTTGTGGGAAAATCGGCAGATATCGGTAAGAAATCATGATCAACATAATGCCATAAGCAACCGGAAGAATCGTGGTAGCGACTTCCTGCCAGCTTGGAAAATAGAGCGCCCATGTGTCAAATGTCATGATGGGAACAGCCATTACCTGAAGGACCATCACCCAGCGGTTGACGCTGACACCGATTACAGCCAAAACAAATGCGGTGTTTCTGGCGACCGGACTTTTACGACCTTTGTCCGTAATCAGAATCGCCGCAGGGACGACGCCCCCAAGAACTATTTCCAGAACCAGAATCCAGATTCCATAAAAACCGTTGTTGCTATAAAAATCAATCAGGTTAAAACCCCTGGAAGGCGCGGTGACATTCGCCCAGTAAAAGGTATCAATGATTTTTGCGATGATGTAGGTTGTCATCATCCAGCCAGATATTTTGGCCAGAAGTTCAACCACGTTGTTCTTGACCAGCTTTTTGCCGGAAACGGCTTCGGTGATCCGCGTGACCATTAGTGTAAAGCAGGGTCCATAAGCCGCCGCCGACCAAGTGAATAAAAAAAACGTCCAGGGCCAGATAAACAGACCTTCCCGGTAAGCAAAGGGCCGGCCAAACAGTACACCGGCGACACCTCCCAAAGACCCCTGGTGGAAAAAAGACAGAAACGCGCCAGTTGCGGCAAACACAGCCATCGTACTGTGCATGTTATGACTGAGATGATGAAAGAACGGCGCCCTGTCGATCTGCCGGTTTTCCAGAATCAGCGGAATGTACTCAATGGTCAGAACCATGAAATAACAGGACAGGCAGAACGCCACTTCGGTCAGCATGGAATGTACATTGGCATGCCAGAAAATAAACCACCCGCGGAGTGGTTGCCCTATATCAATGGCCAAAATCAGAAGCGCGGAACTGTAACAGATGAAGCCGATCAAGACCGCGTAGTTAATGATATTTTTTAGCTCATCTTTTGCGATAATGTATTTGAGAAAGCCGGTAAAAAAAGCGCCGCCGCCCAGAGCAATCACGGCCAGATCAGCCCATATCCACAGGGCGAATCCGTAGTTATCGTTCATGTTGGTCTGATTGAGGCCTTTGAACCAGCACAGCAGCATGGCATATACGCCCCATAACAGAACGGCGCCAACCACAGCCAGCACAACCAGAAACTTGCCAAGTGAACAGCGCCTGACTCCGTTGGGTATTAACGCAGAATCCATAACTTTCGCATCCCTTCGTTGATTTGAAATGCCGGAATATTGTTCAGACAGCCCCGACCTTTGTCTATAAAACGGCTTTTTTGAGACCTTCAGTTTTCAGATAATTATCTCCGGCGCGCCGAACCCATTCACGGCTGGATACATAATAGACCTTGGTGTTGGTCCCCAGTCTTTCAAGGAGCCGAAAAGCGTCCGGTTGTTTTTTTAGTTCATGGACCGCATGATTGGGATTGTCGAGATCCCCAAAAGTAATGGCGCCTGCAGGACATGCCTGGGTGCAAGCAGTCTGATAGGCATCTTCATCTATTTCTTTTTGCCCGTCCAGATGCGCCTTGTCTTTTGCAGCCTGGTATCTATGAAAACAAAAACTGCATTTTTCAACTACACCCCGCATTCGGGGGGATACATTCGGATTCAGGTATTTTTCCATACCTTCCGGCCATATTGGATCATACCAGTTAAAATACCGGGCATGGTAGGGGCAGGCACCCATGCAGTAGCGGCATCCGAAACACCGGGTGTATATCTGGCTGACGATTCCCGTCTGATTGTCGTAATCGGTCGCCGTCGCCGGGCAGACCGAAACGCAGGGAGAATGTCCGTGTGACCCTTCACAATGCTGACAGGGTCTGGGCAGATAGCAGATATCTGTTTCAGGATAATGCTTGCCGTTGGTTAATTTGTACACGCGCATCCAGGTAATACTTTTAAGCTTGTCAGTTTCGTCTTCCCTGAAAGGCACATTATTTTCAGCCATGCATGCGACCATACAGGAGCCGCACCCGGTGCACAAATCCAGATCAACGACCATTCCATATTTTTGGGTAACTGCACCACCATGTTCCTGTTTCATCAGAACCTCATACTATATCCATGATTTAGGCTTTACTCAATTTCGCCATGATTCCCCATGCGGCATCCATACCGGAAACAGGGTTTTGAACCGGGCCGATCAGTCGATTCACATTAATCCCCACTCCAGTCATTTTCTGTTGGATGCCTGGATGATTTCTTTACCACCATTACAGAATAAACGTCACAATAACTCATCCTTCTTTCTGAAGAAATTGAACATCAGAACTCCGATAAGAATGCATCCCTCAACAAGCACCCATATCATAACAACATAAGGAATCGCTTTTTTGAGGGTTAAGGATTTCTCCTCAGACATAAAAGCCGGCTCTTTGACGGTAAAGAGAGTGCTGGTGGGGTTCAAGTTGGCCTTGCTCAGATCCGTATAGATGGCATCCAGCTCATTTATGCTGCGCATAAGGGTATCATAAACCTGTTCAATAGAGGCAATAACCGTGGACCGGATTTTATCTTCCACAGTACTTCTGCCTTCCCGGTTCTCAGTTTTTGGCAGTTCGGAGAAAAGTTTTTCATAATAACGGAGATCTGATACAATCTCGACTTTGCCGAGTCCTTCCTTGATGATGTTTTGCGTGAGATCCTGCCTGAACTTGGCATCCAGGTTTTCCTGTGCCATCTTTATGATGCTGCTCAGGAAGGTCTCTCCCAACTGGTTTATAGTGGTCGGGATATTTGCAGTCAAAGGAGAGGCCGGGGTGCCGGGCTGAAGCCGCCCCCCCGAATCTACTCCGGCCAAAGCAGTTCTAATGCCTTGACTGTAGTTACCAAAAGAAGCCTCGTATATCTTTTCACGCGATGTGGCATCCTCTTCCTTTATCTTAAGTTCAAAGATACGATTCTGAAGATATACTTTTGCTACTTCATCGCTCCTTGTGACGCCTCCAAGCCTGATTATGCCCGTGAGCGGACTTATTTTGAACTTCTCCATGTCCAGCATCCGGTATTTGATATCCAGCAGGGAAACACCACTTCCTTGTATCCGAAAGATTGCTGCGCCTGGTATTAGCTGAAGTTTTGCTATGTCGCTGACAATCCTTGCGGCAGTGATGCGGAGCATGTCAACGGCTACAAGGTAATCCTGAGCCTCCAGATCGTCTTTACTCAGTATGTTTCTTGACACCAAAGGTATCTGGAATTTACTTGCGCCTTTTACTCTGTCTGCGTATTCCGCCCAGCACGAGAGCATATCCTGAAGCACCTTTGCTCTTAAGGTGGGCGGGATGGATAAAACGGATCTGTTCCCGGATAAAATCAGATTAAAAACTGGAACCATGAGGTTTTTCTTCTTATCCATAAACTCAGCCTCCAGCCGGCTCCGCTGATCTAATGTCAGTTTTTTGTCATCCAGCTTTGGCGCATATTCGTACTCCAGAAGCCTGACTTTGTCATTTGTCTGAATCACGGCAAGCGCTGAGCGAAACTCAGACAGATCAATATATCTCTTAAGGTCGTTTGTGCCATAGACGCTGTTTATTACAGGAGATACCAATATGTCTGCTGTACTGAACCTGGTTCCGTTGGGGTACTCATTTTTCTCGATGCCACCAAAGTCAAGGCTGAACTGAAGGCGCGCTATTTGCTGCTTTTCTTGAAACAGATAGATGGCAGCACCTATTCCCCCGATCAAAATGGTTGCCGCCAAGGTTAATACTACTATTATCCTTCGACATCCCCAAATGGAAAGCACCATCTCCTTCAAAGAAACCCCTTCGGATTCATCCAGATGTGGATCATTCTGTCGAAGGGTCTCCCCTGCCTCATTCGTATAAACATCTCTTCCTGTCATTTTCATTAATCACTCCCTTAATCTTTTATCTCGCATAGGTCTATAAGTTATGGCTTTTTATTTCCATGTGATTTCAATATCATATAATCTCTTAAAAGCGATTGGCACCTTGGAACGACACCTCTGGGGCGCTGCAGTTCTGTGATCCGGTAAGGTTTTCGCTTACAGTCTCTTTGACTTGAGCATCGTTCCAACAGAGCTTCACACTGCCATTTACCCTTTAAGATTAAAGCATTAGAAAAGCAATAACTTATAGACCTATGCGGATTTAGGTTTTACTCAATTTCGCCTTGATTCCCCATGCGGCATCCATACCGGAAACAGGGTCTTGAACCGGACCGATCAGTTGATTCACATTAATCCCCTTGTTCGCGATATAGCCACCACCATGGGCGGTATGGCCAAGTCC
>JBAXVB010000590.1:0-2827 GCA_037129415.1 Deltaproteobacteria bacterium
AGAAAGTGTTACCTTGTTTTCATGATTTTTTTTGGATTTTTATTGACCTATTACACAAAATAAGTGCCAACTGTCATTTGCGCTCATAGGAAAAAAGAGATATGATTGGTGTAGTTGGGGACAGCCACTAATCACCCTCATTGATATGACATATTTGAAGAACCGGTAGGATCAGTGGGTAGGGGGGCGGGTTCCAAACCAGCCCGAAAACATGTCACCCCCTGTACCATACCATCTTTTTATGGAGTAATTTACCACAGTGAACGATAAAGATGTGTTGCAGGTCAATCATCTGGTAGCGGCCTTTGATACCGAGGCCGGCAGGGTTCGGGCGGTGGATGACGTCTCCTTCCAAGTGCATCGGGGAAAGACACTGGGAATCGTGGGGGAATCCGGATGCGGTAAAAGTGTTACCGCGCTTTCCATCATGAGATTGTTGCCTCAGCCTGCAGGAAAAATTATAGACGGCCAGATACTGTACCATGGAACGGATATCGTCCTTATGACGCCGGAAGATATGCGCACCCTGCGCGGCCGCCACATTTCCATGATTTTTCAGGAGCCTATGACGGCCCTGAATCCGGTGCAACGGATCGGGCGTCAGATTGGCGAGGTGTTCCAGCTTCATGACAGCAAGCTCAATGAAGCTCAAATCCTTGATAAATCAATTGAAATGCTGGCAAGGGTGGGCATTCCTGATCCGGAGCGGCGTATTCGGGAATATTCCCATCAGATTTCCGGCGGGATGCGTCAGCGGGTGATGATTGCCATGGCGCTTGCCGTTCAGCCGGATATTTTGATTGCCGATGAACCCACAACTGCACTTGATGTGACGATTCAGGCGCAAATTCTTGATCTCATGAAGCAGCTTCAGCAGGAAAATGGCATGGCGATGATCTTTATCACCCACGATCTTGGGGTCATAGCGGATGTCTGCGATGACGTGGTTGTGATGTATGCGGGGACTGTTGTCGAGTCTGCACCAGTTAATGAACTGTTTGAAAACCCCAGGCACCCGTACACCCGCGGACTTCTGGAATCAATCCCCCGTCTGGAAACCCCGCGGAAAATTTTGCTGCCCATCATCAGCGGCATGGTGCCGGCGCTTGACGATCTGCCGCCCGGGTGCCGGTTCCAGAACCGTTGCCCCATGGCGATCCCCATCTGCAAGTCTTCACCGCCTGCCTTAACTTCGGTTGGAAACCTGCATGAGGCCAGGTGCCATCTGGCTTGACGTTTTTTTGTAGATTATTGATGCAGTGCTGAGGCATCAGATATTGATACTTTTTTGATTAGAGAAATTCGCTGCTGTGCAGCTTTCGGATGCGAAAGAGTTCCTGGAAGACAAAGAGTGATTTTTTCAGGCTGTCGTACTGGATTCTGGAATTTCCTACATGGCGCCAGCTTACGGGAAACTCCGCAACTCTATATCCGGCTTTTTTAGCAAGCCAGAGGATTTCCGGGTCAAATATCACGCTGCTCAGTTTCTGTCTGCTAAAAAGCCGCTGAGCAGCAGTTTTTGTAAATATTTTGAATCCGCACTGGGTATCCTTGTAAAATATTCCAAGATACGCCATTTGAATCAGGTTGTATAGTTTGGCGGAAATCTCTCTATAACAATTCTGATGATCGATAACAGTGGCACCTGCTATGGCGCGGGAACCCATAGCAATATCGAATCCGGATTCAATAAGTTTAAAAGCTTTGGTAATTTCTTCGATCGGCACCGCATAGTCAGCGTCCATGAACAGCAGCATATCTCCTTTTCCTGCCAGCATTCCCGTGCGGACAGCATAGCCTTTTCCGCGGTTGGGATGGTATTCGATGACCTTAAGATCAACCCTGCTTCCGGAGTCAAATCCTTCCACAACCGATCTGGTGTGGTCCGTGCCGCCATCGCTGACAACAATGATTTCACTCTCAAAATTTTGCTGGTTTAAAAACTCAAGGGAGGCATCAAGGGTATGAATAATTCGGTCTTCTTCGTTATAGGCCGGAATGATGATGGATAGTTTCACGCGATGATTTCCTTTCGAACATAATCCAATATAAAACAGCAGACAGAGCATAAGTGATAAAAAATGCAAAGACAATATCACTCAGAAAATGGCCTCCCTGGAGAATTCGAACCAGTCCCACGACAACACCGTAGATTCCGGCAAGCAGGATTAAAAGGCTGCGACGCCTTCGACAGACGCTTTTGTGTCGGCTAAATCCGAAGGCTATGAAATAAAAGCCCATTGCAGCATGGCCGGAAACAAATGAGCAGTTGTGATGGCATTGGCTGGATATAGCAAAAGCCGGGGTAAAAACAGATGCGCCGCCAAACTGTATCACATCATAAGGCCGCGCACGCCCCCAGTTGTCTTTTAGAACCACATTGACAATCAGGCCGGGGCCAATTGCAAGCGCTGCCAGAAGATAGATCAGATGTTTGGCCGACAGTCCGAACCAGGGCTTTTTTCGAATCCATAGTACAGTTAGCAGTAGGAAAGCAAGAACCACCCAGGCAGTGGAGACGATTTCAACCGATTCGTAGATATAGTGGCAGAAAGGTGCATCGGCCAGATAAAAGCGACTGACCGGATCATAAAAGAGCATGGAGAACCGGATGTCCAATTCCGGAAAAACATAAAACAGCAGAGCAGCCGCTAAGAATGAACCTACAAAAACCCGCGAGAGTCCCATCACCACTTCACCTGTTCACAAACTGCATCTCATCACAAACTGCATCTCATAAAGCTTACAGTACTCCCCCTGTTTGGCCATCAAGTCTTCGTGAGAACCCCGTTCAATGATCTCGCCATTGACGATAACGATGATCCGG
>JBAXVB010000591.1:0-2814 GCA_037129415.1 Deltaproteobacteria bacterium
CCGTGAAGGCAGGTGGCCTTGATGGCATCTGGCCATAATTGCAGGCGATTTTCAGGTATCGCACAAAACCGCATGGACCGAAAAAGGTAATTGATCCAGTAACATCCCAGACCCAGTGCTGCCCAATAACCATTAATGTTTCTCAAGGATGCAATCACCAAATCTGATTTGACAAAGGCAATCGCAACGATCATTCCGGCAAGAAGAAATGAAGTAAAATACGAAAGGCTTTTACGGGATAAAAAACGAATTCGAACAGGGTACATTTTCATCCGCTCAAAAGAAGACAACGATTCGAAAAAACAATTACTGGATTGATTCGTCGGGTAAGTGCTGATAATAATATCAGGCAATATTGGAGCATTTTATACATTTATTCGACCAAAAGCAACTTTACATAAAGTGCGGTGTGGATAGACTTGAAGGGCAATAGCAAAGAAAGGGGTTCATCAAGGATGGAAGCAGCTCCATAGTCCGAATACCATTGAGCAATGTGTTCATTTTTTGTATCTTTAGGCCGTACAACATTTATCATACCATGTCAACCTGAATACTCTATGATTTCAATTGAAAATTTCTTTGCCATCGGACAGACCTGCCGCTCTTAACACATCGAATGGATACGCATTCTTTCAAGTGCCGGCTCAACCAGCACATAACTCAATTCGGGCAAAAGACCGACGGCTCCGCAAGTCACAAACTTCTGTTC
Source organism: Deltaproteobacteria bacterium (assembly GCA_037129415.1). Taxonomy (GTDB): domain Bacteria; phylum Desulfobacterota; class Desulfobacteria; order Desulfobacterales; family Desulfatirhabdiaceae; genus RAAP-1. Next base: position 710 of record JBAXVB010000591.1, read on the forward strand.
CCATATTTTCAGGGTATTCCTGCTGATGGCCATGGATTGGGCATTTGAGGCTTTCGTTTCTGCCAAACTAGTGATATACTTTCATAAGCGGTAAAAAAGGGTTCATCTTCATATGTGTACGCCACTGAGGATCGTGACTCAGCCACGGCCTTTCTGACCCTGAATTGAATCGTGGGAAAGTAATTGCGTGTGGTATCCGCTATAATCATATCTGTATATACTGCAAACTGGCATAATCTGCGCTTTTCATAAACTCCCTCTCCCAGCGGGGGAGGGTTGGGGTGGGGGATCAAAAACGTAAAATTATGCCAGTTCGCAGTATATATCACTTGGTATGCAAAATGTGGCAAATAATGGCTTATCGTTAGTATGGACACTGTACGCAATTTTTATGGTCATTTCAAGCTTTTTTGTCGAAATAGATTGGAATCTGCTAAGTATAGGCTGAGACGGTATCTACCATACTGATATGAAATGACTCCAATGGGAATATTTCAATATAACTAATTGATATATATAAGCTCAATATAAAATATTTTGTTCTAATCAATGGATGGGGTAATGTTATTTATGCACCAGATAACCCTTCGAAAATGGCTCTCTATGGGGGCTGGAAATGTCTGATTTTAATCACTTACCGTAATTTCACACAATGTAAAGGAGATTTCCATGAAAAGAAAAGAGCTGATGTGGATACTCGTATGCTTTGCTTTATCACTTTTCACAACGGGTGTGTGGGCGGCGCCGGTTCCGGACACAGGTCAAGTGCAGTGCTATAATGTGGCTGGCGCTGTGATCACCTGCCCTTCGCCCGGCCAGGCCCTTTATGGGCAAGATGCTAACTACTCCATCAATACACCCTCCTACTCCAAACTTGATGGCAGCGGCAGCGTGCTGCCGGATTCGGCCACAACCTGGGTTATGGTGCGGGATAATGTTACGGGGTTGATTTGGGAAAATAAGACTGTTGATGGTACAATTCATGATAAGAATAATACCTACACTTGGTACGACCCCACAGACCCCAATCCTGGCACTCCGGGTGATGGCGCTGATACCAAGGATTTTCTCGATGCATTGAACAGTGCGCGCTTTGGCGGCTACAGCGATTGGAGGCTTCCAACCATCAAGGAACTGACGTCTATCGTCAACTATGGTATTCCTTACCCAGGACCGACGATAGATACCGGATATTTTCCGAATACGGTTTCGTCCTTTTATTGGTCTTCTACTACTCTCGCCTACCTTACGGACACCGCGTGGGGCGTGAATTTCTACGGCGGCCTCGACTACCCCGACTATAAGCGCGTCAGTTACTATGTCCTCGCTGTTCGTGTGGGACAGTCTAGTTCATTGGCTCATTTGACTATTGGGTCATTTGATACTGTGAACAGTGTACCGTCAGATTATGCTTCGGCTGTTACTGGCAGTTATACAGATAACGCCGATGGCACGGTTACGGATACTTCTACGGGTCTAAGGTGGCAGCAAGCCGGTTCTTCTAATACCCAGACATGGGAGCAGGCGCTGGCCTATTGTGAGGGTCTGAATCTTGGTGGCTATACGGACTGGCGGCTGCCCACCAGCAAGGAATTAGAAAGCCTGGTTGATTACAGCAGATATGAACCGGCGATCAATACGACGTATTTTCCGAGTGCGGTTTCGTCCTTTTATTGGTCTTCTACTACCCACGCTATCGATACGTGGGGCGTGTACTTCGCCAACGGCTCAGTCAACCACCTCGGTAAGGACTACGGCTGCTACGTCCGCGCTGTTCGTGGGGGACAGTCTGAGCCATTTGACTTTTTGGTCATTTCCGTGAGCCCAGCCAGCCGGGATGTGGCTAAAGACGCAGGTGCCACTACATTCAGCGTTTCAAACACCGGAACCGGAACCATGCCGTGGACAGCCGAAGTGACACCAGCCAGCAGTTGGCTTTCGATCACATCAGGAGCCAGCGGAACCAATTCCGGAACCATCACTTGCAGTTTCGAGGCGAACACCAGTACCTCAGCCCGAACTGCTACCATTCAGATAACAGCACCCGGTACAACCGGCAGCCCGGTGAATGTAACGGTGACGCAGGCAGGAGGAGAATCGTTAGC
>JBAXVB010000592.1:0-2814 GCA_037129415.1 Deltaproteobacteria bacterium
AATCGTTGAAGAAGTGACATGGGAAACATGACTATGAAACAAGGGATGTCAATAGAAAAAAAACATGCGGACAGTATATTCAATGATCTGAAAATTTTTTACACTCTCAGATCATTGAATACACCGGAAACGATTCCCATGTATGGGAGAAAATGCATTGTGAAAAATAGTCTACATCTTGTAGACTATAGTGGACAACCTTATCCGATTTTCAATACCATCCCGGCTCCGGTATCCCCTGCGGCGCAGCCGCCCCATAGCAGATAACCGCCACCAGCCATAACGACTTCCTCAATGCCTTCGATGATGCACCGTCCTGCAGTAGGGGCCTGTGGGTGGCCGTAGATCAGGGAGCTTCCATAATTATTGAAACTCATAACATCAATTCCCAACTGATTGGCCATATTGATGTCGTTGGCTGCGAACGGGTTGTGGGTTTTAATGGCTTTCACGTCCTTAATGCCGATACCGGCTTTTTCAAGCGCCATTTGAACTGCCGGGGTAACAGCCATAGCCATATACCCTTTTTTGGCTCTGGAGAATCCATAGGAAACCACCTGTATCTCAACACCAGCCTCTGCGCTCAATTCCCTGGCTTTTTCGCGTGTGGTCACGGTAATGGCGCAGTTTCCATCCGCCGGGTGGGTTTGTGCGCCGAAGGTATGTGCGCCATCTGGCAGGACCGGTTTCAAGGTCACAAGACCTTCTTTGGTGCAGGGCGTAATGCCTTCATCATCTTCAACCAGAATGGTTTTTTTCCTGGAAAGCTTGACCTCGACCGGAAACATGTAGCGCTTTTTGAACGCCTTGTCGTTTGCCGATGCGTCCATGTACTGCTCATAACGTCTGAGAGCCACGGCATCGCACTGCTCGCGGGTGATTCCGGCTTCCTTTGCCACATTTTCCGCAGTCTGGATCATGGCACCCTTTGCCCAGGGGTCTCTGCCGAAATTGTCCATCATCCAGTTTTCGGAAATGACTTCGCCGCCGGGACCATTGGGGTTCGGCCAGGTGGTATGGGGGCCGTTGGAGCAACGGTCCGTCATCAGGCAGTAAACATTTTGATACAGCCCGGTTTCAATGCCGGAAGCCGCCTGAAAAATACAGGTGGTGGAGGTGGTGCAGGCCTGACTGATCAGCATTCCTGGCGTACTGACGGCGCCGATTAGCGCCGCAGCCCATGGACTGCCATAAAACCACTGGGGCTGCCCGATGGTTATCCCCAGAAATAAGTAATCAAACATCATTGGATCCCATTTTTTTTCAGCCAGCCATCGTTTTGAAGTCTCTGCTGCAAGAATGATGGAATGTTCATTGGCCATACTTCCCTGCCACCTGGAAAATGGGGTGCTGTAATAGCCCTTGTATGGGATGTACGCTTTGCTTAACATGAATTTTCTGTCTCCTTCTGTTTGTTATGGGTAATCCTGCATTTAAGTATTACGGTTCCTTTGAATTAAATTTGTGAGAATCGTTCTCTAAGAACCCTGTGAAGTATTTTCCCCGTGCCGGTCCGGGGCATGTCTTCCTGTGTGATGAAAACGATCTTCTTGGGACGTTTATAGCCGGCCATTTTCTCCTTGCACCAGTCCATGAGTACCTTTTCATCACCGCTTTGCTGGTTTCGGGGAATCACCACGGCCATGACCAGCTCCCCCCATTTATCATCCGGAACGCTGATGACCGCAACATCAAACACATCCGGATGGTTCCCGATCACTTCCTCGACCTCGCTGGGATAGACGTGTTCGCCGCCGGTAATGATCATGTTATCTTTGCGGTCCACGATCTCATAAAAGCCGTCTTCATCCCGTCTGGCCATGTCGCCCGCACTGAACCATCCGTTTTGAAAGGCGCTGGCGGTTTTTTCTGGAAGTTTGTAATATTTGTCAAAAAGCATGGGGCCTTTCGAGTAAAGCTCGCCGACTTGTCCTTGCGCCACTTCATGGCCGTTTTCATCCAGAATCCGGATAAAATCCGTTCCCAAAGACTCATATCCGATGGATCCCAGTTTTCGCAATTGGTCTTCAGGCTTTAGTACAGTTACGATGCCGGCTTCGGTGGACCCATAGCCCTCATAAAGCTTCACTCCTGGGAAAAACTCCATGATGGCTTTTTTAACGCTTTTGCGGACCGGCGCCGAAGAGCACAACAGTTTTTTGATGGAGCTGACATTACAGGTTCTGGCCGTCTCGCAGACGCTCAGCAGCAGATTGTAATGCGTTGGAATCAGGGAGATAAAGGATATTTTTTCCCTTTCAATAATCTGCAAAATCTCTTCAGCCCGAAACGACCTGGCTGGGTGGATATAGACTGATCCGCCGATATAGAGAAATGTGAAGGTAAAAAATGTTGAATTGATATGGCAAAGCGGCATGACATTCATGCAGATGTCATGATGGCTGAACCCGAAATCAATGGCATTTATCAGGTAAAACGCAATATGGGATTCATGGGAGCGAATCACCCCTTTGGGTTTGCCGGTCGTTCCGGAGGTATAGATCAAAATCCAGGTGTCTTCGGGATTCACCACGGCATCTGGTTCATGGTCGGAAGCTGATGCGATCACCTGATCGTAGAATTTGAAACCAGGTACCGCCTTGCCGACAACTATATAGTTTTCAGCCGGAATATTCTGGAGAGCGGGTTTGATCTCCTGAATGATTGGTGCAAATTCGTCATCGACAATCAGCGCCCTGGCATCGGAGTTATCGACGATATACGCCACTTCCTTACCGACCAGCCGGAAATTGATGGGTACCATCACAATGCCGGTTTTGGCCGTTGCCAGAAAAATCTCGATAATTTCGATGC
>JBAXVB010000593.1:0-2811 GCA_037129415.1 Deltaproteobacteria bacterium
ACTATGCTCCGACTTGAGATGCTCAATCGTATCTGATGCGTCAGCACTGCCCTTTCATTGAGGCGCTTGCGTCTAATGCAACACCAGTCCGCCATCCTTCCGCCTCCTTTCCTTGAGGTTCCATAAGAATCGTAAGCTGAATCTGATATTCTTTTCCCGTGTTGCGAACATTAATTTTGCCAAATGCCTTAGCGGTCATTTTACTATGAATGACGAAATCTTGATCTATGGAGGACTTCTTTTGACTGAAGAAACGATCATATATCGACATTAACAATACGCCTTCCATGTAATAGATTTAAACTTTATAAACACTTGCTCGCGATCCTCTTAGAACATATATCCCCCAATCGGGTTGGTATTGGCAGAACCGCATAAGTCCACAAATGTTGGCATTTTATCGTAACCTATTGACTTTGAGACTTTTATTTAATAATCAGAGAAAATTGAAATCATCTCTTGTTTTCAATTGGTTAGATATATCCAGACTCAAGATACCAAAACTTGCGGATTTATGCGGACAGAACAACCCGGTCCCTTGACACATTGGACTATGAAGAGATTTTCTACATAACAACGATTCACCCTGGAGGAAGATAAATTGAAAGCTTCGTTGCGGCATTAGGTTATGTCCTGCGTCACGTCTTGAGATGGGGTTCGAATCACAAATTGGGTATCACCCTTGGGCAAGATGAATCGGAACTTGCCAGGCATACCATCTGACCAGGATGCTAATTGAACTCCTGTGCTGTTTTCGACTCTGCCGGTAGGAGCTATGATGGTATCTTCGGTCATCAGTTCGCCATAGAGGACTCCTAAAATGTCCGCTTCATCCAGCATGGATGTCACCATACCATGGGCCCATAAATCATAATCAATACCCGTACCTTCAAACATGTTATCAAAGCGCTCTAGTTGGCCTTCATCGACTTCCTCTCCGATTCCAATCAGCACGAGTTTAACTGGCTTGAGCTTTCCGGCAGCGATTTCTTGACCGATCTTTAGGCAATAGTCAATGCCATCTTGTTCATCCTCAATAATACCATCCGTGATAATTACTCCCATAGTCCAATCTGATCCCTTAGCTACAGTCTCAACACAATGTTTAATTGCGGGAAGAAGCTTTGTCCCACGGCCCCATTTTTCCTTCTTTGGTCCGCCAATAGAAGCATTACCCCAGGATGTCTCGTCGAACTCACCAATCTCCTCAATTTTGCTACCATCTGGACTAACTGCCCAGTAAATTGCTGATACTTTTCCTGACCTTGTAATCGAAGTAAGGATAGCACCCAGTTTTCTGGATACGGCTTCTACATAATTTGGATCTCCTCCAAAGGGGCCTCCGTAACCGTACATCTTCCTCAAAGACACTGATGCGTCTAGTGCTAATACTGCTTTTGAGTTACCTTCACCGACAAGGATGTCAACATCTGGCATGAAACAAGCCACGATTTCGTTCGATCCATCCTTTTGAGGAATTACGTTCACATCCGCCAATGGTCTGTTCGGCCGTGAAATCTTCGCCATATCCTTCCTCCTCCTTGTGGTAATTATACCTTTAGGTCGCCCCCGGCTTTGCCGAGCGATTCATCAGAATTGAACCATATCACTTGATGTTCAAGTTTTTTTAATGCTTTTAATTTCAATAGGTTAAAGTTTAATAAAAAATCATCCTCTTCGGGTTTTAAAAAATTAACCTATTGAATTTATTGATTGAATAAAAAATGATGATTTAAAGAGAAGCCAATATATTCAATCAAATTCAAAAAACTCGAACAACGAGTATCATCAATTTATGAATTAAATTTTATTATTAAATGATCCCGTACGACATTTCAATGTTACTTGTCAACATTATTTACACTGGGAAACAGCAATCCTTTTTGACAGGGCGTTACAATATTCGCATCTTAACAGCCGGGACGGTTGCGTGGATTCATGGACAGTCCGCTGAGATATTTCATGCAGGAGATACCGTTGCGTATCTGATTCGGGATGGGGGACTGGTGCGCCAATTGACCCGGCTGCATGAAGAGAACGGGGCCATTTACCGGTATTTCGGTCTGGGAGCCTACTTAGAGATTGATATGGTAATTGTCCAGCCATTCCCGGACGCATGATAATCCTTGCAAATTCAATGGGTTACAAAACATGGGCTCGTAATCAATTTACCTTATAAATCAAATAGTTATATGATTGTTGAGTCTTTAGTCACTGCTAAATTGCGTAAGCTGCTGATTTGCAGGTTTTTTGCTTACGAAACGCCTATCTAAATAATCCTTAAATATCAGGTACTTAGATGGGCTCCGGGAATTGCTGGTAATTGTCCCACTGGAAGAAGGCGAGCGGCTTCTGTTGGTGTCCGACGGTGTTACCAAAGCATTTTGATATGTATGAAATCACGAAAATCGTGGAAGATCACAGCAACCGGCGAAGGGCAGTTGGCGAGTTGGTCAGGCGAGCCCGAAGCAGAGGTTCATCGGATGATATCACTGCCATGATCATTGAAATTGAAGAGCTGGAAGAAACCGTCTGAAATTGATGCGATATGCGGAGGTGAAACATGGACAATGATTATGAAAAATATGATGGGCTGATGATGGATATCGTGGGGAAAAAAGGCGAAACAATCCCCCTATCAGAAAGCCATTGAAAAAGGCATGTCATATATTCGTTTTGTCATGGTCTTCATAAAAAACAGTGGTCTGCCAACGGCGAATCATTTAAGCATTTAGTTGGATTGATCTGCACGGAGGTCAGATATCTTCGATCAACGCCACGGCCCGGGAGCGCTCCACATGCTGCAAAACG
>JBAXVB010000594.1:0-2806 GCA_037129415.1 Deltaproteobacteria bacterium
TTTGGAATTTTGTTCATCATTACAATTTAGACATAGCTCCAAAGCTGTGCAAGATAACTACATCTTAAGCACTACCGCGTTTTGAACATGTGGACAAGCGTTTCGAACAGATGTACAGGCGTTTTGAGCTGGTGGATAAACGATTCGATCAGCTTACCGGAGAACTGAAAGACTTCAAAGGCGATGTGAGCCGGCATTTTGAACAGATATCTGCATCCATTGAGCGTATGGGAGACAAACTGGATGTACGAGATGCCCGGCAGCGCTCATTTACGCTGCAGATGTTCGGAATAGCGATCAGCGTATCGTTTTTAGGTGCATTGGGAATATTGGCCAAGTCTTTTGGTATTATATAGTCGGATTCACATTCTGTACTCACAATAGCCTGATTTTTTCGGCTGCATGAAGGATGCCGAGAAACGCTATGATACTTTTAAAATTACCAAATCATGATAAGGGGATATTATATGAGTTGCGTAACAGATATTTTGGTTATTGACGATGACAAGGATCTGGTGGAGTCCATGCGGATCATCCTGGAAAGTCGCCAGTATGGGGTTCGCGTGGCCTATAATGGGAAACAGGGGTATGAGAAAATTGAAGCCAAGATTCCAGATATGATCATTCTGGATGTGATGATGGCAACCGATACCGATGGTTTTGATCTGGCGTATAAACTCAAGCATCAACTTGAGTACCGGAATATCCCCATCATCATGGCCACGTCATTTCCCCAGAAAATGGCTGAAGAAGGCTCGGAGAAATTTCAACACATTCTGGGCGAATCATGGCCCATTTCCCATTTTATTGAAAAACCCATCGATCCCGAAGATCTGCTGATTGTCATGGAAAATATTCTTACTGAGCATAAAATGGAAATGAACCAGTCTTAAGTTTGAACCTCTGGGCTGTTCGATAAGATTGCGGTCATTCGATAAGATTGCAGTCATTCGGTCAGGTCGTAGGTTTGCCTTCTTGCGGGAGATCAACCGATGCAACCGGGATATGTGCTGGTCAAGGAACAGTTGTTCTTCCGTAAGGAGCTGATCGAACGGCTCCCGTGGTTGATTAGGCTCAGATGGGCTGTGGTTGTATTCGGTTTTGCAGGGTGCGGCGCAAGTTATTTTTTTTGGCAATGGTTGCCGCTGCCTTTGATGGCGATTCTTTCAGGCGTTCTTTGCTATAATTTGCTGTTTCTGTTTGTCTGGAGAAGACTCTCGCCTTTTAAATCACAAGGGGTGCATTCCGACTTCGATTCGTCCTTCATTCGCGCCCAGGATGTTCTTCGATTCAACGTTTTCGCCCATGCTCAGATTTCGCTCGACCTTTTGGCACTTTGCATGGCAATATGGTATTCAGGCGGTGTATGCAGCCCGCTGGCGTTGTTTGTAATCTTTCATATCATTTTGACGGGCATCTTGCTGCAGCCGCTGAGTTGCTATCTTTACGGGGTGCTGGTTTTGCTGACCCTGGGGGGGCTTGTATGGCTTCAGTCAGGGGTGCATTCACCAATTTTTCCATTATGGTATCAGCATGTGATATTGCCTTACGATGGCAACCCGGTTGCCAAGGATTTTATTGGGATTGTTCGTTATGCGACGTTGGTCGTGGCGGTTTTGATCACGGCATTTCTGGTGACAACCCTCAAGCTGAGCCTAAGAACCAAGGGCAGAGAACTGCTGAGGCTTTCCAAAGCACTGGATGCCAGTAACACCAAGCTGACAGCCCTCTACGATATGGTCAAGGAAATGGGAATGAGTACGGAGTCCAAAGCCTTGATGGATTCTGCTACCTGCCGTGCTGCAGGCATCATGGGGGTAAAGGCTTGCTCCATCAAATTACTGGATGAGCAGCACAAAAAACTCCGATTCGCCTCAACTTATGGACTTAGCGAAGACTACATCAAATCCAAAGAGAGCATTGATATTCAAAAGAGTCCGATCAATCGAAAAATCATTGATGGTGCTGTTTACGCCATCGGTCATATCGAGGAACGTGACTATTTTGCATATCCCGAAGATATCCGGAAAGAGGGAATTGCGTCCTTGATTTGCCTTCCCCTTCGTGTGGAAAAGAGAATTCTCGGGGTCTTCTGCGTTTACAGCGATGCTGACGCATCTTTTACAGAAAACGATGTGCGGTTTTTCGCGCTGATGGCGGACCTGACCGCAATGGAAATCGAAAAACTCAACACGCAACTCAACCGGATCTGGTTTTTGCAAAAGGCCGCTCATCAACTGCGCTCTCCCCTGCATGCGGTTGTCAGTATGCTCAGGATACTGCAAAAGGGGTATCTGGGTGAAATGAACATCAAGCAGGAAGAAACCGTACTGCGCTGCGACAAGCGATTGGAACTGTTGGACAGCCTGGTTAAAGACCTTCTCAGCCTGAGCATCCGTCGGACTGCCTTGAACTCCGATGCGCTGAATCGTGTTCAGGTCTCGGAGGTTCTTCGGGTTGTGTCCGGTCTGTTTGAGTCTCAGGCGCGGGAAAAAAACATAGATATCATCTTTAGCATTGATGAGAATCTGCCCGCCGTGATGGCCACCGACCGGCTGCTGGATGACCTGTTCACCAATCTGATTTCCAATGCTCTGAAATATACGCTGCCAGGCGGAAAGGTGACGGTTTGCCTGACTCGCGCCGAGGAAGGCGGCATCCGGATGGAAGTGACAGATACCGGCATCGGCATTCCCGAACAAGATTTTTCGCGGTTGTTTTCAGAATTTTACCGGGCGGAAAATGCCAAAGATTTTACGGAAACGGGAACGGGATTGGGGCTGGTGATTGTCAAAGAAATCCTGGA
>JBAXVB010000595.1:0-2801 GCA_037129415.1 Deltaproteobacteria bacterium
CGATCGTGTTCCGCTGAGCACCGTCAGACAGGGTTTGCGCAATATCCATGATAGCTGAAGCAGGGGCGGCTGCAGCGCAGAGCACAGACAACGTCACAACAAGAGCGAGAACATGATTTTTAGTATTAATGCTTTTTGTTTTCATAGAATCTCCTTTTTGAAATAATGTGTAAATGTTTTTGATTTTTCATGCTGTCTCCATCCCGTAAGGTGATTTCCAACAAAGAATACTCCGAGGTTGAGGGTTGTAGCCAGACCGTCCCGGTCTGGTTGTTCAGCATGGAGCGGGACCAATGATGTTTGGTTGCTTCATGATGGTATACTCATTGCTGGAAATCACCTAACCTGTTTTTTCTTAAACTGGCTTGCATGATAACAGTTGATTATGGAGAAAATATGGAGATTTTTTGTGGAAAGTGTGGATTTGCCGCATCAAAAAAAAATGTATGCTATAGAATGATCAGTACGATATGATATGATAATAAAGTATACGGGCGGCCTGAAGCATCATGCGATTAAATCTGTCAATTAAATTTTTTATTGCTTTTCTTGTTACATCATTTACGATCGTCGTCGTTATGATTGTGGCCATGCAGTTTTACGCATATCAGAGCTTCTCGGATTACATCCACAAGGTGGAAGCGATTCGGCTGAGCGAGCTCACTCCGGTGATGATCCGGGAATATCAGGACAGCAAGGGCTGGGATCGGTTGCGCGACAATTCGGAACGCTGGAAAGAACTGCTGCGGCCCCGTGGTTCTGCAGCATATTCAGAGAAGGCTCCCTTGATGCCATCTGGTTTTGAATCCCACGTTAAACCGTCCCAGCTACCTCCACCGAGGGAGCGCAGAGGTGAAGACCGGCCCGACAGGCGGCGCGGATTTCCTGAAACGGATGCGCTGCGGGATGGGCAGGGCGAAAGGCCACCTCCTGATGACCGGGACGCTGGAAGAAGGCCGCCAAGAGATGATCGCGACAGAGATGATCGGCCGATTTTCGGAATCGAGCACAGGCTTGCGCTGTTTGATGCGCAGAAGGGGCATGTAGTGGGACGGGCCGAATTTACAGCAGACCATACATTGCAGGAAATTGCGGTAAATGGCGAAACAGTCGGGTGGTTGGGACTCAGAAACGAAGATAGCTTGTCAGATCCGCTGGACATAGCATTTCTAAAACAGCAATCCCGGATTTTCTACATTGTCGGAGCCATCGCGTTGGTGCTTGCGGCGGTTGTGGCGTTTCTGCTGTCGCGCCATCTGCTGGCTCCTGTGCAACAGTTGATCAATGGCGCCCGCAGCCTCACATCGCGTAAGTTTGACACCAGAATTAACGTGAACAGCTCCGATGAGCTGGGCCAGCTTGCCGTGGATTTCAACCTTATGGCCCAGACCCTTGAACAGTATGAGCAACTACGGCAGCAGTGGATTTCCGATATTGCCCATGAGTTGCGAACGCCCCTTTCCATCCTGCGGGGCGAGATAGAGGCGCTGCAGGACGGGATACGCGAGGCAAGCAGCCATCGACTTGAATCCCTACATGACGAGGTTGTACATATTAGCAAGATTGTCAACAACCTGCACGATCTGTCGCTGGCGGAGAGCGCCGCTTTGCGCATCAAGAGAGAGCCCGTCAATCTGGCGCTGGCTGTACGTACATGCCTGAATAAGTTTCAGGGCATGTTCAACAGGCGTGGCATTGTAATTGTCGATGAACTTGGTGATACAGAAACAATCACGATACATGGCGACAAGGATCGGCTCATGCAGGTGTTTTCAAACCTTTTGGAAAACACCTTGCGCTACACGGATTCGCCGGGCTGCCTGACCGTTCGCAATATCTGCGCTACAAGTAGCGTACTGTTGTTATTTGCCGATACCAAGCCGACTGTGCCCACGGAGGCGCTGAACCGCCTGTTTGACAGGTTATACCGCGTTGATCAGTCACGAAGCCGGGCGCATGGAGGCAGCGGGCTGGGACTTTCAATTTGTAAAACAATTATAGAAGCTCATGATGGTACAATCACAGCGCAGCATGCGGCGACTGGCGGACTGCAGATAGAGATCATGCTCCCACTTCATAACATAGCAACCAAAAATGCACGAAAGGTAACAAACAACCATGACAAATAAGCATATTCTCATTGTTGAAGACGAGCAGAAAATAGCAGCGATTCTGAAAGAGTATCTTGAAAAATCCGGCTATCGGACAACCATTGCAGGCCGGGGCGATCAGGCTGTCGCGCAGGTCAGAAAAAGTTCACCCGATCTGATGCTGCTCGACCTGATGCTGCCTGGCATGGACGGCATGGCCGTGTGCCGCGAGGTGAGAAAATTCTCCGGTATCCCCATCATCATGATCACCGCAAAAGTGGAGGAGATAGACAGGCTTCTCGGTCTTGAGATTGGTGCGGATGACTATGTGTGTAAACCCTTCAGCCCTCGAGAGCTCGTTGCGCGCATAAAAGCAGTGTTGCGGCGCACCAACCCGGAGCCTGCCGGAAAAAACCTGGCCATTGGGCCTATTGCGATTGATGAAGCAAGCCATCAGGCAAAGGTGAGCGGCCAGGAGCTTGATTTGACACCAAACGAATTCAGGCTCCTGCAGGTACTTATTTCTCAGCCTGGCAGGGTATTTTCCAGGGATGAGCTGCTATCCCGCGTGCAGGGCTACGACTGCGATGGCTATGATCGCACGATCGATTCCCATATAAAAAACCTCAGAAAAAAAATTGCGGCTCATCTGCCAGGCCAGGAGATCATCACCACGGTTTACGGTCTGGGGTATAAACTGAGCTATAATCC
>JBAXVB010000596.1:0-2794 GCA_037129415.1 Deltaproteobacteria bacterium
TCTGCGTATTTAATTTTATTATCTGCAGTTATATATTCCCAATCATCAGGTCAATGCTATTCAATTAGCAGCGGCGGCAATGCACACAACTTTAGCGCGGCTTCCCAGGATATTGAAATGGCCTTAAATAACTGCAATAGACCTGAGATATATGACAAAACGTCAACAGTGCATACAATGTGGCTGCATTGTTTTAGGGTTTGCGAAAAAAGCCTAAATGGAATCAAAAAACTGGAATTCACATCAATTAACTCCAATTCCGGTAAGGACCAACGGGATTCTGCTTACAATGATATAGCCACAACATTATATGAAGAATGTGTGGGCGCTTTCAGTGATGCGGTGTTGAGTCAGTCAAAAATCGATGAGTTATTTCGAATTGACGTAGAAATAAATAGTGCGTTATATATATTCTCACACTTATTGAATTCATTGGCTGCAAGCGGAGCCGATGCCGGCGCTAATGTATTGGACGCGGTTAAATCATTTGCTTGCTATATTACTCTTTATCCATGTGATGGAAATAATTAAAACTTTAAGGTTGATGGTGTGGACTCTGATATAAGTTTCACAAAGCGTCGAATGTACTTTTAAAAAATATTATCTGCACTTCGGACTGGTTGTTTATTATTACATTTTATAGTCACAAATGTAACGCCAATAAAGGCTTGCGAAAACGGTGGCTTGCCATATTCAATATTAATTTTATATATGGTGGTGTTATTATCTGATGTATAACACTGTTGTTTGAGTAGTATAGTACATTTGTTTATTTAGCATGACCCTGATCTAAAAATAGACTTATCCCAAGCGGTGGGGCTGTCATGGACGCCGATTGTTTTGCCCGAATCGGTGGGCTGTTCTGAACGACATGAGTGCTGAAGAGGTTGTTAGTATTGAAAATGCTGCTGATGAGTTTGGGGCTCGCCATCCTGTCGACGTGCTGCTCGCAGGGAACGCAGTGGCAATCATTTCGAAGGCCGTCGGCGGAACTGGCGCAATGGCTGCTGCCGGCATCCAAGCCTGATTCCTTCCGCCTTGAAAAGGAGATGTATAGCTTAGTTCAATAATCACTCGGTGTCGTTCATGGCATGTGCACCTCTATAGGCATGGCCGACCGACCTCGGAATCGATCCCGTGGGGTTATGGCGTTGAAGGTGATGGGCCAACTTCCTGGCAGGAGGACGGTAAAGCCATTATTTTGGCGGATCAACGCGCCAATAACACGTTTGAGAAGAACTTTGTGGTTACCAGATCGCCAACATTTTGCGAAACAAAGGTTGCAAGCCGAGATTTTTGGAGACCGCCGATAATATGGTAGAACTAAGCGCGACGAAGCACCCCCATGCCGCGTCCCGTACGCCGCTGCTGGAATATAATATGGACAACCGTGGTGTTGCGGTGGGGTTCGGACCAACCAAGGCACTGCGCCGTCACGATCACACATATTCCGCCGAAGGGTGTTCGGGATCAGGGCGCCATGTTTGATTGGCGAGATTGCTCCGGTTAGAACAGGAGCCAATCATCCGGGTGATGTTTGTACGGCATCGGCGGTGCGGTTGCAGCTTCAGTATCCGGCACGGATATTGTTCGGGCGGTGGGTTTCCAGAATTCGGGCACAGGTTTTAGCATTTGTTTCCGCAAAGGCTTATGCCCAGAGGCTTTCGCAGGCGGACAAACAAACACAACTATTTTTGGTGCTTCTGGCGGCTTAATTGGAAAATCTGGAATTTCCGCCTGACATTTGCGTGACTTAATCGAGCTGACTGCGGATAATGTTAGGCCATAATCCTGAGGAATTTCTCTCTGAAGTCGATTATCACAACGGACTGCCTTAATCTCTTCAGATGATAGCTCACTTGGAATACGGCTACGCACAATTTTAGTGATCAATTCGGTTCACTCTCTGGTTTTGGCACCGGTTTTAATATCTGCGCCGAAGCCAATTGGCTTGAAAAGCTCCTATCATGGATCAGCGGTTACTGAACCATATGGCGCCCATTTTGTGTTGCTGTTCGACTGCTGACGGTTTTCATTATATATATGAAGCGGCCTGACATTTCAAGTAGACCCTGCACTGAAACCGCTCTCTGATAACCGGATAAGGGTGCGGATCGTCTTCGGGATCGAAGTGCCTTGCCATTGACCGCCGCATCGGGTTGAAACAATTCGTTCATTGAGTTGCCCTGGAATCATAATCGCTTATTGATCAGGACCTAATATCTAAGGCAATGAAGTTTGGCTTCAGCACGCCTTGCGCGACTATAGCAGAAACCAGCGGCGTATCCATGACGTCGTTTTGGCTGTCCTGCGGCCAGAATAAGCCAATGTTATTTATGACGGCAGATTACGAGTCATATCTTTATTAGCGCCTATCTGATAATCATGTTTATATTGATCGAAAAAGCAGGATCGGATTCAACGGCGGCAACGAACTGCTTTAGTTTCTCAGAGACCTTCTTATAGACCATATGGGCTACGACCGATATGACCTCCGAGCCGACGATCAGGAGGTTTTTGTTATCAGCGGATGAAGCAACATCGCATCCTGCAAGCTTCATGGCGATAACGGTGGGGAAGGAACATTGAAGCACACCTGACCACTCTTTAAATTTTTAACAGCATCTGTTTATGATGGTAAAGCGACATAGCGATCACCATGTCGTTAACGGTTGCTTTCTTTATGGTAGTGCCGCTATGGTGTAGGTAAATATTATTAATCATTGTCCTAAAGGCAGCTCAAGTGCATCTCTATTTGATCGACAGTTTGCTGGATAAATAACCATTTATTTAT
>JBAXVB010000597.1:0-2788 GCA_037129415.1 Deltaproteobacteria bacterium
ATGCTTTTACCAACCATGATTTCAGAAGAGCCTGGCTGAGGCAATCTGCCTGAGAGGATGTGAATCTGGGGCCTTAAAGACAGTGAGGCTTCCGAAACCCCTCGAATCACCACATTGGATCGGCTGTAGGATTCCTGTTTTTCCAGGGTGATCAACACAACCATTTCTTTGGCGATCAGTTGCTTGCCGTCCTGCCCCATACCGATTTCCGGCTGGGTTTCGACAACGGAAGCCTGAAGCCGGTCAATGCCGCTCTGAACTTCAGAACCAGATGATTTTCGAATGACCACGACATTGTCGTAAGAGCCGGTATCGACCAGGGTTTTCTGAAGACCTTCGGCCAACATGATTATGGCGGCAAACACGAACACAACAAGGGCCATGCCAAGCGCCGTCAGGGCTGTGGTCAGTCTTCGGGTAAGGAGATTTCTCAGGCTGTAGAAAAACAGCAGGTTCATTTACCCGATCCTTCCAAGGCCATCTGCGATGCGAACCTGCACAACCCGCCAGATCGGGATAACGGCGGCCACAACTCCGACTATGACCGCCGCCGCCACATCCATCAGAATGGTTTCCGTGGAAACATGAAATACCGGAAAAAACTGGCCGACCGCCCGGGCAAAGGCGCTGGCAGTTGGAAAGGTGACGCCGATACCCAGTAGTCCGCCAAGGGATGTCAGGGTAAAGGATTCTCCCAGAATGAGGCCGGCGAGATATCCCCTGCCAAATCCCAATGTCTTGAAAACAGCGTATTCGCCCATGCGCTCGCGCACCGACATGGCCATGGTATTGGCCACAACCGCCATGATAATGACAATGATCACATAAGAGACAAGCTGAATGACAGTGATAATGGCCTCACTCATGGAAACAAAGCTCAGTTGAAAGGCTTTTTCCGTTTCGGTAAGAGTTTCTGCGTAAGAATTCTTGAACAGTCCGTCCACGGCTTCAGAAGTGGCGGCGGCCTGATCCGGACGTTTCAAGCCAATCATGTAAAATCCCACCTGATCCGCCCTGCGGGGTAGCGTTTTTTTCAAGGTTTCGTTGAGATAATCCCAGTGGAAAAAAAACTGGTTATCATCAATTGTTTTGTCTTTTCCCTGGTAAATGCCGCGAAGGACAAAGTCCCAATTGCCGGGAAATATGGTTCCCCTCAAAGTTATGGTGTCACCGACGTTCCAACCGAAGCGTTTGGCCAGTTTTTGACCCGCCACGCAGGCTTTTCTCTCCCGAAAGAATGTGGCGGTCTCATCGTCTGACAAAAGATATTCCGAGTAAAGGTTAAAATAGGTTCTGGGTTCAATGGCAAAGTTGGCAAAGAAGTTTTTTTCATCAATGTAAATGCCCCCGAACCAGTTCCCGTAAGACACAACGCCGACACCTTCCACACTGCGGATTTTTTCCTTGTAGGAAATGGGCAGTGGAAAGATCAGGGAAATGGCGTTTCGCGTAACCAGACGGCTGGCGGACGAGGCTTCCACGCCGGCATACCAGGCGCTGATGACGGTTCGCAGCAGACCAAAGGCCAGAATAGCCACTGCGATGCCTCCAATGGTCAACAGCGTCCTCAGGCGGTGCCTAAAGGCATTCCGGAACAGCAATTTGAGGAGCATCGGTTAAAACGCCTTTTTCCAGATATTTCAGGGTGTGGGCTTTTCGGGCGGCTCGTGGGTCGTGGGTAACCATGACAATGGTTTTTCCCAGTTCGCTGCAGAGCTGATCCATAAGTCGCAGGACATCTTCGGCGGAATGCCTGTCCAGGTCTCCCGTGGGCTCATCCGCCACAAGAATGGTGGGATCAGTTACCACCGCTCGTGCAATGGCTACCCGCTGCTGCTGTCCGCCGGACAGTTGACGGGGATAGTGATCCATTCGGTCCTGCAGGCTTACCAGGGAAAGGGCCGTAGCCACATGCGCTTTTCGCGCTTTTTTTGAAAGGCCCGTCAGCATCAGGGGAAGTTCGACGTTTTCAAATGCGGTCAGCACGGGAATCAGGTTGTAAAATTGAAAAATAAATCCCACATGACCGGCGCGCCAGGTTGCCAGCTCGATTTCCGAAAAGCCCGTGATCTCTTCGCCCCCGACCCTGATGCTTCCGGAATCCACCTGATCCAGGCCGGCAATAAGATTAAGCAGGGTGCTTTTCCCTGAACCCGATGGACCCATTAACGCCAGAAATTCCCCTTCTTCGATTTTAAGAAAAAGATGTTCCAGCACCGGAATGGACTGGCTGCCCCGGCGATAGGATTTGACAAGATCGGTTATTTCAATAACAGCAATATGATTACTGAGCAAATTTGATCCTTGTTCCTTCGATTATATTTTCGGCTGGCGAGGTTACGACCTTATCGCCGATGTTAAGGCCGGACAGAATTTCGCTCATGTCGTTCATCTGCCTGCCCGTAACCACCTGGACGCCAACTGCTCTGTCGCCGGCAATTTTGAAGACGACCGCCTGATTGTTTCGATGAACGATGACAGAAGTGGGGACTGCCGTAATTGGCTTCATTTCTGCTTCTGTGATCTCCCGGAGTAAAAATGCCACCTTTGCGCTCATTTCCGGAAGGACTTTGGGACTTAATACATCGAAGGCGACTTTTACCATGACCGATGCTTTGGTGCGGTCCGCTGTGGGAACAATCATATGAACTTTTCCGGAAAAGCGTTCGGAGGGAAGGGCATCCAGATGAATTTCACAGGGCTGATGCTTAAAGACTTTTTCGATATTGGATTCGGAGACATCCACTTCAACTTTGAGAGAATCCATATCCGCTACGTCCACAACCGA
>JBAXVB010000598.1:0-2787 GCA_037129415.1 Deltaproteobacteria bacterium
GACAATCAGGCATATCGCATGGCGGAATCTTATGCGGCCGTCGGCAGCTCGATTGCCCTGCTTTTTGCCAAAAGGACAGGCATTGGCCAGTTCGTTGATGTTTGTTGCATGGAAGCCGTAGGCATGGCTCTTGAAAATGCGGCTCAGTATTGGGATCTGGAAGGAAAAAACAGACGAGGCCGAGGCACGGAAGCTGGATCAGCAACCGTTCACCCCTGCAAAAACGGATATTTTGCCATTGTTGCGATCATGGGCAAAAACAAGGTCATGTGGGATCCGTTCGTTCAGTGGATGAAAGAAGAAGGGGTTGAGAACTGGGAGGTTTTTCAGGATGAGCGGTGGATCGAACCCGATTACCGGCGGTCCAAAACCGGGTATGAGACGTTCTGCACAGTATTAGAGCGATTTACCATGAAGCATGACAAGCTTACGCTTTATGAAAAAGCTCAGGCCCACCGGGTGGCGTTGACACCGGTCAGCAATGGAAAGGATCTGCTGGAAAATCCTCAGCTTAATTTCCGACAGTTCTGGCAGACCATCAAACACGATTACCTGAATGCGGATATCACCTTTCCGGGTGCTCCGTATGAGTTTGGAAACCTGAAATGGCGGTTTGGACAGCCGGCCCCGACACTGGGTCAGCACACGGCCGAGATATTGAAATCGCTTGGCTATGATGAGGGTCAAATCCATGCACTGGCAAAGGAGGGAATCGTCTATGTTGGCTAATCTGAAACGGGCTCTGGATGGCGTTCGAATCTGTGACTTTTCATGGGTCGGAGCCGGCCCGATTGCAACCAATGTGCTGGGCCAGTGCGGTGCTGATGTTATCAAAATCGAAAGTGTCAAACGCCCGGATATTCTGAGAAAAGGCGGACCTTTCAAGGATGGTATTGGGGAAGGCATGGAGCGCAGCGGGTATTTCGCCAACCGGAATCCCAATAAAAAATGCATCTCACTCAACATGAGCCACCCCAAGGCGCGTGATGTGGCAATTCGGCTGATCGAAAAAAGCGATATTATCATCAATAATTTCCGGGTGGGCCAGATGGAAAAGTGGAATCTGGGATGGGAAGATGTCAGACATATCAATCCACGTATCATCTATGTCACCATGAGTCTTCAAGGAACATCCGGGCCGCATAAATCCTATATGGGCTTTGGTGTCAACCTGAACGCCCTGTGCGGATTGACGGAACAATCCGGATTTCCAGAATCCCGACCGTTTGGAACCGGCACCAATTATACAGATCATGTGATGGTTCCGACCCATACGCTGTTTGGTATCATGGCTGCCCTGCTGCAGCGGGAAAAAACCGGACAAGGCCAGACTGTATCCATATCCCAGTTGGAATCGGCCATCTGCATGAAGCCGACAGATGTCGTTGCTTATTCCGCCAATCAAGAAGTGCTGCCTCCCCTGGGTTATAGCGACCCCGATGCCGCGCCACACGGGGTATTCACCACGCTTGGGTATCGAAAATGGATAGCAATCGCAGTATTTACCGAGACTGAATGGCAAAGGCTCAAACAGGTCATGGGAAGTCCGTCCTGGGCGGATGATGAAAAATTCAGTACTCTAACCGGACGAAAGCAGCATGAAGAAGAGCTGAACGCCGGCATTGAGGCATGGACGAAAACCCGATATTCCGACTTGCTGATGAAAGAGATGCTGAATCAGGGTATTATGGCCGGTGTGGTGAATGATGCCAGAGCTGCAATTGATGATGAGCACCTTCGGGCAAGAGACTTCTGGTCTTACCTGAATCATCCGGTGGTGGGATCTACCCTGTACAACCGGGCTCCAATCCGCTTTTCCAAAACTCCCATTGAAATGGTAAGCGCAGCTCCTCTGCTCGGACAGCATACGACCGAGGTGCTGACCGGGCTTCTGGGGTATTCTGAAGATGAGGTGAAACAGTTGTCTGCCGAAGATGTATTGACATAATTTCATTTACTATCAAACAAAAAAAGGTGAAAAATGGATTTCTCGATTCCGGAAGAATATATGATGCTCAAAGAGTCCATGCGGGAATTTGTCAAACGGGAAATGATGCCGCTTGAAAAACAATTCCTGGAACGGGACATGGGGTTATGGACAACGCCCGGACCGCTTCTGCCAAAGGAAGACACCCAGAGACTACTTCAAAAAACCAAAGATTTGGGGTTCTGGGGTCTGGAGGTGGAGGAAAAATTTGGAGGCCAGGGGCTTGGGATGCTGGCCAAGACTCTGGTCATGGAAGAGCTGTCCCGATGCTTTGTAGGGTTTTCCCCTCACGGATTCATGCTGCCGCCGGATGCTCCAAACCTGTACTATCTTCATAGCTGTTGCACACCGGCCCAGCAGGAAAAATATTTTCTGCCCTACTGCGATAACAAGCTGGATTCTGCAATGGCTGTTACCGAGCCAGGGGCTGGATCGGATGTCAGCGGCCTTAAAACCACAGCCGTGAAGAAAGGCGACAAGTGGATCATTAACGGCACTAAAACTTTTATCAGCAAATGTGATAAAGATAATGTCTTTTTCATTCTGATTGCAGTGACAGACAAGGAAGCTCAATCCAAGAACCGGTTTACCGCATTTCTGTTGGATAAAAACACACCCGGAGTCCGGGTTGGCAGAGAAATCCCGGTCATTGGCGCCATGCCAACATGGGATTTGATTCTCGAAGATGTCGAGCTTGGTGATGATGCCATTCTGGGAGAAATCGGCAAGGCGTTCATTCCCCTTCAGAACCGGTTCGGAGTTCGCCGGATCGAGCTGGCCTCCCGCTGCACAGGCATGGC
>JBAXVB010000599.1:0-2780 GCA_037129415.1 Deltaproteobacteria bacterium
TTTATTGAAAAACATGTTCTGCAGGAACTTATTGATAAAAAGATATTGAAACAGGAAGATAAAAAAATACTTTGGGTATTTCCCACCCGGCAATATCCGATTATTGACGGTATAGAACTTCAGAATATTGAAAGGCGACTTCGCAATCTGATACTGAGCGATGAGATTCCGGAACCAAGAGAAACCGTCCTCGTCAGCCTTGTTGATGCCTGCGGTTTTTTTCAGGATATTCTGTCTCCGCGTGAATTTCAGCGCTCCAAGGAACGGATTGCACTTTTGGCCCGGATGGATGCCATTGGCCGGACAGTTAACAATTTGATTCGAGTCATCAATAAAGCCTATATCATGGCGATGCATATTGGGTGAAGGGCTATCTACATAATAAAGTTACCCCCAAAGTCAAGACAGATTTTCGATAAAGTTAAGCTATAAAAATTGCCTTTTCGTCCTTATAGCTTAGCAGACTGTCCAGTTTTCGGGGGCAGCTATTTTCGCAGGATTGATCAAAATATTACTCAACTGTTTGTAATTTTGATTTTAATAAAGCTGAAATAAAATCATCTTGATCCACAATTGGGTAATCATTGACATATTTCAGGGATTTTGGTACAAATGCGTCAATATTAATCACGCTTCGGGAGAAATGCTGGTTTCCCGGGGCGCTTACAGGACGCCATGATGAATAAATTTTCGCTGCCGGAACCTCATAGTTGTTTCGCATTTCCTGTTGCAGTCGCGGGATATCCATTGATTTTTGCCGCCGCATTCGCTACGGGCGTACTGGCCCTGCTTCAACTGCGGGTGCCGGCGATTCTGGGACTTGCAGTTACTTTTTTTATTGCATATTTTTTCAGAGACCCGGATCGGGTTGTCCCGGTTTCCAATGGGGCGATCATCTCTCCTGCAGACGGCAGGGTGGTAATTGCAGGCAGGGTGGATCACACCCTTTTGTATGACGGTCCCTGCCAGAAGATCAGTATCTTCATGTCGGTGTTTAACGTCCATGTCAATCGCATTCCCCATGAAGGCCAGGTTGAAAAAATAGAGTATCACCCGGGCAAGTTTGTTAACGCCAGTCTCGACAAGGCTTCTGAAGATAACGAACGAAACGCGGTTTTCATTGTAACGGACCAGGGTCAGCGGTACTGTGTGGTTCAGATTGCAGGGCTTATCGCCAGGCGAATCATCTGCCATATTCAGCCAGGCGAAACAGTTCACAGGGGACGGCGTTTTGGCATGATCTGCTTTGGGTCACGGTTGGATATCTATCTTCCAATTGATGCAACGATCAACGTGGTGGTGGGAGACAAGGTCAGGGCCGGGACGTCGATTGTGGGGTATCTCAGATGAATTTTGTCCCCCGCCACAAATCATCCTCCCACTTGGGGAAGAAGCGAATGTAAAGTTCAGTTTGTGGCGGTTTGAAGTATAACCCGGCGCGGTTGTTTCTCCGTGTTATTTCATGATCCTTGATGAAGCTCTGTCCGCCTCATCAAGGATCATGTTTTTTTATTTATGGAAAAGAAAACAGAGGTGTCCATGTCGAAAAAACAATTTCATGTTGCAGTGGCTGGAGCAACCGGGGCTGTTGGAAATCAGATGATTGCCTGCCTGGAAGAACGGAATTTTCCGGTCAAATCCATAAAATTTCTGGCGTCTTTTCGTTCGGCGGGAAAAAAACTGAGTTTCAGAGGCGAGCCGGTAGTAGTTGAGGAAATGACAGAAACGTCCTTCAACGGCATGGATATCGCGCTGTTTTCAGCAGGCGGAAGCACCAGTGAAAAGTTTGCGCCGATTGCAGCCGTATCAGGATGTGTGGTCATAGACAATTCCAGCGCCTGGCGAATGGACCCCCAGGTGCCACTGGTGGTTCCGGAAGTCAACAGCCATGCCATCGCCGGCTACATGCAAAAAGGCATTATCGCCAACCCCAATTGCTCGACAATCCAGATGGTGGTGGCATTAAATCCCATTCACCGGAAATATGGCATCAAACGCATTGTCGTATCTACCTATCAGGCGGTTTCCGGCACTGGCCAAAAAGCCATTGTCGAGCTGGATACACAGGTCCGTGCGATCATGAACTCCCAACCTGTTGAAAATAAAGTCTATCCGCATCGCATCGCATTCAACTGCCTTCCCCATATTGATGTGTTTCTGGATAATGGATATACCAAAGAAGAGATGAAAATGGTCCATGAAACCCGGAAAATTCTGGAAGACGACACCATCGGGGTTACAGCGACCACGGTTCGGGTTCCGGTATTTTACAGCCATTCCGAATCCATCAACATTGAAACTCGACTGCCCATCACTCCTGAAGCGGTCAGGGAGCTTCTGTGCGGTGCGCCAGGAGTTAAGGTTGTGGACGATCCGGGTACCAATACATATCCAATGCCCATTGATGCAGCCGGCCAGGATTTGACATATATTGGTAGAATTCGAAGAGATGAATCTATTCCCAATGCCATTAACCTGTGGGTTGTCGCCGATAACATCCGAAAAGGGGCGGCCACCAACGCTGTTCAGATTGCCGAGATTCTGGCTGAAACCTATTTGTGATAGCAGCCTGTTAACTCGATCGTATCCTTGGTTCATGCTGTAGCATTTACGATAAATCATTATTTCAGGAGCAATAAGTTGGATCGAATACCCATGACAAAAGAGGGCTATGCCGCCCTAAAAGTTGAATTGGAACATCTGAAAAAAGTCGAGAGGCCTCAGAACATCAAGGCCATCGAAGAAGCGCGGGCTCACGGAGA
Organism: Deltaproteobacteria bacterium; assembly: GCA_037129415.1. Taxonomy (GTDB): domain Bacteria; phylum Desulfobacterota; class Desulfobacteria; order Desulfobacterales; family Desulfatirhabdiaceae; genus RAAP-1. The sequence goes on from JBAXVB010000599.1 coordinate 2,763, forward strand.
TTTGTCGGAAAATGCAGA
>JBAXVB010000006.1:0-43117 GCA_037129415.1 Deltaproteobacteria bacterium
AGAAGATGGCTAATGCCCGAATTCAGGTGGAGCAGTATGGAGAATCACTTAACCGTAAATACGGGAACCTGAATCTGAAATGCTATGCCGTAGTTTCTCTGGGGTATGAGCGTATCTGGTGGGAAGAGGTGACTGACATAATGTGATTTCGGATATCCGCTTTCCTATATCCTTCACCCTTCCCCCAGCGGGGGAAGGGTGAAGGGTTCAAAAATGCAAATTATGCCAGTTCGCAGTATAGTTCACTTCATCTGCATTACGGAATGGCAACAGGAATCTATCCGTTTTTTTGCTCAAATGTGATCATGAAATCCGCCAGCGCCTGAACCGATGCCAGTGTCGTTGCATTATAGATGGAGGCCCTGCATCCGCCGACCGAACGATGTCCCTTGAGTCCGCCAAAGTCATTGGCGGTAGCTTCCTGAACAAATTGTTTTTCAAGGTCTTCCGAAGGCAGCCGGAAGGTGATATTCATCAGGGATCTGCTTGAAGGGTCCGCTGTTCCCTGATAAAAACGGCTTTTTTCCATCACATCATAAAGACATCCGGCTTTTTTCCGGTTGACGATATCCATGTTTTCCAGGCCGCCTATGGTTTCTTCCAGCCATTTCATGACGAGCTGAATGGCATAGACTCCAAAACACGGAGGGGTATTGTACATGGAATTTTTTGATGCATGGGTGGTGTATTTCAGCATCGTTGGAATGTTTTTTGGCGTGCGTTTAAGCAGATCATCCCGGATGATGACCACACAGACTCCGGCAGGACCAATGTTTTTCTGGGCTCCGGCATAGATCAGGCCGAAAGGCTTGACATCAAAAGGTCTGCTCATAAAGTCCGAAGACATGTCGGCGACCAGCGGTGCGCCTTTTACATCAGGATAGGTCAGCCACTGCGTACCTTTAATCGTATTGTTGGAAGTGATATGAACGTAGGCGGCTTTCGGGCTGTACACGATATTTTCCGGAATATAGCAAAATCCCCGATCTTCAGAAGATGCGACAACCTTGATATTTTTTTCCAGAAGCCGAGCTTCCTGAATGGCTTTGGTGGCCCAGGTGCCGGTATTCACATAATCGGCGGAATCCGTGTCTGCCAAACAATTCATGGGAATCATGGCAAACTGAAGGCTGGCGCCGCCCTGAAGAAACAAAACCTGGTATGAGTCATCCAGTTTCAGCAATCTGCGAATTCTGGCAATGGCATCGTTGATTACATCATCGAACCACTTTGACCGGTGGCTGACCTCGGTAATTGACATGCCGGAACCCTTGAAATTCAGAAAAGACTCCTGGATTTCCTGCAAAACCGGAAGTGGAAGGGCCGCAGGCCCGGCGTTAAAGTTGTGAATACGTTTTTCAGACATAAAATTCCTCCAAAATGGCTAAATGTAATGGCATAAAGAATACAGCCCCTGATTTTTGCATCAGTACAACAGAGGAAAAGTTCGTAACCGCTCACTTCCCCTCCCAGCGAGAGGGGCTGAACGATTACAAAAGTTTCTGGTTATTATCAGAGATGTATTTGAACGTTTGGCCGATAGATGTCAAATAGAATTTGAGGCAACCGGCAGGATGGCAAGATTTAACGGCGTTACGACTGGGTCCAGTAGTTTGCGTATTCGGACCTTACTCCGTCTGTGATGCTGCATCCTGCGGCGAATTCTCTGCGGAAATGGGTAAAAAAACTGTGAATGTAGATCCTTGGGATGGTTCACTCTGTATCTGAATACTTCCCCCCAGTTCATCCAGAAGCCCTTTCACTATGGGAAGGCCCAGGCCAGTACCGGTGATGAACCTGGTTTTTTCATTTTTGACCCGATAAAAGCGTTTGAAGATATTTTCGATATCCTTGGCTTCAATACCAAATCCGTTATCGCTGACATCTATTTGGATTTTTTCTGGCAGCAGGCTGATCCCAACCTCAATGGCTCCGCCTTCAGGCGTATAGTTGATGGCGTTTGCTATCAGGTTTCCAAAAACACTTTCCAGCGCCTGTGGATCGGCTTTGATCAGGGGTAGTGATTCATCGTGAAGAACCAGCTTCAGTCGCTGATTCTTTCCGTTAGCCCTTGTTTCCATAAAATCCACAATGTTTTTCAAAAGTTCATCCAGCTTGATCGGCTTGAAGTCGATGCACACATTTCCAGCTTCGATGCGGGACAGATCCAGCAAGTCTCCGATCAGTGATATCAATCCCTGAGTTTTTTCCTTGGCCCGCGACAGCAAATATTGGTCGCGAGTAGATTCCTTTTCCACCATATCTTTCAGAACCAGGGCCAGTTGCTCATGGATGGTGGACAGCGGAGAACGCAGCTCGTGAGACACCTTGGCGACAAATTCGGACTTCATACGGTCCAGCACCTTCATGGCCGTAATGTCCACCAGATTCACCACAGCACCCTGGCATTCACCCACATCACCAAGAACCGGCCTTCCGGTGGCCTGCAGGCATTTTTCACCAATTGTAGTAAATTCATAAGTCGCCGAAAGAGATTGTGCATTTCCCGCAGAAATGTCTTTGACCAGTTGACAAAAACCCTTATCCTGAATGCAGGATTCGATAGGCTCTCCTGTCGCCGTGTCTTCTTCAATCCCCATCAGCCACTGGAACGCCGGGTTCATCAACGCCACCTGTCCCTGGACATTGGTCACCAGGATGCCATTCGGGAGCGATTCCACAATGGTTCGAATCCTGCTTTTTTCCGTGCCTAAATCCGCCAGATTCCGCTGCCGCTCCTGAGCTAACATTTCGGCCTCTTCGGTTAGTCGAATCCTCTCTCTTGCCCGATTGATGACCATCCGCAACTGATCTGGCTCAAAAGGCTTGGGGATAAAGTCGTAAGCTCCCCGTTTCATGGCTTCGATGGCGGTTTCAATCGTGGCGTAGCCGGTGATGATGATGACCAGAATCTCTGAATTCAATTGCTGAATATGGGCCAGCACTTCCATACCGTCCATTCCCGGCATTTTTAAATCAAGAAGAACGATCTCAACCGGATGATGGCCAAGAATCTCCAACCCCTCGCTTCCGCGAGAAGCTTTATACACTTGAAACCCCATACGCGTCAGAATGCGTTCGGATCCCTCCCGAATGCTATCTTCATCATCAACGACCAGAATGGACAAACGATTCGACGTGCTTTCCGGCTTCAATAGAACCTTCCTAATAGAGTATTAAGCATTAAGGGTTAAACTTAAAGCAACTCACATGAAAAATCTCCCGGATCACGGTGTTTTTTTCATTTACATGGATGGACAGGATACACAGGAAAATTTGACGTTCATGAAGGATTGATGGGCAGCTCGATAACAAAAACAGATCCCTGATCAGGGCTGTTTTTGGCGACAATTCTCCCCTGATGGCTTTCCACAATGCCATAAGCCAAACTCAGACCCAGGCCAGTACCTTTTCCCTCTTCTTTAGTCGTATAAAATGGCTCAAAAACATGCGGCAGCACATCTTCCGAAATTCCCGGTCCGGTATCGGATATCTCAACTATAACTTTTTCGCCGTCCGGGGAGAGGTTCGATGAGATGATCAATTTCCCCCGGCCGTCCATTGCCTGAGCAGCGTTTAAAATGACGTTCATAAACACATGGTTGAGCTGCTGGATGTCGCCCAGCACCTGAGGAATGTCCTCCGACAACCGGGTTTCGATAAGAATATTGTGAAACAAAACCTGTTTTTCCAGAAGAAACAGGGTTCGGGACAGTGCCTTGTTGATGTCATGCAATTGTTTTTCCTGCCGGGTTTGCCGGGAGAATACGAGCAGCTCTTTAACGGTATCCCGGCACCGTTCTGCGTCCTTTAAAATCCGGTTCAAGTCATCCTTGGCCGGCTCACCCAGTTCATATTCTTCCTGGATCAGCCTGGAATAGAGCATGATGCCGCCCAGAGGGTTGTTCAACTGATGGGCCACCCCTGCGGCCAACTTGCCCAAAGAAGCCATTTTTTCATTCTGAAGGAGCTGAATTTGGGCGCTTTCCAGCTCTTTTTTCAATTGCAGCCGTATTCGCAAATCATGAAAAAAACCAAAGGACCCGACTTCCTGACCCCCTTCATAAATAATCGAAGCGTACAGGCTGATGGGGATTCGCTCACCATGTTTTCCCAAGACATCAACATGGTATTCCTTCAGCTTCCCCTTGCCGCCATATTCATCGCTTCGAAGCTTTTTCATGATGTCCCATGCGTATCGGTCTGGATATACATCCTGAATATAAAGAGTTTCTAACGCTTCTTCGATGCTGTATCCACTGACTTCCGCCGCCGATTGATTGAAAATGAAGATTTTTCCCTTTCGGTCCGCGGCAAGTATCCCATCCACAGCGCTGTTGAGCATATTTTTTAGAAACGCATTTGATCGACGAAGCTGTTCTTCCAGTTTTCCGATTCGGGGCAGATCAAAATCCACCATCAGCAGCGCATCAATTATAGGTGCAGCCAAAGGATATTCTGACGAACCCGCCCCTTCCGAATATATGGGAAAACAGGAAACCCTCTCGCTTTCCAGAAGACTTTTGGAAGAATGCCTCAGAATGGGTTTCCCGTTATGAAGTACGCGACAGGCGGGACAGTCGTCACATGGCGTGCTGAACTCAAAATAGATATCATAGCAGGTACTGCCAATGATATCTTTGCCCCGTTTTTTGGCAGTAAAGCGATTGGTAGCCAAAATATGGTGATCCGGGGATACCACGATCATTTCGCGGTCCAACGCATCAATTGCACGGATCAGATATTCTTTTTCAGCTTCTGTGCGCACATTCCTCCTGAACCTTACATACCCAGTAAACGCTTGACGCTCTGCGTAATGTCATCAGCAGAAGCCGGCTTGGCCAGATAATCGTCGGCTTCCGTACTCATGCCGTCGTAATGAGAATATTTTGTAGAAGTGACGCGATCAGCCACAGCCGTCAGCAGCACAATCGGAATATCGGCGTAAGCGCTGTCTTTTTTTAGCGCCGCGCAGAGTTCATAGCCGTCCATCTCCGGCATCATGACATCAAGAACAATGGCGTCTGGCGGGTTGGCCTTGATTTTTGCAAAGCCTTCCACGCCGTTGTAGGCCAGTTCGGTTGCAAAACCTTCTTTTTCCAGATAAGTTTGCACGATCATCGAAAAATCAGGCTCATCGTCAACGATGAGAATGCGTTTTTTTTCACTCATGGGTTACATCCTTTATGAATTATGAATTATGAATTATGAATGAAAGCGAATGGTTAATTGTGAATGTTTTTTCATTCATAATTAACCATTCATCACTCATCATTTCTTACTAATTTTCTACCACAGGTCGTGGATAGAGACCAGATCTTTCTACGATTTCAGCCACTTTTTCTTCCCATTCGATGGCCATGATATGGAAGCCGTGTACGCCTTCCACGGACTTAAGGCGCTCAATGGTTTCCACGCAAATGTCTATTCCCTCCTGGGGCTGTTTTTCCTTGGGGATTCCGGCCATGCGCTTGATAACATCATCCGGAACATCCATTCCCGGAACCCGGTTTTTCATATACCTGGCCATACCTACGGATTTTAGCGGCGTTACTCCGGCCAGAATGTGAACTTTTTCGGTAAGACCCCTTTCCCTGGCCAACTTTATCCAGAGTTCGAACTTATCAAGGTTGTAAATGCACTGGGTCTGAATGAATTCTACGCCTGCGGCGATTTTCTTGGCCAGACGGGGAACCCGTATTTCAAAAGGGTCGGCAAAGGGGTTTTCCGCAGCACCCACAAACATTTGAGGAGGCCGGTCAATGTCCGCGCCGCCTAAAAATTTCCCCTCATCTCGCATGCGCCGCACCGTCTGGATGAGCTGCATGGAATCAATGTCATGAACATTCTGTCCTGTGGCGCAATCCCCAAAGCTCTGGTGGTCGCCCGAAAGACATAGGATGTTGTGGATATCAAAAGAAGCAGCCCCCAGGATATCGCTTTGAATCGCGATCCGGTTGCGGTCCCGCGTCACCATCTGAAGGACAGGCTCCAGGCCCATGAGTTTCAGGCGGATACATGCCGCAAGGCTGCACATACGCGTAACAGATGTCTGGTTGTCGGTAATGTTGATGGCATCGACATGGTCTTTGATCAGATGCCCTTTTTCTTCGATGTGTTTGGGGTTGCTGCCCCTGGGAGGACCGACTTCCGATGTGACTGCCAGATGTCCGGCGGCCAGAATTTGTTCCAGTTTGCTTGGCGTTTTAGTGGTCATATCTGCACATCCTCCCTGACGACTTTTCGGGGTCCGCCTGCCCTGTCGGTGGACCAATCCTTGATCGAGAAGAGCTTTTCGTAGTCATCCATTCGTCCCAGAGCCTTCAGGCGATCTATAATGAGTTGCCATGCGCAATCCAGGTCTTTGTTAATTTCGCATTTGCCCTTGCTTGAGCCGCCGCACGGACCATTTAAAATCCGCTTGGCGCAACGGGAAATCGGACAGATGCCGGCTGTGTTAGCCAGAATGCACTGGCCACAGGCCTGACATCGTTCTGTCCAGAGCCCCCGCTTATCGGTAACGCCCAGAAAACATGTGTTGACGCCCGGATAGATCGGCTTGGACAGATATTTCTCCGCCATAAACTGGACACCGACACCGCAGGCCAAAGAGATCACCGCATCATACTTGTCGATTCGATCCCGGATTTCCTCAAGATACTCATGGTCGCACTGACGTTCCAGCGTAATTTCGTCAATCCGCATGTCTTTTCCGTTGTTGATAAAATACATTCGCAGGGCCGATGCCAGAATGCCCACTTCTTTCTTTCCGCCTGCCTCACAGACAGTGACGCATTCATTGCATCCCAGAATCAGCACATTGCGATGGGCTTCCACTTGCTGAATGATTTCTTCTATGGGTTTTTTATCGGCTACAATCATGGTTTTGTGACCTCTTCTACTTGATTAAAAATTTAACATGGCCAGTCTTATCCATAAAACAGAATTGAAGCAACTATAGTTTTTATCCTGTCTATCCTGTTCATCCATGTTAATTATTTTGTTTTTTTGTTTGTCTGTATCATGCCGCCTTTTTCATGGCCACTTTTATGGGATTGGGTCCCAGATCGCGGATCCGCTGATCCATTTCCCGGGCGTATTCGGCAAACCGTGGACCATCTGCAGAAGAGAGGTTGAACATTTGCACACGTTCGCCTCCCACGCCGACGGTATTCAGGAGTTTTCTGGCCTGTTCCATCCGTTTTCTGGCCCGAAAGTTACCGCTGTTAAAATGACAGTCTCCTTCCATACATCCAACGGCATAAACACCGTCTGCACCTTTTTCAAAGGCGCGGAGGATATGGAGAATATCCACCTTCCCCGTACAGGGAACGCGAATGATCTTAATGCTGGACGGGTAGCTGAGTCGCATCGAACCTGCCAGGTCCGCAGCCGTGTACCCTCAGAAATTGCAGCAAAATGCAATGATAATCGGTTCAAACGTTTGCGTCATAACACCCCCTCCAGCAGTGCATCTATCTTGCTTAGCAGTTGATCATCTTCGTACCAGTTAAGCTCAATTGCTTTGGCTGGACATTCGGATGCGCAGATGCCGCATCCATGGCATAGCGCAATATCAATTTCGCTGACTCCATCTGCGTTGATCCGGGGCACGCCGTATGGGCAGGACCGCACACAGACCAGGCAGGATGCACACAAATCAGCTTGTACCTGAGCAGTTACAGCGGACAGGGTCAGGCTGTCCTGGGACAGGAACGTGGTTGCCCGGGAGGCCGCCGCCATGGACTGTGCAATGGATTCCGAAAGCAACTTGGGACTATGGGCCGTACCACAGATAAAGATTCCTTCGGTGGCCATATCTACAGGCTTAAGCTTTACATGGGCTTCCAGGTAATAGCCCTCGGCATTTCGCGCCAGCTTCATGATGGAGGAAAGCTCTTCAGTTTCTCCCGCCACCATTCCTGCGCTGAGAATCAGATGATCGGCGCTGATCTGCAACTTGCGCCGTATGATCGGATCCGTAAATACGACTTCAACGCCTTCCGGGGTGAATTCAACAAGCGGCATGTCTTCCGGAGTATAGCGGAAAAACAGGATGCCCAGCTTTCTGGCTTCGGTGAAATAGTCTTCCAGAAGCCCGTAGGTGCGAATGTCCCGATACAGAACACTAATCTCTGCATCCGGATTCAACGCCTTGATATGAAGCGCGTTTTTAATGGCGCTCTGGCAACAGATCCGGGAACAGTTGGGGTTTTCATCATTTCGGGAACCGATACACTGGATCATTACCACCTGATTCAGATCTGCAGCGCCCTTGGTTTCCAGGCGGCTGCCCAGCTCCACCTGAGTCATGACCCTTGGATCATGGCCATAGCCAAATTCTTTGGGCTGGTATTCTGTAGCGCCAGTTGCCAGAATCACGGCGCCATGATCAATTTTTCGCTCGTACATGCCCGGACCCACCAAAACTTCTGTGGTGAAATTGCCTTTGAATCCGGTAAATCCCACTATGAGCGACTGGGTGAGTACTTGAATGTTGGGGTGAGAACTGGCTTTCTGAATCAGCTCGATCAGGTAAGACTGGATATCTGCGCCTTCGATGGTCTGGGTCAGACGCAGGGCCATGCCGCCAAGCTCCGTCTCTTTTTCAATCAAAACAACTTCAAATCCCTGATCAGCCAGGCCAATGGCCGCTGTCATGCCGGCTACACCGCCGCCGACCACCAGCGCCCGTTTGTTGACGGGTATCTGTTTTTCATGAAGAGCTTTTAAAGTTCTGGCGCGCGCCACCGCCATTCGCACCAGCTCATTGGCTTTCTGGGTTGCTTGCTGGGGACTGTCCGAATGAATCCAGGAATCCTGATTCCGGATATTGGCCATTTCAAAAAGATATTTGTTGAGTCCGCAGGCCTGAAGGGTATCCATGAAAATACCTTCATGGGTCTTGGGGCTGCAAGAGGCCACAACCACCCGGTTCAACCGGTGCTCCCGGATCAGTTCCTTCATCAAGTCCTGAGCATCCTGAGAGCATGAGAAAAGGTTCTGTCCGGCGTAAACCACATTCGGAAGGGTTGCGGAATAAGCCTGTACAGCCGGAACATCCACAACACCGGCGATATTAATGCCGCAGTTGCAGACAAAGACGCCGATCCGGGGTTCAAGGCCTTCAACCGCCATTTCTTCCGGAATTACTACGGTTTTGGTGCAGGAATATCTTGCCGGCGCCAGATTCGCACCCGCAGCACAGGCAGCGGCGCTGGCTTCAATTACCGAGGATGGAATGTCTTTTGGTCCCTGGAATACGCCGCCCACATAAACACCAGGACGGGAGCTTTCGACGGGCCTGAATGGATGCGTAGATGCGAACCGGTATTTCCCCATATCCACATGCAGACGATTGGCCAGATCCACCGAGGACTGCGGTATTTGAAGCCCCACGGAGAGCACCACCATGTCAAAGGTTTCTTTCTGAATATCGCCGCTGTCATTCACATAGCGAATTACCAGCTCACGAGTTTCCGGAACCTCGTCAATGGTGTGGATTCGGGATTTTATAAACCGGACACCAGAGCGGTCCTTGGCCCGAAGATAATATTTTTCATAATCTTTTCCAAAGGAGCGGATATCCATATTGAATATGGCGCAATCCAGCTTGCCGCCGGAGTGTTCCTTGGCGACCATGGCTTCCTTGATGGCGTACATGCAGCAAACAGACGAACAGTATCCGTTGCCGCACCTATTGACATCTCTTGAACCCACACACTGAAGCCATGCGATTCTCCCTGGTTCGGTGTGATCTGAAAGCTTCACCAGATGCCCCATGGTTGGCCCGGATGCGCTTAGTATCCGCTCAAACTCAAGACTGGTAACCACATTTGGGTTTGTCCCATAATGGTAGAACTGCTGCAGCGGAGCAGGATCAAAAGCCTGGCTGCCCGGACACAGAATTACCGAGCCTACAGAAATATCCCTGACCACCGTTTCCTGACGGTGATCTATGGCATTGGCCAGGCAAGCATCCACGCACTGATAGCATTCCGAGCAAATTCCACAGGCCAGACATCTGCTCGCCTCTTTTCGGCAGGCTTCTTCTTCAAACCCAAGCTGTACCTCATTAAAATTGGCGACCCTGGTTTTTGAAGGCAGGTGAGGCATAGATTGCCTGCCTGCTTTTGGATATCCTTCCAACGGAACATCGGTTACCGCCGTCCAGTCAACCTCCCGGCCTTCCCACAGATCCTTGCCCTGAATGAAGCGGTTGATGGAAATAGCAGCCTCTTTACCAGCCTGAATGGCTTCAACAACGGTTTTGGGGCCGCTGACAGCATCGCCTCCAGAGAAAATATCCGGATCATTGGACTGAAGAGCAATGGGATCAACCACCATTGTTCCCCAACCGGAAAGAGTGCAGGCGCATTCCTCGGTCAAGCAGGCCCAGTCGGACTCCTGGCCGATGGCCGGAATTACGGTGTCCACCTCAATGATAAATTCGGAACCTTTAACCGGCACCGGCCTTCTTCTGCCGCTGGCGTCCGGTTCTCCCAGGGCCATCTGAATACATTCTATCGCCTTGACCTTGCCGGCGGCATCACCGATAATCCGCACCGGATGGGTCAGGGTTTTGATCTCAATGCCTTCGTCCTCACATTCCGCGATTTCATCCCGACTTGCCGGTATTTCATCCCGGCTGCGGCGGTAGATGATAAACGGCTTTTTGGAGCCGGTTCTAAGAGCAGTTCGAACCGAATCCATGGCCACGTTTCCGCCGCCAATAACCGCCACCCGATCTCCGAGAAGAATCCGGTTTCCAAGGTTGACTTCTCTCAGAAACTCTACTCCCGGATAAACTCCGGAAAGGGATTCGCCTTCTATACCCAGCCGTTTGCATTCATGGGCTCCGATGGCTACAAAAAAGGCTTCGAATCCATTTTCCCGCAGTTGAGCAATGGTGAAGTCCTTTCCGATTTCCACGCCTGTTTTAAACTGGACACCCAGATCCTTAATCACCTGAATTTCGGAATCAATAATATCTCGTGGAAGGCGGTAGGACGGAATTCCGACGGTCAGCATGCCACCCAGAACCGGCAGCTTTTCAAAAACCGTTACCGAGTAGCCTTCAATCGCCAGATAATAAGCAGCAGTGAGGCCTGCTGGACCTGCACCAATAATGGCGACTTTCTTGTTTTTCGGCTCCTTGACCTTGGGAACAAATGGCGAGCCGCTTTTCAAATCCTGATCCGCCAGAAAACGGTGAAGGTATTGAATGCTGATAGGCTCGTCCAACTGATTGCGCGTACAGCTTGCTTCGCATGGATGATGGCAGACTCGGCCGCAGACACCGGGAAAAGGATGCTCCTGCTTGAAAAGCTCCAGGGCTTCCCTGTATTTTCCCGCATTGATCAGGGCGACGAAACCCTGAACGCTGACATGGGCCGGGCATAAAGATTTGCAGGGCGCAGTACCTCGTTTGCTTATGGCGAATGCTCCGGGAATCGCCTGAGCATATTGCTTGAATGCGGCCTTTCTCGTTGCAAGGGACTTGTTGTATTCGTCCGGAACGCTTATGGGGCAGACCTTGGCGCATTCACCGCAACTTGTACATTTGGAAAGATCAATATATCTGGGCTTCTGGCGAATCCTGGCAGTAAAGCTGCCGGGGTTTCCGCTGAGATCCAGAAGCTCGGTTTGGGTCAATAACTCAATGTTCAGATGCCGGCCGACCTCGACCAGTTTGGGTGAGATCACTCACATGGCGCAGTCGTTGGTCGGAAACGTCTTGTCAATCTGGGACATCATGCCGCCCACTGCCGCCGATTCTTCAACCAGATACACATAATATCCGGAGTTGGCCAGATCAAGTGCGGACTGCATGCCCGCTATTCCGGCGCCCACAACCATTACGGCGCCCACCACCGGCTGCGAAGCGCCATCAGCCTTTTCAGCCATTGGAAGAAGGGGACCTGCTTGTTTTTCCATTAGCGGTTTCCTTTAGAGATTAGGTTAACAGTGAGCCTGCCTTATTGGATTCACGACGGCTCATTGATCGCGGTTTTTTCTGGATTCTTTCGCTGTTTTCTTAGATTCTTTCAAGTATGTCGGGTAGTTTGTCTTCCCACCCGATGGTTGATACCGATACGCCGCTGAATCCCTCGGATCTGAGCGCAGCAATCATTTCAGCAGCAATCTGGATGCATTCCCGCACCTTGTCTGGTGCATTCTGTATTCTGGCGATGAGGGAGTCCGGAATCACAACGTGTTCAACATTCCGGGACATATAGCGGGCCATACCCGCTGATTTCAGCAGAAGGACAGTTGGAATAACAGCGATTCTGCTGCGGTCGATACGATTGAGAAAGGGACCAAAGACGCTGAGATCAAACACTGGCGGGGTAATAAAAAATCTGGCGCCGCTGCTGCTTTTTTGATTGAGAAGTTCTATCTCAGTTTCCAGGCTCTCTCCCTTGGCTTGGGCCTGGACAGTCGATCCCACCAAAAATTGGGGGGATCCTTTCAAGTCAATGCCTGCCATGTCTTTGCCGTCCTGGAGTTTTTTCAGTGAGTCCAGCAGCTCCATCAGGGTAATGTCGTAAACCGCCTTGGCCTGATGATGATCCCCGAAGCGGGTATCCTGGCCGGAAACCGCCATGACATTGGAAATGCCGCAGGCGGAGGCTGCCAGCAGATCCGCTTGCAGTGCAAGCCGGTTGCGGTCTCTACAGCATATCTGCATGACAGTTTCCATGCCAGCCTGCTGAAGGGCGATTGCGCCGCCAAGGGCGCTCATGCGCATCACCGCGTTGCTCATTTCAGGAATCAGAAAAGCATCAACCTTCTCTTTGACACGCCTGGCGTTCTTGATCATGGCAGAGATATCGGCGCCTTTGGGAGGTTCCATCTCGGCCAAGACCACAAACTCGCCGGCCTCTATCTTGGTTTTCAGGTGCATCGGGTTTCCTCCAGACTTGGGTGTGACCAAAAATTAACTGGAAATAACATAAATCCATCAATGCTGTTTCCCATTAACTCATTTATAATATTATGGTCAAGAAAAAAATATAATCTTTTATTTAGTAAATGAACTAAAATCAGATCAAGTCCATTTCAAGGTCATTGACAGGATAATCATGGACATTTTCGCAAATCGCCTATATTGAAATAGATTGGAATTCATTGTTGCCCGTCTGGGGCCGTAGGTATATCCAGAAATTCTCTCCTTTGCAAAGGGGAGAATTCTGCTTTAATAGGAAACGTTTTGATGCAACAGAATGTATCTCGTGGCGCCACCTTGTTCGCGGTCGGTACCGCCTCTTTTCTCATGCCGTTCATGCTCTCCGGCGTGGGTGTCGCCCTGCCGTCGATCGGCCGGGAACTATCCGCCAGCGCCATTCAACTCAGTCTGGTAGAGACCGCCTATATGCTGTCGGTTTCCATTTTTATGCTGACCATGGGAAGGCTCGGTGATATTCACGGACGTAGGCGCATCTTTCATTGGGGTATCGCCGTTTTTACGCTGATGGGCGGACTGTTGTCCCAGGCGTGGTCCATTCAGGCGATAATTGCTTTCCGATTTTTGCAGGGCATTGGCGGCGCCATGATCGCGGCCACCGGGATGGCCATTGTCGTTTCCGTCTTTCCCCCGGAACAAAGGGGCAAGGCGTTGGGAATGATCGTTGCTTGCGTGTATGCCGGCCTTTCTTGCGGCCCTTTCATTGGCGGCGCCATGATTACCGCCCTTGGCTGGCGATCTTTATTTTATATGTGCGTGCCGCTGGGTGTCAGCAGTTTTTTTCTGGTAAGCTGGAAGCTGCGCGGAGAGTGGGCGGACGCAAAAGGAGAACCATTCGACTGGAAAGGCGCAGTCTTGTACGCTTGTGCGATTGTCCTTTTGATCTTTGGGGCCGCCAATCTTGACCATGCCAGGTGGTCGTGGGGACTCATATTTGCGGGCATTGCCGGACTATGGATGTTTGTCACAATGGAGGCGCACACAAAATATCCAGTGTTGAACGTGGGCCTTTTTCGAAATAACAGGGTGTTTGCCCTCAGCAGTCTGGCAGCACTTCTCAACTACGCCGCTACCTTCGGCGTAACGTTTTTCTTCAGTCTGTATCTGCAATTTGTCAAGGGCATGTCGCCGCAGCAGGCTGGAGCAGTTCTCATCGTCCAGCCCGTGGCCCAGGCCCTGTTTTCCCCACTTTGCGGACACCTTTCAGACCGGTATTCGGCGGCGGGAGTGGCCACGGGAGGCATGGCGCTCTGCGCGGCGGGCCTCGGCATCAGCACCGCCATCTCCGCATCCACATCCCTGACGGTTCTCGTCAGCATCTTCCTGCTGCTGGGGCTTGGTTTCGCCCTGTTTTCATCCCCCAACATGAGCGTGATCATGGGCAGCGTGGCGCCCAGATATCTTGGCGTGGCATCCGGGCTTGTGGGCAGCATGCGCACTTTGGGCATGATGACCAGCATGACGATCATCACTGTTCTGCTGTCTGTATTCATGAAAGGCCATTCGATCAATTTCGAAACGCAGACAGATTTTCTTCTGACGATGCGCGCCGGGCTGGCGTGTTTTTGCATGCTGTGCGGCGGAGGTATTCTGTGTTCCATAGGCAGACTGCGCCGCTGAAGATTTGGCATTCAGTTGGGTTTATTTCGTAGGGGCGAATCTTGTATTCGCCCTTTCGGATAGGGCGAATACAAGATTCGCCCCTACTATTGCCTGATGGCAGTGATACACGGATAAATGCCTGCCAAAACGATGATATAGGCATAAAAAAATCTAAATCAGACAATGGGGTATTCTTTGTTGGAAATCACCTTATATGTTTTGAGTTGCCTTATTTGGAAACATGATAAATCAAAGCTGCGTCCAGATCGTATGTCCATGGAGCTGGTGAATTTTTCCATCCATTTTTGACGCGCTTGCCTTTTGAATAGCTTTCGTCATCAGTAACCTTATCCCCTTCAAAGCCATCTACGATATTATACACGTTGGTGAATCCGGCCTTTGCCAGCCGGTTAACGGAAACTGAACTGCGCTGCCCAGAACGGCACATTATCAGTATCACGTCATCGACACCGGCTTTTTGTTTCACCTGAGCCTCAAACTCTGCATTGGGCTCGAGCGCGTAGTCCTTTTTTTCAGCATCCCATTTTCCCGTCCAGAGCATGGATGGAATGTTGAAGGCCATCGGCGCATGGCCAACGAATGAGTATTCCTCGGCAATCCGGCAGTCGATGATTTTGACTTTTGCCGGGTTTGCCTTCCACATCTCGTAGGCTTCGATAGATGTTGCATATTTGCCCAGGGTGGTATGTTTTCTTTCATCCTTGGGTGCAGGCGTTTCCGCCCAGGCCATAGCACTCAAACTGACAATTAGCAGAGTAGCAAACACCATTCTCAATCTTTTTCGAATCATTTTTTTCTCCTTTTTTGATGAGTGATGAGGTAATCGTTCACACCCCTCCCAGCGGGAGCTATGAGGGGGGGGACGGGTATTGATATATTGATTTAGATGGTTTTCACTCGCCTGTTATTCAACGTCAATCAATATATCAATACCCGTCCCCTACTTTTCTACTTTCTGGCGGCATCCATCAGGACTTCTGAAAACGAAGGATGGCTGTGAATCGTTCTGGCGATATCTTCGGAGCTGGCCCCCATTTCCATGGCCAGCACCGCCTCTGCAATCATTTCGGAAACCCTGGGGCCGATCATGTGGATGCCAAGAATCCGGTCCGTTCTGGCGTGGGAAAGGATTTTGACGAGCCCTCCGGTTTCGCCCATGCACTGCGCCCGGCCATTTCCGGAAAACGGACAGGTTCCAGCAATGTAGGGGATTTCCCGGGTCTTTAACTGCTCTTCGGTCAGTCCCACGCTGGCCACTTCAGGCCAAGTATAAATGACGGACGGCATGGCATCGTAGTTGACCTCCGAAAAAAGTCCGGACATGGCTTCAACTGCAGCAATTCCCTCTGCGGACGCTTTATGCGCCAGCATGGGACCGGGAACGACATCTCCGACCGCATAAATCGACGAAATGCTGGTCTGAAAGCGTGAATCGACGCGGACTTGACCAGTTTTTGGATCCATTTCAACGCCGGCGGCTTCAAGACCCAGTCCGGTGGTCAGAGGCTTTCGGCCCACGGCGACCAGAACGCGGTCAAATTCCATCAAGTCTGATTTGCCATTGGATTCAAGAGTCAGCTTCACTGAGCCTTCTGATACATCTGCATGGGTCACTGTGGTTTTCAGTCGAAACGTCATTCCATGTTTATCGAGTATGCGCTTTAATGTCCGGCTGATCTGGCCATCCAGACTTGCGGCAATCTGAGGCAGCATTTCGATGACCGTAACCTTTGCGCCCAGTCGTTGCCAGACAGAACCCAGTTCCAGACCGATATAGCCGCCACCGATAATTCCGAGTGTCCGTGGAACCTCGGAGAATTTCAGCGCGCCGGTTGATGTGACAATCCGGTCCTCGTCAAATTCCATGCCTGGAACCGTGACCGGAACGCTGCCAGTCGCCAGCAGAATGAATTTTGCGCCAATAATGTGAACGCCGCCATCGCCGCCGACAACTTCGACACGATGCGCGTCCATGACCTTGGCCGTCCCCTGAAGGAGCTTAGCGCGGCTGGCTTCCAGAAGCTTTCTTAGTTGTTTGGTCAGGGCCTCCACCACTTGATCTTTTCGGATCATCATGGCCGGCAAATCCAGTGTAATACCCGTCACCTGAATGCCGTGAGCCGACAGCCCGTTCTTTGTCATGGCATAAAGTTCACTGGAATCCAGAAGCGCCTTGCTGGGAATACATCCAACATTCAGGCACACACCGCCTGGCTGCGGCGCTTTTTCAATGCAGGCAACCGTCATCCCCATCCCGGATGCTTTTACTGCAGCCGTATAGCCGCCGGATCCGCTGCCGATGACCACCAGATCATAGATATTTTCTGCTGACATGATCAAATCTCCATCTCCCGGGGGCCTGTTAATGTCTGTCCCAGCCGGATAGATATTTTGCCAAATTGTGCGGGAACACAAAAACCTTGAACCCCTCAAATGAGAGATTTCGAATTGGTTTGCAATTATAGAGTTCCAGCAAACCCCAGTCAACGGTTTCTTTTTCTTGTTCTTCTTGCGTTGTCAATATAAGAAATGTTTCCCCTTGCCATGCACCAGGACGATACCATCGGTTCGAGGATAACCAGCGATCCGGTTTTGGCAAACCATGATCAATAACTATTTGACGAACGAGAAGTTTTTCGTCACTTAGAACACTGAGAACTCCTGCATTCCAAAATTTTGCATAGCCATAGTGCAACCCATTTTCCAGGAGGAAATCCTTGAGTCCATCCATGTCATTATGAAGTTGGACACTGATGCTTCGATCAAATTTTGAACTGATTCCCATCTCCACAAATGCCGGGTACGCACTCGTCACAAAACATGCCGCCACAGCCGCAATGGAAAGTGAGACTATCGGCATCTTGGACCAATCAAGCTTTTGTGAGAGTGTTAGTATCAACGACAGCACCAGAGAAGGCACAAAATAACGAGAAATCAAAATGGGGTTATTCTTTGGCACTGTGGTAGTAATCTGCACAAAAAGTACACCAACAAGCGCCGTCAAAGCAAACGCTGCAAGAAAGGCGATGCCATTCCCCTTTTGCCGCAATGACGCATGGATTGAGTATGGTATCAAACCTAACAGAGTCAAGCCTGCCGCGAGCCTAACTGCTTCATAGATGCCAATTTTACTCACCACTTCTCCGTTTGCGGTTGGCAGTCCGCCGAATAAGGCGAGAAGGCTTTCGGGAATGGTGATAGCGTTTCTTAGCATGGAATTGTATGAAAGCCAGTATGCATGAAGGGATACAATTTCGTTATTGAAACTGGCTAACGTTACGGAGTGGAGGGCGGAGCCCAGCATGACACCCGCAAAAACAATTACAATCGAATACCAGGCAGTTTTTTTCTGTTCGGAGAATTCAGTACGAGTCAGTCTCAGCATATACCATGCAATCGCAGCGATTGTTGGAATACCAAAAAACATTACTGAACGCTGCGGGTTTGACCAAAATGCAAGACATAGAACACAAAAAAGCGCAAGTCCATAATACTTTCCTTGCTTCTGGCCCACATGAAGAAACTTGTATGAGAAAAACAGGATATAGCATGAAAAATAAACAAACACCCCATACGATACCTGACCGTAAAGGTTCTCCGCCATACAACCGGAGATTCCAGAAGCAACAATTGCGACGAGAAATATGCGACGAGAAATACCAACCTGTGTCAATCCTGTTAAAAACCATACCCCGGACAGGATGAGTACAGCAGAAATCAACCCCGAAATTGCGTGCGACAGATAGCCTGCAGGCATGAATGCGAGCAACGGTATTATGAATGTGTGCCCGAACAGGACAAAAAGCTCCCCATTAATATAATTCCAATCGCGCGGAAAATACTGGCCGGTTTCTACGATTTCTCTGGCTAACAGTACCTTGGCCGCGCTGTCGGAATGGAAAGCCGATTTATAGCCAACAAAAAGATACCAGCACAGCAACAAGAGATTGCATGCCAGAAATAATAGCGCTAATGAAATTTCGGTTTTCTTTTGCAAATTAGCATGGGTATTCATAGATTCATTATCTCACAAGCCTGAGCTACCAAGCCCCATGATCAAATCTCCATCATGAGTTGTTCGGGTTCTTCGATGCATTCCTTGATCCGTTTCAGGAAGGAAACTGCGCCTCTGCCATCCACAATGCGGTGATCGTAACTGAGCGCTACATACATCATGGGCCGGATAACAATGGTGTCGTCAATCACCACCGGACGTTTTTCGATTTTGTGCATGCCAAGAATGCCGCTTTGAGGAGGATTCAAGATGGGGGTGCTGAGAAGAGATCCATAGACACCGCCATTACTGATGGTAAAGGTTCCGCCTTCAAGATCGGACAAACCAAGTTTTCCGGAAGTGATTTTATTCACTGCCGATGCAATGGCTTTTTCCATACCCGCAAACCCCATGCGATCTGCATGACGAAGAATCGGAACTACCAGGCCCCGATCACTGCCAACCGCAATTCCGATATGGTAGTAATTGTGATAGACGATGTCCTTCGCGTCGATAAATGCATTGATATCGGGAAAATCCTTGAGAGCGGCGATGCTGGCCTTGATAAAAAACCCCATAAAACCCAGTGACACCCCGTGTTTTTTCTGAAACACGTCTTTATAACGGATTCGAATCGCCATCACCCGGCTCATGTCGATTTCGTTGAACGTGGTGAGCATGGCTGTCTGCTGTTTGACCTTCACAAGCCTTTCAGCAATCGTCCGACGGATCGGAGTCATGGTTTTGCGGATAGTGAGTTGATCCATGGTTTCATGCATAATCTCATTTAAGGTCTCGTTCATAACCGCACTTATGGTCTCATGAAGGGGTGCATCCATGGCCGCTCGCAGGGGTGGTCCAGTTTGTGATCCGGTTGGTGGTCCGGCTGCTGGTCCGGTTGCTGGTCCGGCAGGTATGACTGGTATGGCCGGTGCTGCTTCAAGATGCAGCAAGACATCCCCCTTGGTTATCCTTCCGCCAGGTCCTGTTCCGGTAATGGCGGCGACATCGACAGGATGTTTTGTCCTGTTTTCATGGATGAGGCGGCGGACGGAGGGAGGCAAATGGGTTGAATCATGAATGGGTAGATGCGATAATGTGATTGGAGCATCATCCGGCGGTGCTGATGGGTGGGTGTCGCTGGGCGGATGAAGGGAGGACGGAAGGGATGGGGAAGGGACGGGCATCGGCGACTCTGAAGATTGAAACCCGTTGGCCAAGTGAAGCAGCGGAGAAGATATCACGGGCACAGGGACTCTTGTCTCGGCGCCTTCCGCCACGTCAAGGGTTGCGACAATCGCACCGATGGATGCAGCGGTTCCCGCCGGAACCTGAATGTGAAGCACTCCGTTAGCTTCCGCCGCCACTTCCAGCGACACTTTGTCGGTTTCGAGCAGCAGTATCGGCTCATCTTTTTTTACCGCATCTCCATCATTTTTAAGCCACTGGGCAAGAACTGCTTCCCTGATTGATTCCCCAATGCTGGGGATTCTGATTTCAATGACCATGGCGCTTCTCACCTCTTAATAACGAAATAGAAGTTAATAATTACGAATACAGAATTATTTTAAAGTTTTGTCTTTGCCTTTAAGTAACGCCTCAAGGGCGGCGAACGGTTTGTGTCCGGAACCCGTATCTGTCGTAACGTCGCCCGGGGTTTCAGCGCCGTACCATTCTGCATCCAGATACCGGGAGTGTTCATTTTCATGGCAGTAGAGACAAAGCAGTTCCCAGTTGTTGCCGTCTGGCGGGTTGTTGTCGTGATTGTGATCCTTATGATGGACCGTCAGTTCCCGAAGCTTTTTACCTTCAAATTCGCGTGCGCATCTCGCACAAACCCATGGAAACAGTTTGAGTGCGCGTTCCCGGTAAGTCTTTTCCCGAAGCTCCCGACCTGCCTTGGCCTCGGCAATGATCCGATCCATGCTGCCTGTTTCCGCCAATTTCTTTTTCTGTGACATATACCTGACTTTCCGACAATGGGCTATAGGTAAACTTCCAAAATTCAATACTATTACCTATAATGTTGCATCCTTGTCAACAAGTAAGTAGGGGACGGGTATTGATATATTGATTAACGTGGTTTTATTCGTTTGAAGTCCAAGCTGATTTTGAAGGTAACCGTTCGCGCCCCTTACCAGCTTACCAGCGGGAGGGAGTCGGGAGGGGAGGGGATTGAACGCCTACATTAAAGGAGCATGTAATTAT
Organism: Deltaproteobacteria bacterium; assembly: GCA_037129415.1. Classification (GTDB taxonomy): domain Bacteria; phylum Desulfobacterota; class Desulfobacteria; order Desulfobacterales; family Desulfatirhabdiaceae; genus RAAP-1. Next base: position 20,793 of record JBAXVB010000006.1, read on the forward strand.
GAAATGTGCGGAATGTAAAAACGGAATTTGCTTTTTGCTCAGGAACATTTTATGATCAGGCAACTGTATTTGACAGGAGGGAGAAATGAGACAGACCATCACTGCCACCAATACGGTTCATAACTTTTGGGGGTACATTTCATCGAACACAGTCACGAAGCCATCTGCCAGTCTATCTTACGGCAAGGTGGATGTGTCGGAATTGAACATCGCAGTTTCTGAGGAGACCATAAGATGGATGAGCGGCAAACCGCCCCTGGGACCGCCGCACCCCAGTGCGTCAGTTATGACGAAAAAAGCGAAGTGAGCCGCACTTGAATGGGTGGTTATGCCGAATCATTGCCATGTATTTTTTGCACTGTTTGAGGGTGTTGCTTTGGGGAAAATCGAGTTGTCATGAAAGAGTAGGGGCGACCGGCGGTCGCCCTTACCATTCGGCGCGCTTCACCGACGAACACATGGGCCGCACTGGGGTGCGGCGCTCCCAGGAGGGACTTTCACTCCCTTAATCCCTTTCCGCAAGGGGGTCGGGAGTTTGGACATTTACTCCCCCTCCCCTTGCGGGAGGGGGTCGGGGGGTGGGGGTGGGCTGATGAAAAAAGCACATTACCCAACGCAAAAGCAACTAAAGGATCAAGACAATGACTAAAAAAAGCGATATTTCAAAACCAGCAAACGATACGTTCCGGCAGCTCATGCAGCCAGTTATGACAGTCTTGCACAATATAGTCGCTATAATGCAAATGTTGTTGACTCACCTGCGATGCTGCTACGTTCTTATCATGGTATTGCTTACGCCCTGTTCCAGCCTCGTGTTTGGCCTCGATGCCCCCCTGATTCAGATGCACGGCAACGTTGTCCTTGGCGAGCAGGATGCGCAATTTATCCAGTCTCTTGCTCCGCTTCGAGTGATGGTGGATGACAATTTCACTCCCCTTTCATACTACGATACCAATACCAGCTCCTATCAGGGGATCAGCGTTGATCTCTTCCGTTATCTTGCAAACATTATGGGGCTCAAGTATCAGTTTCTGTATGATAAAAATCTTGCATGGTCGGACAAGGCGGAGCTGCTCAACAATCGGAAAATTGATCTGCTTATGCCGACAAGTTACACGGCTGAGCGAGCCACAACAGGCATCTTCACCGCCGGCCATCATGACACCTATTATGGAGCTATTGCAAAAATTTCAAAGAAGATCAAGATCAAAGACTCATACGACCTGGCATCCTACAAGATTGGCGTTGTAAAAGCCTGCTCCATAGTACCGTTTATCCAGTCATTTGTCTCTCCCCACAGGATTATCTCCTATGATAACCAAACACTCCTCTATCAGGCAGTCAGGAATGGCGACATTGATATTGCACTTCAGAACATAAATGTGTTTCAGGAAGATCGCTATCGTATGGATTTTGTTGATCTGACCATGTTTCATACCATCGTGGAATCACCGCGCAGATACGCATTTTATCTTAGCGCTACAGAGCAGAACAAACGGCTTGTAGCAATCATGGATCGCTACATAGCCGAGGTTGACTATAGCAGTTTGATCGCTTATTACGAACAGGGCGAAGATGGACTGCTCCTGCGCTATACCGAACAGAAACAACAAAAGAAGCTGCTGGAGCAGGTGATTACAGGAGCAGCGGTCCTGCTGATCATGCTGGGTATTGCCTACCTTAACCACCGCAAACTTGCAGCGAAACTTTCGGCAAGCCTGGATCAGCTACAGCAACAACAGGCGGAACTTCAGAAAGTCAACTGCTATCTTGAGGATGCTACGGCTAAGGCGATCGACATGGCGGCGCAGGCGGAGGCGGCTAACATCGCCAAGAGCGAGTTTCTGGCCAACATGAGTCACGATATCCGTACCCCGATGAACGGGGTCATCGGCATGACCGGGCTGTTGCTGGATACTGATCTAAATGATGAACAGCGACGCTATGCCGAAATTGTGCGCTCCAGCGGTGAATCTCTGCTATGGCTGATCAACGACATACTTGATTTCTCCAAGATCGAGGCTAAGAAGCTTGATCTGGAGACGTTGGATTTTGATTTATGGAGCTTGTTGGACGACTTCGCTGGTACGCTGGCCGTGCAAGCTCATGAGAAGGGGTTGGAGCTGCTATGCGCCGCCGATCTAAATGTGCCAATGATGCTTCGCGGCGATCCGGGCCGTTTGCGCCAGGTACTCACCAATTTGGCAGGCAATGCTATAAAGTTCACCCATGATGGCGAGGTGTCGATCCGCGTAACATTAGTAGAAGAGGCGCAAGAAAGCAGTGGACAGGCTACAGGAGGCTGTATGCAGGGCGATGCGTTTGAAGTGGGGGGGGGGGCATGAAGAGAGAAACAGTCATGCTGCGCTTCTCCGTGCGCGACACGGGCATAGGCATTCCTGCAGCCAAGATCGGGCTGCTCTTTGGCAAGTTCAGCCAGGTGGATTCATCAACCACGCGGCAATACGGCGGGACTGGGCTTGGTTTGGCGATTTCCAGACAACTGGCCGAGCTGATGGGCGGTGAGGCCGGTGTTAGCAGCGAAGAAGGTAAAGGCTCGGAGTTCTGGTTCACAGCGCGCTTTGAAAAACAAGCTGCTGGGGCGGATATGGAAAGTATTCCGCCAGCCGATTTGCACGGCGTTCGTGTGCTGATAGTCGATAATAACGCCACCAGCCGCGAAATTCTGACCACCAGCTTTGCCCACTGGGGCATGCGCCCGACAGAGGTAGGGGATGGTCATGGAGCCATCCAAGCCCTCTATCTGGCGCTGGATGAGAACGACCCTTTTTGCATCGCCGTGATCGATATGCAGATGCCGGGCATGGACGGTGAGGCCTTGGGCCGGTTCATTCATGCGGACAAACGCCTGGCTAATACCCGGATGATGATGATGACTTCCATGGGGACGCGGGGCGATGCCCGGAGCTTCCAGGAGATCGGCTTCTCGGCATATACGACCAAGCCGATTAAGCACCATGAACTGAAGGCGATTGTGTCTCTGGCGCTGACAGATCAGGTCGGAACTGCGCCGAAGCTCATCGCCACTCGTCACTCGGCCCGCGAGATGCTGAACATGTTCGCAGGCAGCAAGGCGCGCATTCTGCTGGCGGAAGACAACATCACCAACCAGAAGGTGGCGCTGGGCATCCTGAAGAAACTGGGCCTGCGCGCGGATGCAGTAGCCAACGGCGTGGAAGCGCTCACCGCCCTGCAAACCCTGCCCTACGACCTGGTGCTGATGGACGTGCAGATGCCTGATATGGATGGATTTGAAGCCACAAGGAGAATTAGGAATTACGAATTAGGAATTACGAATAAAGCGCAAACAGACGATTCTTCCTCACCATCATTCGCAATTCCGATTATCGCCATGACCGCCAATGCCATGCAGGGCGACCGTGAGCGTTGCCTGGAGGCGGGCATGAATGATTACATCACCAAGCCCGTGTCGCCAAAGGCGTTGGCGGATGTGCTGGAACTATGGCTTCCCAAAGATAAGGCAACTCAAAAAATATAATCTACCATAGTTCACTTAAAAAATTTAACATGGCCAGTCTTATCTTTTGGCCAGGATGGACAGGATAATGAAAAATTCAGGATAGGAAGCTATTCTTTTTTATTTTCTTTATCCTGTATATCCTGTCTATCCATGTAAATAAAAAAACATCACGATCTGGGAGATTTTTTCATGTGAGTTGCCTTACTGCAATAATCGCACGAATCCAGCTTGTTCGAAATGATGGTCCGTCGTGAATCCTTGACTGATCTGTCGATCATTCATAACAACAAAACTTGAACAATCAACCAAACTCCATATTTTATCATCTCTTTCTTTAAGAAATCGCCATGCTTGATCATTCAGCTTTTGGTCAATATGGATGATTTCAATCCAATCAACAGATTTGATTGTATCTATGGCCTGTATTTGTTGTGAACGTGGAATTCTTAGCGGACTTATGAATAAAGCAACAAGCTCCGAAAGAACATAGTTTGTGGTGATGATTCGGGTTTGATCTTTATGCCATTGTTGCATCAATTGCTTTGCAGCTTGATGGAATGGTTCAGTCCGAACAAAGTAATTCGCCCAACCAGATGTATCGGCGAAAATCTCACTCATGAGTGTTTCTCAATTCCTGTCCGATATAAAAATCGTGATTCTCACCTATACCCTTGATATCCGAAGCAAAGGCTCCGGCTAATTGTAGTAATGGATCATCCAGTTCATCCTTGACAGCATCTCCCAACCATTCAATTAAGATTTGATTGAGTGGTTTTCCACGCTTATCAGCCTTTTTTAACAAAGGGCGATAAATTTGGTCTGGAATTTCCAAAGTTAATGTGGTTGACATTTCAGACTCCTTTTCTGCACATATCAGCAGCGGTTTTCTTCCGCAGGATCAGGCCGGTTGAGTCGCCAATTTTGTTACTGTGACACTCATGGGATAAACGCAGCTTTTGTTGTGCTAAATATTATAAGAAAATGGTTCGCCGGTCAAGCTGGTATTTCCTTGGCGCCTGTTGATCCGGATCAAAATATATTTGTGGCGTAAATATACTTTAAGCGACCACAATCGCTTGACAATCTGCCCGCAAATGTGCGAAAGGCAAAAATGGAATTTGCTTTTTATTCAAGAACATCCTAAAATCAAATAACCTTATTTTGAAGGAAGTGGGAAAACAGGGGACGGGTATTGATATATTGATATAGGAAAAGTTAATTCAATGCTGAATGTGCTGCTGAAAAGATGAAGCTTATTTTTTAAATCATTAATGACGGAGGACTGAAATGAATCAGACAATAGATGCCATATTTGATGGCGAAGTTTTTTGTCCCTTCATCCCGTCAATCATCAAAAACAATAGCATGGCCAACGACGGACGATGTGTTTTCGAAGGGGATATATCCAGATGAGTGATCGTGATCAACAGACAACCTTACTTAACAACATGAAAAACCCGCGATTTACGGTGACGCTGCTCCTGTCTATTTTCGTTGCTGTGGTTGCTGTACTTGGCACGGACATTAACGCCCGCACCTGGAAATGGGATATTGCCGCCCAGTCGGCCCTGGCAGGGGAGATTGTACCCGATGCTTCCCAGCCAATCCAGTCCGCACAAACCCCAGCGACAATTCGAATCGGTGTTTTGGCGCATAAGGGGGTGGATATCTGCAAGCAAATGTGGCAGCCCACGATGGACTACCTTGGCGAGGCTCTGCCCGGCTATCACTTCGATATAGTGCCGCTGCCATTCACTGAGATTGATCCGGCGGTCAGGAACAAGACGATTGATTTTCTTATCTGCAATCCTGCGATATATGTTGATCTGGAGGTGAAGTACGGCGTTACACGCACAATGACACTGCTGAATCTGGTAGGGTCGCAAATCGTGTCGGAATATGGCGGTGTCGTCTTCTGTCGCGCCGATCGCAGCGACCTGCATGACTTGCAGGATGTTCGCGGTCAACGCCTTGCAGCCACCGGGCAGACATCATTCGGTGGATGGTATTTGGCCCTGCGTGAATTCAAGGCGGCAGGCATTGATCCCGAGAGGGACTGCTCCAGGCTGGTCTTTCTGGACACTCATCCAGCGGTGGTTCGTGCTGTTCTCTCTGGCGAGTCGGATGTCGGGACCGTGCGCACCGATACAATTGAGCGTATGGCCGCAGACGGCCAAATCCGGATGGATGAGATTCGGATTATTCCTGCTAATGTTGCGTCAGTACCGAGGTCCAACTTTCCTTATGTGCATAGCACTCGCCTCTATCCCGAATGGCCGTTTGCAAAACTGTCCGGCACATCAGAGGAACTATCGCGCAAGTTGGCCGTGGTGCTTCTTAGTCTGCCTGTCGATTCGCCCGCCGCCACAGCCGCACAAAGCGGGGGCTGGGGTGTTTGCCTGGACTACACCAGCGTCCACGACTGCTTGCGTGAGCTACGTTTGCCGCCATATCAAGACTACGGGCAAATTAGCTTGTCGGATATATGGCTACACTACTGGCAGTGGCTGATAGCATTTGCGGCATTGGTAATTGCGTTGCTGGGCATGTTGCTGCTTCTTCGCGGCAGACAGCTCGCAGTGATTAGGGCCATTGGCCAAAACCGGCTGCTGCTTGCGTCCGCAGGGGAAGGAATTTGTGGTATAGGTATTGACGGAATCACGACGTTTGTTAATCCAGCGGCCAATGAAATGCTGGGATATGCAACCGGGGAGCTGCTCGGCAAGAACCTGCATGCCCTGACGCATCACACTAAACCGGACGGGCAGCCATATCCTGTTCATGAATGTCCAATCTATACGGCCTGCAAAGACGGCACAGTTCATCAGGGGAGTGATGAGTTTTTTTATTGCAAGGATGGGCGCGCCATTCCGGTATCGTATTCCAGCCGGCCAATCGTTGACATGGAAAGGATTACCGGGACGGTCGTATGCTTTCGCGATATTTCCGAGCGCAAGCAGGCGGAGGCGGAACTCCGAAAACTCAACTTCTATCTCGAAGAGAGCGCGGAGCTGGCCAATGACCTGGCGCTGAAAGCCGAGACAGCCAGCATCGCCAAAAGCGAGTTCCTGGCCAATATGAGCCATGAAATCCGGACCCCGATGAATGGGGTTATCGGCATGACAGGGCTGCTGCTGGATACGGATCTAAACGATGAGCAGCGGCGCTATGCCGAAATCGTGCGCGCCAGCGGTGAATCGCTGCTCTGCCTGATTAACGACATTCTTGATTTCTCCAAAATCGAGGCCAAGAAGCTCGACCTGGAGATGCTGGACTTCGATCTGTCGAGCCTTTTGGACGACTTCGCCGCCACTCTGGCCGTGCAATCTCACGAGAAGGGCCTGGAGCTGATCTGCGCCGCCGATCCTAATGTGCCCTCGTTGCTGCGCGGTGATCCAGGCCGTTTGCGCCAGATTCTCACCAACCTGGCGGGCAACGCCGTCAAGTTCACATCTGCAGGTGAGGTGGCGGTCCGCGTCTCCATGGAAGACGAGGAGGCGGAAAACATGGAGCAGGGGACAGCCAATATATCTCTTGGCGGGGGACAGAATCTCGCAACTGTTCTTTTGCACTTCTCGGTGCGCGACACGGGTGTCGGCATTCCGAAAGACAAGATTGACATGATCTTCGACAAGTTCAGCCAGGTGGATGCATCGACCACGCGGCAATACGGTGGCACCGGGCTGGGCCTGGCGATCTCCAAACAACTTGCCGAGCTGATGGGCGGCAAGGTTGGCGTAAGCAGCAAAGAGGGCAAAGGCTCGGAGTTCTGGTTCACTGCGCGCCTTGACAAACAGGCTATGGGATTGCATGCGGAAAATATTACGCCAACCGATCTGCGCGGCACACGCGTTCTGATCGTGGATGATAACGCCACAAACCGCGAAATCCTGATGATCCGCCTGTCTTCATGGGGCATGCGCGCATCGGAGGCGCAGGATGGTCCAGGCGCCCTCCAATTCCTCTACCGGGCGCTGGATGAAAACGACCCCTTCCGCATTGCCGTGATTGATATGCAGATGCCGGGCATGGACGGTGAGGCAGTAGGTTGCGCCATCAAGGCGGACAAACGTCTGGCCGACACCAGGATGGTGATGCTGACATCTCTGGGGATGCGGGGCGATGCCCGGCGCTTTCAGGAGATCGGGTTCGCAGCATATTCGACCAAGCCGATACGGCACCAGGATCTAAAGGCAGTGCTGTCTCTGGCGTTGATGGATCGGGATGGGGTGGGGCCGATGCTGCAGCCACAGCCCATCGCTACGCGCCACACTGCCCGTGAGAAACAAAACCTGTTCGCCGGCCGCAAGTTGCGTATACTGCTGGCCGAGGACAACATCACCAATCAGAAGGTGGCGCTGGGCATACTGAAGAAAATAGGCTTGCGTGCGGATGCAGTCGCAAATGGTGCTGAAGTACTCAGCGCTCTGGCTACCCTGTCCTACGATATTGTGCTGATGGATGTGCAGATGCCCGTGATGGATGGATTAGAGGCAACAAGGAGAATCAGGAAAGATGAAAAGATGATGATATCGAAAGGAAAATTTGCTGATGATGGCGAAGTTCACACATCACGCATTATTCCAATAATCGCCATGACTGCCCACGCAATGCAGGGCGACAGGGAGCGCTGCATAGAGGCGGGGATGAATGACTATATCACCAAGCCGGTTTCTCCAGGGGCGTTGTCTAATGTTCTGAAAAAATGGCTTCCAAAAGAAAATTGTGAATCAAAAAGCAGAAATGATGAAAAAGACATGGTGAAAAAGAAAATTGATCAGGTGGGAGGCCATTCATCACTGATCACTGATCACTTGCCAGTCATATTTGACCGCGCCGGTCTGATGGCCCGGTTGATGGATGATAATCATCTGGCCCGAATGGTTGTGGAAAGCTTTTTCGAAGATATCCCGCGACAGATTGATTTGCTGAAGGGTTATCTGGAAACCGGAGACGATTTGGGCGTCGAACACCAGGCTCACACCATCAAGGGTGCGTCCGCCAACGTGGGTGGAGATCGCCTGCAAACTGTGGCTCATCTGATGGAGAAAGCGGCCAAGGCCGGAGATTTGAACGCCGTCAGGGGACATATTCCAGAGATGGAAGCGCAGTTTGATACGCTGCATCAAGCGATGGCGAAAGAACTGTGAACAGCCTCGAAAGAAGAACACCATTTTCACGGTAAAGGAGAAATTCATGGGACGGGCGCTCTTGAAAGAACAAGTTTACACCAAAGAAGAATATCTGAAATTTGAAGAGAGTGACGAATACAAAAGCGAATTTCATAATGGCGAGATTTTTGACATGGCCGGTGGAAGCTATAAACATAGCGCCATAATCTCTAATCTACACCGAAGAATCGGGAATTTGCTCGATGGAAAAGATTGTATGCTATTTGACAGCAATCTGAAGCTTGCAATCCCGAAACACAATGCCTTTGTGTATCCGGATATGATGGTTGTCTGTGGAAAAATCGAATTCTACGAGCATCAAAACGACATCATTTTGAATCCCGTGCTTATTGTTGAGGTATTATCACCTTCAACTGAATCTTTTGACAGGGGCAGGAAATTTGAATACTATCGCACCTTGGTGTCTTTAGCAGAATATGTTCTGGTATCGCAGAAAGAGTACATAGTTGAGACATATTTCAAACAGAATGAAAAGAGCTGGCTATATTCTGTGGCGAAAGGACTTGAAGAAAGCATTGTTTTGCAATCACTTCCGAGCGGGATTGTGCTGAAGGAAATATATCAGAAAGTGGAAAGCACTGGTCAGGATAATTTACCGTGAAAATACTTTTAAACCACGAAACTAAAATCAGATAATTTTAAATCTTGCATGAAGAAGAAATACGAAATCAACTGGAAAAATCAGCGAGGCATCCATCATGGTATCAAGAAAAAAAGACAAAGTGAAAACACCCGAAGCGCCAGATATCCGATCAGATATCCGATCAGATATCCGGCCAGTGATCAAGACGGAGATTGATACCGATACTGATACCGAGTTCGCCGAAAACGTGGCGGAGGCGCAAGAGATGGCTGAAAAACCCGCTGTCACTTTTCCTATTGTCGGCATCGGCGCCTCGGCGGGGGGGCTGGCGGCGTTCGAAGCTTTTTTTTCCGGCATGCCCAAGGATGTCGAGCCTGGAATGGCCTTTGTTTTGGTGCAGCATCTGGCTCCTGACCATAAGAGTATCCTCACAGACCTTATCCGGCGCTACACCCGTATGCAGGTCTTCGAGGTCGAAGATGGAATAGTGGTGCAACCCAACTGCGCATACATCATCCCGCCCAATCGCGATATGGCGTTTATTAACGGCGTACTTCAATTAATGGAGCCATCCGCCCCCCGTGGTCAGCGAATGCCGATTGACTTCTTCTTTCAATCCCTGGCCCATGATCAACACGAACGGGCTATCTGTATCGTGCTTTCGGGTACGGGCAGCGACGGCACCCTTGGCATACGGGCCATCAAGAGTGAGGGCGGCATGGTTATGGCGCAGAACCCCGAATCAACCGAGTACGACGGTATGCCGCGCAGCGCCATCGCCACCGGTCTGGTTGACTACGAGCTGCCGCCGTCCGAAATGACGGATCAGCTCATGGCCTATGTAGCCCAAGCTTTCTTCGGTCATTCCCCAAGGATTACACCCACCCCGGCGCCTGCGGCTGAGAACGCACTGAGGAAGATATTTATCCTGCTGCGCGCCCGGAGCGGCAACGACTTTTCCCAGTACAAGACCAGCGCCATTTATAGCCGCATCGCGCAGCGCATGGCCCGCCATAAAATTGAAACTATGAACGAGTACATCAGGTATTTGCAGCAGACTCCGTCGGAGGTGGATGCACTTTTCTGCGACCTGCTGATCGGTGTGACTAGTTTCTTCCGTGATCCGAATGCTTTCGACATACTTGAGAAACAGGCCATTCCCAAACTGTTTGTCGGCAAGAGGTCGGATGCAGCGATACGTGTCTGGGTGCCAGGATGTTCCACCGGCGAAGAAGCCTATTCCATAGCCATTCTGATCGCCGAACATCAAGAGGCGATGAAACAGAGTTTCATGGTGCAGATATTCGCCACCGACATCGACAGCCGTGCGATTACCACGGCCCGTGCCGGCATCTATCCTGTTAGCATCGGTGCAAACATCTCGCGGGAACGGCTTCAACGTTTTTTTACGGCCGAATCCGACGGCGGCGCCTACCGCATCCACAAAGGCATTCGCGACATGCTGGTCTTTTCCGAGCAGAATTTGATCAAGAACCCGCCATTCTCAAAAATAGATCTCATCAGTTGTCGCAATCTGCTGATCTATCTAAACAGCGAATTGCAGAAAAAGCTCATTCCCCTGTTCCACTACGGGCTGAACCCTGGCGGCTTTCTCTTCCTGGGCACATCCGAGACCGTTGGGAATAGCGACGATATATTTACCGTGCTGGACCGTAAAACAAAGCTGTATCAGCGCAAAGAACAGTTTCAAGGCTGCCATAGCACTTTCGCGGGCCGATTTGTCCCGCCCATTACGGCGATAGAAATGGCATTACCACGGGCCGCCAGAAAGACAGCATTCACAGTGAAACAGCCACTATGCGAGCTGACCGAACGAGCGATTCTGCAGCAGGTTGCTCCGGCTGGCGCGCTCGTCAACAGTAAGGGAGATATCCTCTACCTGCACGGCCGCACCGGGCTGTACCTGGAACCGGCCCCAGGCGAGTCCGGCGTCAACAATATCCTGAAGATGGCCCGCGAAGGGTTGCGGCGCGAACTGACAACGAGCCTGAGCAAAGCTGTGAGATCAGCACAAATCGTGCGTTACCCTGGCCTGCGCGTCAAAACCAACGGCGACATCACCTTGGTCAACCTGACCATCCGTCCTGTGGCGACAGAATCTGTCTCATTGCTTGAATCGTCCGTTTATTTGGTCATTCTGGAAGAAGCGCCATTCCTTGATAACAATCAATCTCAGCAGTTCATAACAGGATCGGACGACCCCAATTCGGACATCGAATTGCATATTGCGGAGCTTAAAAAAGAACTACAAGCCAAGGAAGAATATCTCCAGAGTTCCAACGAGGAATTGGAGACCGCCAACGAAGAGCTGAAATCCTCGAATGAAGAGATGCAGTCGATGAACGAAGAAATGCAATCCACCAACGAGGAACTGGAGACCAGCAAGGAAGAATTGCAATCAGTCAACGAGGAACTGCTCACGGTCAACACCGAGCTGGGAATCAAGGTGACGGACCTCTCGCAGGCCAACAACGACATGAACAACCTGCTGGCCGGCACTGGCATCGCCACTGTCTTTGTGGATTACAGACTATGCATCCTGCGATTTACCTCTGCCGCCAACAAGATCATAAACCTGATCATTAGCGACATAGGAAGGCCCATAAGCCACATCGTCTCCAACCTGCTTGGATACAACCGCCTGGTTGCGGACACGCAGGCAGTGCTGAACACGCTGATTCCCAAAGAGGTTGAAGTGCAGACAGTAAATGAAAATTGGTACTCCCTGCGCATCAATCCCTATCGCACGCTCGATAACGTGATTGAAGGCGCGGTGATAACCTTTGTTGACATCACAGAGATGAAGCAGGCGAAGGAGTCGCTCCGAAAAGCCAACGAGCTGCTTCGTCTGGCCGTGGTGGTGCGCGATGCACACGATGCCATCACAGTACAGGACCTGGACGGAAATGTCCTTGCGTGGAATCCTGGAGCTGTCAGGATGTATGGTTGGAGTGAAGCAGAGGCGCTGATGATGAACATTCGCGACCTGGTTCCGGAGGGACTGCAAGAAAAAGCATTGGCCAATATAATTCGGCTTGGTCATGCTGAAATATTGGCCCCGTATCGTACACAGCGGATCACTAAAGCTGGTGCTGTCGTGGATGTTCTGGTTACCGCCACAGCTTTGGTGAATGAGACTGGGCGGATGTATGCGGTTGCGACAACGGAACGAACAAGAAAATCAAGGAAGGCTCGAACGAAAGATTTGGAGGTGCGGATTCAATGATATCGCAGGAAATGTTTATTAATCTGTTTGGAAGTCAGGTCCGGCAAGTAGCGGCGGCAAATAGCGTCTCGGAGGACGATGCGCAGCGGCTTATTCTGATTTTTGCAGAGGCCATGAAAAATCCCTACATGGATGAACGCCACATTTATCAAAAACTGGTTGATATGGACGGTGCAGAATGAAGATCGAGCAGCTTAAAGTCGAGCACATTGGCTGCTATTCGGGAATGTCGTTTAAATTTTCGGACCTCACAGTTGTTTACGGGGAAAACCGGTCGGGTAAATCCACACTGATTTACGCCCTGTATTACGCCATGTTCGGAAAACACCTGAATACCACCCTTAGCGTTCCGGATATGTGTCAGAAAGGCGAAAAATTCGGTACGGCTACACTGCATTTTTCCATGCAGGAAAAAATCTGCCAATTGTGGCGTTCCACTCTGGGAACGGTTGCGCTTTCCATTCTTTCCGAGGATGGGGTCAGTTGGAATTCCCTTGCCCAAGATCCGTCCGAATCGTTAAAACCATATATTCCCATTCCATCCGATGTGGCTTCCTTAACCTCTTTTTTCCGGGAAGGAGAGCTGATCTATTTTCTTAAAGATATCCCCAAATACAACAAGACGCTGCTTCAGCAAATCCTGGAGATGGATGATATCTTTATTCTACAGACCCGTTTTAAAAAAGCCGCCGCCATCTCCAAGGAAAAACGAAAAGACCTTCAGCCTGAAACATCCGCCAAAATATCAGCTCCCCTGAATCTGGCTGCGGCGCAGAAAGAGGTGGATGATCTGGAAAAAGAGATTGCCGGAACGGATGCCGAAATCAAAAGCCTTTCGGTTGCACCGGGCGGCTTTTCTGATCCTCAGCTTCTGATTATTCTTCAGCGAACCTGCGATGAAAAAAAATCTGAAATAGAATCCATCGAAAAGGCCAAGAGCGAATTGCCGCCGCTTGAGGATATGACTCGAAAACTTGAGGAAATGATTCGGAAAAATGATGAGATTGCAAAGAGCATTTCCGATGCTAATGCCGTTTACCCGAATCCGGATGATCTTCAGCGCCAAATGGGAAGTTTCGATCAACGGATTCGGGGGCTGAAGTCCGATATCCAGCGCCTTTCGGATATGGAAAAGCAGCCCAGTTGCCACGCCTGTGGTCAGGCATTATCCACTGAGCATCTTTCCCTGTTGATTGCCGAGCGAAAGGCTCAGTGCGACGAGCTGGAGAACAGCCGCAACCAGTTGGCCTCGGAGCTGACAACTGTTCAGTCTGCGCTTAAGGAACAGAAAAACTGCAAGATCGAGATGGAGACCATGCAGCGACGAATCGCCGAAATCCAGCACTGGAACGTAAAAGTCGAAAGCCTGAAATCCAGGTTGAGTCAGGCCACTGATGAGCTTGAGAAGGCAAAGGGAACGGCGCATGATCCTGAAATTGAAACGCTCAGTCATCGCATTCAGGCGATTCAAGCGCGTCGGACTGATTTGCAGAAGCGATTTGTTGACCTGAAGCTCAATATTCAGCAGGCCGAACAGCGAGCAAAGGATGCTGAAAATCTCAAGGAGAAAATCAGGCTTGCAGACCGGCATGTTCTCTTGTGCGAGATCGCCTATCAGTCCATGGATCGCGCAGTGGCTGCGCTTAACCAGAGTCTCATGGACAAGGTCCGGGAAAGCCTTCAGCAATGGGCCGGGCATTTTCAGTATCTGGATCAGTTTGATATAGAGATAACGCCCAAGGAGCTTAGTCCCATCATTCAGGCTAAGGGTTATACCTACAAGCTGAACCAGATGAGCAAAAGCGAGCGCATTTTTCTATATTTGATGCTAAAGCTCGCCATTGGCGATGCCATGGGAAATTTGGGGGTGTTTATTCTGGATGATCCTGCAGATGGCCTGGACGCCAAGCGTCAAAATGTGATGGCGCACCTGCTGCAGGAGGTAAGCCGCAAGCGGCAGGTCATTGTCACCACCAACGACGACCGTTTTGCGGACATGTTTCCGCAAGAGTACCGCCTGAATCTTTGAGGTTTTTTTGACGGGCGATACGCCACTGCTCTCAGCTTTTATGTGAACTAAACCAAACGTTGACCGTTGACCGTGAACGGTGAACGGTCAACGGTGTATTGTGTGTTTGATTTAACATGCTTTCAAATCTACGCCCATGCGACTGAATACCGGATTGATGCGGTCCATGGCCAATTTCTGGTGTTCCTTGACTGCTTCCTGAAAACGATACCAGTCTGTTTCTTCCGGAACTACGTCCTCCCGCCAGATGCAGTAATAGTTGATGATAAACCCCATTAAATCTTTTTTAATTGCAGCATCGCGCCATTCAGCTTCGTCGAACTCACCCAGCCATGGCGCCTCGCGCCGGTAGGCATCCATGCGATTGTCCTGATAGCAGTTGCTGCTGCCGGAAAATGGTAATCCCATGACGTCCAGTAATTTGTTCTGCAAATCGGACCATTCTTCGGTCGGAGTGAGATTTTGGAGAGCAGCCCGGTATTTTTCATAGAGTTTTTTCGCGGCTGCCAGAAATCGTACGGTGTTGTGGACGGCGCCTTCGACCATACGCTCGTCTTCCCAGCGGTGGGAGGGCCAGTCTGGATGGTATTCGGCGTCTGCATGGCCAATATCCGGCCTAATGTTGAAGCCGATGTTGTTGAAGTAGTCGAACCAGCCGACGAAATTCTGGTGCGCCCAGGTGTCCGTGTATGCATGAGTAGCGATTCCGATACGATACAGCCTGGTTTCGCCTGTGACTTTGATGGCCTCGTCGAGCAGGTAGTTTGCAATTTCAGAATCCGGCGTCGTATTTAGCAGATGCATCTTGCCATCCCTGCGGAGGGCTGTGTCGGCATCCGGCTCACCGGGAATGAAATGGAATATCGGATAGATCCGCATCAATCGCAGTTTCGGTTTTAAAATGTTCATGGTTTGGGAAATGTAGTTTTCATAGACTTTACTGTTGTGTCGGTCTTTCACTGTGAGTATTTCATCATTTTCATCGGTGTATTCCGATGCCGTAGCGATGGTTTTGGCTTCAGCCGTGCTGAATCCTGCAGCATGAGCAATCATCCCAGTCATGTAGTAATGAAATTCGGTGTCCATGAAAATCCTCCTTTTTCGTAAATTAGCTGTTCTTCCATACTGCAAACGGGCATAACTTGCATTTTTGAACATATAATATACGGAAAATAGATGAAGTACCAGAAATTTCTTGTCATGTATTAATTCGTATTATATTGTAAGCACCAGTCACATTGTGTGGCCTTTTGCAGTGTTGACATATCAACTGTCTGCAAAGCAGCGAACTGCTCAATGATATATCGATCCAGCTCTTCAGACATCTACAAGATCGTTTATCGGTTTTTATGACGACCAGAAGAAACCAACGGAGTGGGGAAATGAATAGTACAGAACCAATTCAAAATCCGATATTTCGTTATCACTATTTTAAGGAGTTTTTATGTTCGACAGAAAAATTTTAGAAGTTTTGGGAATTAAGGAAAAGAATTATGGCATGTCCACTGGGTTGGAATGGGGCAAAACCACCGATCAAAGCGAATTGACAATTTATTCGCCGACTGATGGCCAGAAAATTGCTTCAGTATATCAGGCATCGGAAGCTGATTATGAAGTTATTGTTAAAAAAGCGGAAGAAGCTTTTAAATACTGGCGCAAAGTTCCTGCGCCCATGCGTGGTGAAATTGTACGACAGATTGGCAACAAACTGCGTGAATTCAAGAATCCGTTAGGCAGTCTGGTTTCTTACGAGATGGGCAAGTCTCTACAGGAAGGCTGGGGCGAAGTGCAGGAAATGATCGATATTTGCGATTTCGCCGTGGGTCAGTCGAGGCAGCTTTATGGATTTACCATGCATTCCGAACGTCCCTCTCATCGCATCTACGATCAATATCATCCGCTCGGAATAGTCGTAACCATTTCTGCTTTTAATTTCCCGGTGGCGGTCTGGTCATGGAACGCCATGATTGCTGCTGTTTGCGGTGATGTGAATATCTGGAAACCCGCCTCGAAAGTACCTTTGACAGCAATCGCCACACAGAACATTTTGAGCAGTGTCCTTAAAGAGAATAATATACCCGAAGGCGTGTTCAATCTTATCGTCGGTCGCGGCAAGACTATCGGAGAGCAGATGCTCAAAGACAGGCGCATTCCGTTGGTATCGCTGACGGGTTCAACCCGGGTCGGCAAACATGCCGCCAGTGTGATTGCCGGACGTCTGGGCAAATACATCATGGAATTGGGGGGTAATAACGCCATCATCATCACTCCCAGCACCAATTTGAAGATGGCGATTCCGTCTGTCGTGTTTGGCGCAGTCGGCACTGCTGGTCAACGCTGCACGACCACACGGCGCCTTATCATTCATGAATCGATTTATGAAAAAGTGAAGGCGACTCTGCTAAAAGCATACAGCAGCTTGCGTATCGGCGATCCGCTGAACGAAAATAACCATATAGGTCCGCTGATTGATAAAGGTACGGTTGCAAGCTTTCTTGAAGCGATTGAACGAGCTAAGAAAGAAGGTGGCGGGGTGATATTCGGCGGCGAGGTGTTGAACGGCCCTGGCTTTGAATCGGGCTGCTACGTGCGGCCAGCCATTGTTGAAGCTGAAAATCATTATGACATTGTACAGGAAGAAACCTTTGCGCCGATCCTTTACCTGATCCGGTACAGAGGGGACGCGCATGAGGCCATCGCCCTGCAAAACGCTGTTCAGCAGGGGCTTTCGTCATCTATTTTCACAGATAGCATGAAAGAGGCCGAAGTTTTTCTGTCTCACTGGGGATCGGATTGCGGTATCGCCAATGTGAACATCGGCACCTCGGGTGCTGAGATTGGCGGAGCATTCGGTGGTGAAAAAGACACTGGCGGCGGCCGTGAGTCAGGCTCGGATGCGTGGAAAGCCTATATGCGGCGTCAAACGAATACCATCAACTTTGGCGACACGCTGCCATTGGCGCAGGGAATTAAGTTTGACATTGAATAAGAGGTTCTACGGTCATTTACGTCAATGCTGCCTACACTTCACTAATGGATTCTTGCGGCGGTTCTCTTTCTGGGAATCGCCGTGGGGAGGAGTTTATCGTGAAAACGGGGAGGTGTTACAGGCAGACGTAAATGCCGCATGAAACGTTTTAACAAGGCTGTACGACTCAGAGATAAGCCGATGGCTACCATATTAACATGTTATGTTTTTTTTGAAAACTGATTTGCACAAACCAGACGTTTTTAACGATCTGACTGAAAAGAATTCTTTCTTTTTTCAGCCAAACGTTTTTAATAAAACAGTTTAAAATTGATAAATTGTATTGAATCCATGGTTTCTGGTTACATATACCTTGCCCAATTCTATCGTTGCTGGTGTGAATTATAGACTATCGACTATACCAAATGAAAAATGCAATAATATATCAAAAGTTGGTCCGGGATCGAATACCGGAAATCATTCGCAGTCATGGCAAAACACCGCAAACCAGCATTCTGGAACAGGCTGAGTTCAGAGATGCTGTTGCCGCCAAACTCCTTGAGGAGACTTATGAGCTATATTCAGAATGGAAAAGAGGCGATTCAGATGCCATTTTAAAAGAATCAGCCGATGTTCTGGAAATTCTTCTGACCGCGCTGAAGGAGTACGGTCTCACGCTGAATGATCTAATGACCATGCGAAACCGTCGTGCACTTGAGAGGGGCGGATTTGCAGAGAAAATCTTCCTGGAACATGTTGGCGAAAGCGATCTTTTCACCCCGGATATTCAAGCCTGTCCGACTCTTATTTTTAATCCCGTTCAGCAGAAGCATCTGATTCAGATCATCCGGGGAGAATTTGCCCAAAGCAAAACAGCATTGATCGCCTCTGCTTTTTACTCGCCCGGGATTACCAATCTGTTGATGACAGATATGGAAAATTTTCTTCAGAAAAATGGCTCTCTACGCATTCTACTTTCAACGATGGGTAACATAGTTCGTCCGGAATATTTTGCACATTTGAAAACCTTTCTGCCGGATTCCAATCTCAGGGTTTTTCACCCCCCGGACATTCCCTTTGATCAAAATCCTCCGTCGTTTCATGTCAAAACCTTTCTCTTCCGTCATACCAGCGGCAGCGGTTCCATCCTGATTGGATCATCCAATTTCACAGAAGCCGGATTTACTCGAAATGTCGAGTGGAATTATTTTTCATCCGGTGAGGTCAATCTCCCGTTTGAAGGTGTTTCCCCATTTGAATCGGCGGTGGAGGAGTTTGATCGTTACTGGAATACATCGGCTGTGGAAGTGACGCAGAATTTTCTGGAAGGTTATCAAAGGCGATTTCAGTTTTCGGAAACAGATCGTTTTCAGATGCAACGGCATCTCCCAAAAAAGTCTGGATCAGAGCTGTTTGAAAAACAGCAGGGTTTTGGTGGGCAGTCTGTCAAACCGATTATGCCCAATGCGGCTCAAATAGAAGCACTTGAAAACCTTGCCCGAATGCGCAGTCAGGGGATTACCAAGGCTTCCGCAATTGCGGCAACCGGAGTCGGAAAGACATTTCTGGCGGCGTTTGACTTCAGGCAAAGTGCTTGCCGGCGGGTGTTGTTCATCGCCCATCGTGAAAATCTTCTTTTCAAGGCCAGGGAAAGCTTTGCCAGGGTCATGATGATCCCTGATTTTGGGAGGATTATGGGAGGCGGGAACGGGCTTTTTGAGACAGAAAATTCCGTATTCGCCATGATTCAGACTTTAAGCCGAGAAAATCATCTTGAAAAATTTTCACCGGATCACTTTGATTATATTGTCATTGATGAGTTCCATCACAGCGAAGCATCAAGCTACCAGAAAGTTCTAAATTATTTTAGCTCTGTATTTCTCTTAGGTCTTACAGCCACTCCGGAGCGCATGGATGGCAGAGATGTACTGGCCCTGTGCGACTACAACATTGCCTGCGAAATCCGTCTAATGGAAGCTGTGGGCAAGGGATGGCTTGCGCCGTTCCAGTATTACGCCGTTTATGATGAGACCGACTACAGCCAGATTACCTGGCGGGGCAGTCGCTATGATGAGGCTGAGCTGGATCGAGTGCTGGAAAATGACACCCGAACCGCGATTGTCGCCCGTAACCTGCTCAAATACCTTCCTGCATCCGGCAAAATCAAGGCGCTTGCATTCTGTTCATCCATCGCCCATGCCTGCTACACAGCTAAAAAACTGAAGGACAAACACGGTATTGATTCCATGGCTTTGACAGGTGAATCGTCAGAGGCGGAAAGGAACCAAGCTATTTCCAGGCTTCAGACCGAGCAGAATAGCCTGAAAGTGATCTGCTGCGTGGATATTTTTAACGAAGGAGTTGATATTCCGGATCTGACCCATGTTCTGTTTCTTCGGCCAACCCAGTCTTTTACCGTGTTTCTTCAGCAATTGGGCAGGGGGCTCCGCCTGTCGCCAGGAAAGGATTTTGTGGTGGCTCTTGATTTTGTGGGTAATTTCAAAAAAGCCCATGTTGCGCCCTTGGCATTAACGGGCTTTACATCTATTGATCAGTTTGTTGAGTTCCGTAAAACAGCAGCCAAATCTATTATGTTGGACAGGCTACCCATCGCTTGTTTTTTAAGCGCTGACACGGATGTTCAGCGTATATGGGATGATGAAATCCGCCGGGTGCTGCGAAGTGAACTGAGTGCGGAAGAGCGGCTCAAAATGCTTTATCTGGAGATTCGGGAAGATTTGGAAGATACATCTCCCAGCCTGATGGATTTTCTGGCAAACCCCCGGGATGTGGACCCATACATTTTTATTAAGCATTTCGGAAGTTGGCTTAAAGCCAAACATTTTTGCGATGGCGTTCTTCCGGATAATGAAATGCAGCTTTTGAATACGATTGGTGAAACATTTTTGTCCTATCTTGAGATCGATCTGAAACCAACCCGCTCCTATAAAATGGTAGTTCTGCTCACCCTGCTGGAGCTGTCCGGAACCGAATGGCTGATTGAAGACATTGCTCGCAGCTTTCTATCCTACTTTCTCAATCACCCGGACAGAATCGCCAACTACGAAGATCTGGCCAGAAATTCGAACCCGAAACAGTTTTCCATTCGGCAAGTTGTTAGCAAGCTTAAATCCACGCCGCTTCTTTATCTTAGCAATGGTCCAAAGGATTTTTTCATACTTGACCGGAACGCTGGTATTTTTCGCCTGAAACCGGATATGAATTCGTACTGGAATGATGATGGGTTCCGCAAGCTGGTGAAGGACCGGGTAATGTTTGCACTGGAGCGGTATTTTTCGAAACCTTAATAAGCCTTCTGTCCCTGGTGTTCTGCTGACCGCTCTGGCCCGCATGGCTGAAGAACTGGAAAGAAAGGATCAATCATGAGCCGGTCCACCATAAATTTTCAACAGCCCCAAAAAAAGGTGCGGCATATTCTTTCTCTTTCCGGCGGCAAGGATAGCACTGCTTTAGCTGTTTATTTGAGGGATAAGTTGCCAAATTTGGAGTATGTTTTTTGTGACACAGGAGAAGAGTTATGTGAAACATACGACTATTTAGATAGGATGGAAGCTTATTTAGGTAGAAAAATTGAACGCCTTAACCCTGAGCGACCTTTCCAGCATTACCTTCTTGTTTATGGTGGGGTACTGCCTGATCCGAGGACTCGTTGGTGTACGCGAATGCTTAAGATTCGTCCTTTTGAGCGGTATGTTAAAGATGATCCAGTAATACTTTACGTTGGAATACGTTCAGATGAACCACACAGGACTGGATATGTTTCAACAAAGCCAAATATCATTCCTCGGTTTCCCTTTGTAGAAGATAATATTACATTAGAGGGTGTCCATCGACTGTTGGAAAAGAGCGGGCTGGGCCTTCCGGATTACTACCGCTGGCGTTCTCGTTCCGGGTGCTACTTCTGTTTTTTCCAACAGCACCGGGAATGGATTGGCCTGCTGGAAAACCATCCGGAGCTATTTCATAAAGCCATGAAATATGAAAAAATCGATCCAACGACTGGAGAGGGCTATACGTGGATTCAGAGGGAGAGCCTACCGCAGTTGATCCGCCCTGAACGGATTGCCGCTATTAAAGGTGAATACGAGCGAAGAAAAAAACGGAAAGCGGCATTCCGGCGCAATGCCTCCCTATGGGATGTATTCGCTTTGAATGCAGATGAAAACCGTGATGGATGCCTAATCTGCCATTTTTAGAGGATAATATGAGCCGGAATGTAACAACAGATAATACAAAAAAATCAGAGGAGGTGAAGTGATATGCCGCAAGTAAGTATTCAAGAACGGCGTAATGATCATATACAGAGTTTCATCAAAATAGGCATCGAATACCAGTTGAGAATCATATCTTTTGGGATTTCCAAGACAGAGAGGAAACTGGAGCTCCTTGAAAAAGAAGCGGGGATGGACAGCAGAAATTTTTATCGGCAATTCATGGATGGGCGATTAGGCGATGATTTGAAATTCATCAAGTGGGCCGGTGAGTGCGAAACCTTAGAGCAACTTATGAAAGATCAACTGGAGCTTCAGGAGTATAAAAATTGCTTATAGCTGAATATTTTCAAAAATTGAAGTCACTATTGTGTTGGAAGAAATAGACGAACTAATAAGCCTCCATAAAACCCGGTAGGCGTGCAAGAAAATAGGGTCAGACTTACCAACTCTTTCACGGTTTGACCGGGCGCGGAACCTGCGAGGCGCCATTTTTCTGAGGGAATTGTAAATGCGAACTCTGTCATTATTTAGCGCAGGCAACTATTCAGTTCCCGGCAATACAAGCTGGT
>JBAXVB010000060.1:0-16104 GCA_037129415.1 Deltaproteobacteria bacterium
GGAGGGTTGGGGTGGGGGATCAAAAACGTAAAATTATGCCAGTTCGCAGTATATCCAGCCAATGAGGTGCGTGGCGGAGGTGCGTTTTCATGATCTGTCTCTGCTGTCGGCAGCCGTTAACCCTGTAATCCCAATTGACTACTCACGAATTATCATATCATGCAAACTATTAAGATCAAGAGTATTATTGACTAACCAGAAAAAGGCAATAGTGCAAAAGTCATCTGCATGGGAACCAGGATGTATGGTTCTCCAGCGGCATGGAACGCTGGGGTATCCCCAGAAAGAGATTTTTGTTTCACGTGAAACATTCGTTTTTCAACTTTCTGATTGCTGGTATGGCAGATGTGATCTATATTTTACAGAAGTTGGCGGGGATGCAGCCATAAGTCCTTCTGAGTACTCGCGCAGTCGAATTTTCTTTCTCTGAAAATAGGTGAAATAAGTGGCGGATTATTGTT
The DNA here is from genome assembly GCA_037129415.1 of Deltaproteobacteria bacterium. Taxonomy (GTDB): domain Bacteria; phylum Desulfobacterota; class Desulfobacteria; order Desulfobacterales; family Desulfatirhabdiaceae; genus RAAP-1. Next base: position 462 of record JBAXVB010000060.1, read on the forward strand.
CTTCGCCTGCTATATTTCATCTGGGCGTTGACGGCCACGGGGCGTTCTGTCAAAATCAGAATCAAAGCTGATGATTGGCAGTTCGTGTTGCAAGGCAAGGACATACTGATAGGCGTCATCGAAATCGAGACCGTGTTGCTGAGCTGCATCAACAACTTGCATCAAATCGTCCGGTGGGACACCACGCACACGGATACTGCCCGACCGTACAGTGTCTGCGATGAAACGTTCCAAAAGGTTAAAGGCTCTGCGCCGCAACAGAATTAAAGCAATTGAATGCAAAGAGAAGTCAGATATGAAGTACTCATGGATATCCGACTTCTGTAGAAACAATTTGGCTTCCTGAGCATGTTGCTGATTCAGCATGACTTCGAGAAAGATATTGGCGTCAATTAGAAATTTCATTTTCAGCCCGCCATTCGCTCGTTTTGTGCTGAAGCTCGACCGAAGTGTACTCCCCGCGCAGATATTCAAGTCCATCCGCCCAATCACATATCATCTTGGGACGAGGCTTCCGGCTCTCTTTGACAAGCAGGAACTCGACAAAATCGATGACTTCCGCATGACGTTCCGGCGGTAGCTTATTGACCATCTCATTTAATGATTGCATAATTTCCTTTCTTCTCGAAACATCAATTCACATCCCGGTTCCGGCATTATAAAAGCCCGAAACAGATGCGGAGCATAGGCAACTCAAAACATATAATCTACCATAGTTCACTTAAAAAATTTAACATGGCCAGTCTTATCTTTTGGCCAGGATGGACAGGATAATGAAAAATACAGGATAGGAATATATACTGCTAACGGGCATAATTTTACGTTTTTGATCCCCCACCCCAACCATCCCCGCTGGGAGAGGGAGTTTATGAAAAGCGCAGATTATGCACGTTCGCAGTATATTCTTCTTTATTTTCTTTATCCTGTATATCATGTCCATCCATGTAAATGAAAAAACATCACGATCTGGGAGATTTTTTCATGTGAGTTTCCTAACCTTCGTGTTATCCAGCCAATGAGGTGCATTTCCATGATCTGTCTCTGCTGTTGGCAGCCGTTAACCCTGTAATCCCAATTGACTACTCACGGATTATCATATCATGCAAATTATTAAGATCAAGAGTATTATTGATGAACCAGAAAAAGGTAACAATGCAAAAGTCATCTGCATGGGAACCCGGATGTATGGTACTCCAGCGGCATGGAACGCTGGAGTATCCCCAAAAAGAGATTTTTGTTCCACGTGAAACATTCGTTTTTCAAAAAAGCTTGAATAGCGGCGACAAGTCGGCAGCTTTCATATAGATGACACGACAGAACTACACCAGACAAATTGTCATTGACTGCATGAACGATAGTGTGTTACGCAAAATCCTTATGAAAAAGGAGCTTGTTATCACATACATGTAAGAAGTTTAAGGGAATTTATTCGATGAGAAAGTATGCGGATTCGGGCCCCTTTGCAGTGCATAATTTATTTGCCCGTGTACTTTTCATGGGCCTTTTGTGTATGTTCTTTTTCGAGTGGATTCTACTCACCGATGCTGCCATTGCGATACAGTTTTCAGGTGTCGTAGTTGATTCAAAAGGGCATCCGATCAATAAAGCGACTGTGCGTCTTCAAGGGACTTCTTTTTCAGTTTTGACCGATCCAGCCGGCATTTTCAGAATAAATATCGATAAGGTTGTCAGTTCAAAATATATTACAGCCTGGAAAGATGGTTGTTACAACGGTGGACAATCTGTTTTAGCCGAAGGCACAAAATACTCCATAATATTAAACTCCATCCATAAGGGTGACAAAAGAAAGTATGCATGGATTCCCTCTTTATACGAATCATTGACTGACGGCAAAGCGGAAATCAAGCCTTGTCAGCAATGCCATGCGGAACTTACCGAGCAATGGAAAAACAGCACTCATGGAAGTTCTGCTGTTAATCCCCTGTTTTTAGCCTTTTTCAGCGGGACCGACATTAACGGGAAAAAGAGTTCCGGGCCGGGCTATAAGGTGGACTTCCAAAATTCCAACGGAAATTGCTCCACCTGTCATGTGCCCGCCATGGCTCTGAATAATCCTTTCAATTCCGACCCCCGAGAAGCACGGGGGGTTGAAAGAGAAGGAGTGTTTTGCGATCTCTGCCACAAGATAGATGAGGCCGGCATTGACAGCAGCGGCGGATATCCGGGGACATTGTCGCTCCGATTCAACAGACCTGCTGAAGGTCATCAGCTCTTTTACGGACAATATGACGACGTATTCCCCGGCGACGATAGTTATCACCCGCTCTACAAAGAAAGCCGCTACTGCGCACCTTGTCACCACGGCAAGTTTTGGAATGTGCTGATGTATTCCGAATTTGAGGAATGGGCACAGAGCGCTTATGCCGCGAAGAATGTCCATTGTCAAGACTGCCTATGCCCTCTGATGGCATCACGACTCGCTTTGCTCCTGAAAAGGAAGGAAGCATTGAGCGCAGACCGGAGACAATCCCATCACATGTTTTTAACGGTATCGGAGACCGGGCTTTGATGACGGAGTCAATTGACCTTGATGTCAGCGTTGAATTGAAAGAGAGTGATTTGATTGTGGTAGCCACGGTTAAGAACGTCAAAGCAGGGCATCATTATCCCACAGGGAATCCCATGCGTAATATGATCCTGCTGGTGGAAGTCAGCGGGGAAAACGGCCGCGAGCTGTCCTTGGTCTCTGGTGATAGGGTGCCGGTTTGGGGTGGAATTGGATCAGTTGAAAAGGGTAATTATGCAGGTTTGCCAGGCAAGGGGTTCGCCAAGGTCTTGAGAGATACCATTTCTTATCCCGATGGCCGGGTGCAGAGACATTTCCAGCCCGAGTATCCGGCCCCGCATTGGCGTCCTGTATTTATCGAATCAGACAATCGGATTCCCGCCTACGGCGCCGATATTTCACGATATGGATTTGGTATCCCCGCAGATATGCGCGGATCAATCCGTGTTGTTGCCAAATTGATTTTTCGTAAGTCCTATAAAAACTGGATGGATACCAAGGGTTTTGAGATAAATGACTTGGAACTTGCTCGAAAGAGCCTAACGGTCGGGAGGTAATCATGTCGAATAAGGCAAGGCAAAATAATTTAATGACCAAGCTGTTGATGTTATCATTGTTTTTTGTACTGTTCGTCGCTTCCAACAGTTTTGCCGAGACCATCCTTTTCCAGGATGATTTCGGCAGCGGCAATGCCGACCGCTGGCAGTTGCAGGAAGGATGGCAGGTTGTATCTGATAATGGAAATTTTGTTTTGAGCAGCTCTCAGCACTCCTTTGCAAGTACCGGAAGCACTCTCTGGACAAACTACAGCCTGACAACCAGGGTGAAGCTGATGACCGCCAGTTCTGCTACCCATCTTAACTACCGGAGTCAGGGGTGTGACCGCTATTTTATCGCCTTCAATACGGGAGGGGTGTATCTGTCCAAAACGTATCCCTGCATTACACATACGCCATTGGCAAACGATTCCGGTGCGCATAATATCAATCAATGGTATACCGTGAAGATAGTCGGTAATGCTGGGAATATAAAGGTGTATGTTGATGATCTCCTGAAAATTGACTTTACGGACAATAGTCCTCTGCTTGGAGGGAAAATTGCCTTTGAGGGATTAGATAATTCCTCTGTCTATTTTGACGCTGTAATGGTGGTGACCGATGAGCCCCTTTCCGAGACCCCGTGGCAAAGCACTGGCGGCCCTCTTGGAGGACTTGGCTACGATGTGCGTATTCATCCGGGAAACAAGAGTATCATGTATGTTACCGACAATAATGCTGGGGTGCTACGAAGTGATAATGGCGGGCAGACTTGGTCTCAGACCAATGCCGGTATTACGGTCATATCTGGAACCACAGGCGATGCCGTCAATATCTTCAGCCTGACTGTGGACCCGAATAACCCGGATATCATCTGGGCCGGAACGAACGGGCAGGGATCCTCGTTCGGGGTTTATAAAAGCACGGATGGAGGTGCCACCTGGACTTCAAAAACAAATGGTATGGCCCTGAACGGTGAAATCGGAATGGTCTTCCGGGGTTTTACCATTCAGCAGGGCAATTCAAATATTGTCTATGCCCAGGCGGAGATAACGACAACCATACAAGGCAGGGCATTCAACCGCGTAAAGGGCCGTGTCTATAAAACAACGGATGGCGGTGCAACCTGGGGGCTTATCTGGCAGGGAGACAGCCTGGCCCGCTATCTGATCATTGATCCGGACCATTCGGATGTTCTCTATCTGTCCACCGGTATTTTCGACAGGGAGGCGTTTAACTCGGACTGCGGTAATGGCACACGCGGAGGTTTGGGCGTATTAAAGAGCATTGACGGGGGGAAATCCTGGGCAGCGGTAAATAATGGCATCGACGATCTCTATGTGGGGAGTTTGCGCATGCATCCCACCAACCCGCAAATTCTCTTTGCAGCTGCAGGCAATAACGCATGTTCCGAACTGTCTACCGGCAATCCCATCGGCGGGTTATTCAAAACAATAAACGGGGGATTATCATGGACGAAGGTAATCTCGAAAGATATTATGACCACTATAAATTTCAGCCCTTCCAATCCAGATATCATTTATGCTGGAAGCAGTTTCGCCTTTTATCGGAGCGAAAATGGGGGAACTACGTGGTCCCGCTTTTTTATACCAGGCCCTAACGGTCCTGTTTGGGGGCCGCCAGGCATCAGGGCAGGGGTTCCGATTGATGTTACCATTGAACCTGGCAATCCCACAGTCTTATATGCCAACAATTATGGTGGCGGTGTTTTTCGGTCGCTTGACGGAGCAGAAACCTGGGAAGTATGGAGTAAGGGATATTCAGGGGCCGACATCCATATCGTCCATATTCCTGTCGATACCCCTTCGTATGTTTATGCGATAGGGAGAAGCGGCCCTTTTGTAAGCTTAAATTATGGGAAAGACTGGGGCGGCATTGCTAACGGTGACGCAACGTTTGCTGAATGGAATACCATTGTTACCAAGCCGACAAACTCCAATATCGTGTTAATTTCTGATGAACATCAAGGAGTCATCTTTATTAGTAGTGACGTCGGAAATAATTTCAGTGAAGTGCTCAGACAGCCTGATGCCAATGCAAGCGATCCAAACAAGAGCCAAGGGTTTCGGGGATTGGCATTTGCCCCTTCCAATCCAAACATTGTGTATGCGGGCCTATCTAAGGACAGGGGGACATTTCTTTCATCTTCACCACTTGGGACAGTGGTCTACAAATCACTGGATGGCGGCATGACATTCTCCCCGATGCCTTCCGCTCTGGACGGCATTAATGTAAGGAGACTGGTTGTCGATCCGGTTAATGCGGACGCAGTGTATGCTGCTACCACCGATGGTGTATATAAAAGCAGTAATGGTGCTGCAAGCTGGACCAGGATCGGCAGTCTCGGCAGCAATAATATTGAAGCCCTGGCAATCGATCCGCTGCAACCTGGGTATATTATTGCCGGTGAGATATTTGGTGGAATCTGGATGAGTACAAATGGCGGAGCAAATTGGACAGGGCCTTTGAATACCGGCTTTAATTCCCCCAACCCATATATTTCTTCGCTGGTTGTAGATCCAGTTAGTCCGAATACTGTTTTTGCAGGCGATCTCTATTCCGGCGTCTATCGGCCGCTGGATAAGGGCTTTACCTGGGCGGCATTCCCTGTACTGCAACTTTAAACGGAAGTTTATCGCTCCATATACCATATCTTTCCTATGTCGATCCGGCATCTGGAACCCTATCTCTTTGGGCGGACCTTGTTTATGACTCCAATCCATCATATCCCGCGTTAATTCCTTTCAAATTGACAAATTATGCGATTATAACCAGTCCGGCTTTTTCATGTGCGGCATCAACACTATCCAGCGACTTGAAAATCTATGTTCCTGATGTTCTGTTACCGGATGGAATCACTCATTTATGGATGAATTTAGAATACAACCAGGCTTTTTCCACAGATAGAAATGCCTACTTTGTTGTTTCAAACTATGGCGCTGTTTCTAATTGATAACATTTTCAGGATTATAATCTGGGAACGGATGAGTTTGCCCAAATATCAGAAAAAAACTGAAAGAGATGGGGCAGAATTAAAATACCGGGTCTCGTGAGTTTTTCTGTGAGGGAAATACAAATCATAAACAGACAGGAATCTCTTGTTTGAAAACATTGTCAAAAGAGAGGTGTAAAAATGTCCTTGATCAATGAGAAGAACCATCACCAAACCTTAATGCTCCCAGTCATACACTTGTGGATATTTGCATTATTATTCATAATAGGCTACCAAATTGTTTTGACTCAAGCCTCATGGGCGCAGAATGACACCATCCTCTTTCAAGATGATTTTGAAGATGGAGCGGCGGCTGGGTGGGTACTTTCACCAGGGTGGAATATTGCTCTTGACGATGGTAACCGAGTGTTATGTTACTCTGGTTTTCCTGAATTTGAAATGCGCGGCAGTGCCTATCCCAACGTGAGTGGATGGGTAAATTTTACACTTGAGTTAAAACTGAAAATCATGAAAGGCAATCTCCATATAGATTTCAGGAGTAATCCTGGTGCCAAATACTGGTTGGGGATTCCTGAAGGCGGGGGCTGTTATCTGGCTATCGGCAGAAATGATAATGGGTCTCCCTGGAATCAACAAATCATCTTTTCCCAAGAAATTTGGGAGCTATCGAAATGGTATTCTGTGAAAATCATATTGAATGGCGCCCATATTCAAATCTATCGAGACAACAAGCTTATAATCGATTATACCGACAATACGGATCATGCAATACTTACCCCGGGTGGTTTTGCTTTTGAAACATTTTTTAACATGATACCAGGCAGGTTGGTCAAGCAATATTTCGATGATATAAAAGTAACTCTTATTGATTAGCTAAATCGTGCCTTTTATAACGGATTCAGGGGAAAATCATGAGAAAAACGGCATTTTTGGTATTAATATTTGGCATGTTCTTGACGGAGTTTATATTTATTTCGGTAGAAAATGTTCACTGTTGGCAAGGAAATAACGATATAGTCGGCAATAAGGATGGATTTCCTTATACTACAAGTCAAAATCCAACTGAACAAAACAGAGATATTCTAAACAAGACTGGTAAACTTCAGGTCCCATTTATAGAGAATAAAGGTCAAATAGAAAATGAAACTGTGAGGTATTATGCAAAAACTTTAGGCGGAACTGTCTTTATTACTGAGGATTCACAGATAGTTTATTTCATGCCAGACATTGAGAAAGGAAAAGAGATAAATGGTTGATATTTCCTTACCATTTTACCAGGAGATAAGCTGCTCAGGGTGGTCAATTTTCGGTTATCAAAACCCCATTTTGCTGGTCAATTTTATGTTATCAAAACCAGTACTCCTCGCGCAGATATTCAAGTCCATCCGCCCAATCACATATCATCTTGGGACGAGGCTTTCGGCTCTCTTTGACAAGCAGGAACTCGACAAAATCTATGACTTCCGCATGACGTTCTGGCAGTAGCTTCTTGGCCATCTCATTTAATGATTGCATATCTCCCTCCTCAAAATCAAGGTTCAAAATTTGTTTCGCTTATCCTCCTGGGATCGCCGCACCCCAGTGTGGCCCACTTCACTTTTAGCCGCCACAAGAGCGTCGTCATAATTGCCGTACTAGGGTGCGGCGATCCCAGAGGCGATTTGCCGCTCATTTTCATCAGCCCACCGTCATCCCAATTGACTACTTACAGATTATCATATCATGCAAATCATTAAGATCAAGAGTATTATTGATTAACCAGAAAAAGACAATAGTGCAAAAGCCACCTGTATGGGAACCAGGATGTATGGTTCTCCGGTGGTATGGAACTCGGTTGTATCCCCAAAAAGAGATTTTTGTTTCACATGAAACATTCGTTTTTCAAAAAAAACTGGGCGAGGAACCCAAGTTTCTGTGTTTCGAAGTGGATGGTAAATCTCTGCCTTGATCTCATCGCCAAGCTGAGGCGCTGTCACCCGCGGGTCTGGCCGAGAAAATTTTAGCTCAGAAAGATCGAACAGAGGGTGAGAAAGGACAGGTCACGGTCTGCTCTGCGATATATTTTTTAATGCATGTCTATGGCCACCATGGCCATATCGTCGGCCTGGGGTGCGCCGTCCTGGAATTGTGCAATGGTCTCAAAAATCGCTTCGCAGAATTCCTGTGCAGAAGACAGGCAGTGACGGCGCATGGATTCCCGTAAACGTTCCCGGCCGAACCTTTCGTTATCTGGATTTTCGGTGTCTGTCGCTCCGTCCGTGTAAAGCACGATCCTGCTTCCAGGTGGCAGGGTCACGCTCAGCTCTTCCAGAACAACATCATCAAAGAGTCCCAGCGCCTGACCGTGACCATTGCCCGGAGAAATCTCTGTTCCGTCCTTTCGAAAGAAAAAGGGGATTTCGTGTCCGGCACGTACAAAGGTGAACCGGCGATGTTCGCATTCCAGCACACCATAGATGACGGTGATAAACAACCCGGCAGTGTTCATGTCCAGCAGGTGGCGGTTGACCTCGCGTAGCACTTCGGCCGGCGGGGCCATGCGCGAGGCTTCGGCACGCAGCAGGCTGCGCGCAAGAGCCATGAAGATCGCTGCCGGTACGCCCTTGTCGGAAACATCGCCGATCACAACGCCCAGACAATTCTCCTTCAGTGCGATCAGGTCGTAGAGATCGCCGCCTACGGCGCGGGCTGGGCGCATCATCACACCCAGGTCGATACCGAAAATCACCGGAAGGGTCTGTGGCAGAATGCTCTCTTGTATCTCACGGGCCACCTGAAGTTCGCGCTCCAGCCTTTCCTTTTCAACAATCTGTACCTGCGCTGCCTGAAGCTCTTTATATGCTTCAGCCAGCTCTGTATATGCTGCGGCTAACTGTTGATTCTTTTCATGCAGGTCATGAATGATCGCATTGTCGTTGTTACGAAGGCGCAGGCTTAATTGACGGGTGACTTCAAAGGCCAGATCCGGTTGGCGGTAAAGCAGGGAGCGAAAGGAGGCGTGGTTCATCTTCAGCAGGGTGGCCGGTGTTCTTGCGCGAACGGTTGCTGAGCGGCGTCCTTCGAGGTCAAACATGCTCATTTCCCCCAGAAAATTGCCTGGTCCCCAATTTTGCAGCAATCTCTCTTCCGTTGATCCGAAAGCTTTGATGATTTCCAAATTTCCTTCAACTACGATATAAAAGCAGTCACCGGGATCATTTTCGTAAAACAGAATCCGGCCTGCGTCAAGCCGGATGGATTCCAGGCTTAGGGCCAGTTCCGGCAGAGCATTTACTTCAACCGAGTCAAAGAGGGAAATCCGGCGTAAAATCTTTTCGATGCTCATAATATTCCTGTTTCAGGATGAAAAACGTCTTGTATCCTTTATTCGTTACACAGGGCACACTAACCATAACCTGTGAAATTTGTCAAGGCGTTCATTCTTGCTGTGCATGAATCTGAAAATATTCGGTTTTTTCTGATGATTCCGGGGTGAATCAACCAGACAGGCCGGGAAATATCCTTGAATGTTGGCTTGTAAAATGATATTATTAATGAAGAATTACAATGCAAAATAACATTACCGAACCAAACAATTACATACAGAGGCTATTGACCCGTCCCGAACGATCTTTCTTTTTGTTCGGACCGCGCGGAACCAGCAAGAGTAACATGCTCCGGCATGTCCTCCCAGAAGTGCTTCACCTGGACCTTCTTAATGCTTCTTTGTATCTGGAGCTTTCCCGAGATCCTCATAGACTCAAGGCCATTATCGGCGACAGGCCAAAGGGAGCCTGGATAGTGCTTGATGAAATCCAGAAGGTGCCTGCCTTGTTGGATGAAGTGCATCGGTTGATGGAATCCCGTCGCTGGCGGTTTGCCTTTTGTGATTCTTCGGCCCGTAAATTGCGCCGGGGTGGGGCTAATCTGCTGGCTGGTCGTGCAATCACCTTAAATATAGAGGGGTTTTCCGCAGGCGAATTGGGAAAGGAATTTAATTTATCCCACGCCCTGGACTGGGGGATGCTGCCCTTTGTTCAGGAGGATCCAGAGGCGGCCATTGAGATTCTTGCCGCCTATATGAACACCTGTCTCAAGGAAGAAGTCCGGGAGGAAGGGCTGGTGCGACGGGTACCGCCACTTGTCCGTTTTCTGGGTCTGGCGGGGCAGCTTAATGGACAGGTGGTCAACATGCAAAATATTGCCAGGGAGGCGGCCGTATCCCGCAGCACAGTGGATACCTATTTTTCCATACTGCAGGATACGTTACTCGGTCATTTTTTGCCGGCCTGGCGTCCGGGATTGAAGGTAAGGGAAGCGACTCATCCCAAGTTCTATTGGTTTGATCCGCGGGTGGCCCGGGCTTGGGAGAAGCCTTTGCGCTCCTTGCTGGATAACCCCAGTCTGAAAGTTGATCGTCTGATCGGAGTTTATTGCGGATCAAGGCGTTATCAGTTTGATGTGCTCACCGTATTGCCCTTGGAGGAATTTGTAAAGGCTCTTCTGGCCGGAGAGGTTTTCTAAGAAGAAAAGGGTACAGGTAACCAGATATTCGCGCATAGGTCCATAAGTGTTGGCATTTTATCGTAACCTATTGAATTTGAGGCTTTTATTTAAAAACCAGAAAAAATTGAAATTATCTTTTGCTTTCAGATGGTTAGACATATCCGAGCTGGAGATGCCAAAACTTATAGACCTATGCGATATAGGGGAAAGTCCATGAATAAAATTTCCAAGTCCTTCCATAAATTAATATGTTTGTCATTGGCCGGTTCTATTTTGATTGGTTTTCTGACCTTTTATATTCCGATGAATGCAGCATTCAAGCGGGAAGCGAGGATATCCTTTCAGAATGCTGTAAACATGAAGGCATTAAAGGTTGATTTTGTCCTTTCAACCTTTGACTCCACGGAGATCGGATTTGATGCCTACCTGAACAAGCCAGCACGACGTAAGGAATTGAAGACCGCATTATCTCGAGTTCTGGCAAAAGGGGGCGATGCTCAGTCCCGATCCGGAGAACCGCACGATTCAACCCATGACGTAATAGGTTTGTTTGCCGGAAGCAAGGCACGCATACTGCTGGCGGAAGACAATATTGTCAACCAACAGGTGGCCCTGGGTATCCTGAAAAAACTGGGTCTAAGGGCTGATGTTGTAGCCAATGGCGCCGAGGTCATCAAATCAATGGAAATTCTCCCCTATGATCTGATCCTGATGGATGTGCAAATGCCGGTGATGAACGGGTTGGAGGCCACCAGACGGATCAGGGAAATAGAAGAAAAAAGAGTGGTGCTGTCCGCAGACGGAAATATGTCTCAATCTGTGAAATCAAACGTTCCTATCATCGCCATGACCGCCTATGCTATTCAGGGTGACCGGGAGCAATTTCTTGAGGCAGGAATGAACGATTATGTATCCAAGCCAGTATCGCCACAGGAACTGGCGGACCGGCTGAAGAAATGGCTGCCGAAAAATAAGGATGAAGGCGAATGTATCCAGAATGAACAAAACACGGAAAAATCTGATGAATCAAATACCACTGATCCACCTATTTGGGACAAGCATAAAATGATGGAACGTCTGCTGGATGACGAAGACCTGGCAAAAATGATTCAGGATCGTTTTATAGCGGATATCCCGCAACGGATTCAGGCGCTGAAAGCATTTTTTGAATCAGGCGATGTTTCTGGTGTTGAGTTTCAGGCCCATACCATCAAGGGTGTATCCGCCAATGTCGGCGGAGAACGGTTGCGTGCTGTGGCATCCGAGATGGAGAATGCGGCTATAGCTCATGATCTGACAGCCGCCAGTTCGTTTATGAATGAACTGGAAAGGCAGTTTGACCGTTTGAAGGAAGAGATGCAATAGAGCGATATAGATGGCAGGATTAATGGGACATACTGCGAACAGGCATAATCTGACCTTTCCATAAACTCCCTCCCCAGTGGGGGGAGGGTTGGGGTGATGGTTCAAAAACGCAAGATTATGCCCGTTCGCGGTATAAATACCAATTTGCGAGCATCTGATCTGGTGAATAACCATGGCTCATGTATTGTTATCCTGCTCTTGAGTGTTGAAATCTCCAATTTTATCAACAATACCTGAAGTATGAAGTATGACAACTAATGATATTTAAGAAATACCAAAACAGCAGAGTGGATTTGTTATGTCGATAGAACTGATAGTGGAGTTTGTCGAACTGGATAAAGGCAAAAAGCCGTTTGCGGAGTTTTTGGCATCGCTATCAGAGGAAGAAGCTGTTAAAATCCTTGCCAGGATCGATTTTTTTGTCTTACACAAATCGTCTCGGCAGGTTGTGACCCAAAAGCTGTCCAGGCTTTTAAGAGACGGTATCTTTGAAATCAAATGTGAACTCAATGTCAAAACGGCAAGGGTGCTTTATTTTTATGTCAAAGGGGCGAAGATGATAATCACACACGGATTTATCAAAAAAGGCAGAAAGACGGATCCAAAAGAAATCGAACGAGCCATAAAATTACGCACGGTTTATGAACAAAGGGGTTTGAAATGACCAATTACGATCAATTAAAGGCCAAGTATCTTTCTAAGCCAGAAAATCGTAAACTCTATGAGATCGAAATGACCAAATTGGAGTTAATCGAGACGATTGAACGATTGACAAAGGCAACAAGCGCAACAAGCGCAACAGAGCGGGCGCCGCTTTTTCTGGCGCTTGACCATAGCGTCATGGCTATCAAAGAGAAATGTAATGCCGCCAGTTTATAATCCAGTACTGCAAGATCGATTTGGAGACACTTGACTTTGATGTATTGAATCTACGATGATTTCGTTGTCACTTTGGCTGTACGGGTTCATGAGAAGGGGTTGGAGCTTCTCTGCGTGGCTGATCTTGACATACCGACACGGCTGCGGGGTGATCCCGGCCGTTTGCGCCAGATACTCACAAAGTAACGGACAAATTGTTCTCAATATTGGGCCTTTATCATCGTTTCTGCCAATGCAATGTATAACAATCCCCCCCCCTTCAAAAGGGGGAAATAAATCAGTAATGACGATCTGGCCGGGACGATGATCAAGGCCGATGATTCATTTGATCTTCAGGAGATTTGATGGTAAAACAATAACGGATGGTGGTGGACGATGAGTGCAATTGTGAATGTATCCTCAGTGCTGGTTCAGTCTGCAAGATTGAACCAAAACATTATCAAATGATTCAAGTTGCAAGCATGAATCAGCAAAGAAGCATAAATTTTCATCATTTTGAGTTATCATACGGGTGATTTAATGTTTAATGGAATCCGTGATAAGCACAGATTTTTGAATAGACATCTCCGAACGGCGGCAGTAACTACCCCCCCCCACGATATAACACATTGTATTTACATGAGAATATTGTTTTTCATAAATCTGAGGCAGTCCATTAAGGTGATTTCCAACAAAGAATACCCCGAAATTGAGGGTTGTAGCCAGACCGTCCCGGTCTGGTTGGTCTGAGTCTGGTTGTGCGGCATGGAGCAGGACCAGACTGGGACGGTCTGGCTGCTAATTAATATATGGAACCAATGGTTGCTTCATGAAGGCTTGCTCTTGGCGTATCTTAACATTACTTAATCAGCAGCGGGTTAATTTTCAATTTACACACAAGAAACAGTTAGAGGACCGAAAAAATGGTGTCGGATCGAAACTCAGTTCGCAAAAGTATTTGGGTGGCTTGGGTTCTGCTATCTGCCGGGTTGATTGTCACAATCTATGCCTCTGCTAATGTGGTAATAAACATTGATGCCGAAGCAAAAAAGGACTTTGAATTTGCATGCAGCCAAATCGAGCTAAGGATAGATGCGCGAATGGATGCTCATGAACAGATATTGATGAGCGCTGCTGCACTTTTTAGTGCTTCGGATGAAGTTACGCGGGAGCAGTGGCGTAGCTTTGTTTTGCAACAAAAGGTCGAACAACATCTTCCCGGCATACAGGGCATTGGTTTCTCGCTGATTATTCCCCGCGAGCGGCTTGCACAGCACATACAGGAAATCCGCAGCCAAGGCTTTCCTGATTACAATGTGAGGCCGGAAGGCGATCGGGAGATATATACCTCCGTTGTCTATCTCGAACCTTTTTGGGGACGCAACCTCCGGGCCTTCGGCTACGATATGTTCTCCGAACCTGTTCCCCGGCTGGCGATGGAACGGGCAAGGGATTTGGGTGCGCCTGTTCTCTCCGGAAAGGTGGTTCTGGTACAGGAGACAGATCAGAACATTCAGGCAGGCACTTTGATGTATGTCCCGGTTTATCGTAAGGGGATGTCAACCGATACCATTGCAGATCGCCGTGCTGCAACTTATGGTTGGGCTTACAGTCCCTATCGTATGAAAGATCTCATGCAAGGTGTTTTGAAAGGATGGGATTCGGAAGTAAGAAAGCGGATTCGCTTGCAGATTTTCGATAACGAGCAATCGTCTGTCGATTCATTGCTTTACGACAGTAAGTCGGAAGGGGAGATGGAAACGGTAAACGAATCACGATTGACCAAGAATATTTTTACTGCTTTCAACGACAATATCTGGTACATGAGATTTATCCAGACAGACGGGCAGTTGAGTTACGGCCGCGCATATAGCGTTCTTTCTGGTGGCGCTATCATCAGCCTTCTGTTGTTTGGGCTGATTATTTCCCTTTTGAACACACGATTCAGGGCGCAGCAGTTGGCCGAGCAGTTGACCGTGGATATCAGGGAAAGCGAGCAGTCATACCGTAATCAGTTCTCCAGAAATTCAGCGGTGATGCTGCTGATTGATCCTGCAGATGGAGCGATCATTGATGTCAATAATGCCGCCCTGAGTTTCTACGGCTATACGCGGGAGCAGTTGCTGGCCATGCGTATTACCGACATCAACACCATGCCCGCTTCCGAAGTCGGGCAGGCCATGGACTCAATCTTGCCAAAAGATGGCAAACGGTTCGAGTTCCAACACCGTCTATCGGATGGTTCACAGCGACAGGTGGAAGTATCGTCAAGCAGAATAAAGTTTGGCGGGCGCACCGTTCTGCACTCAATTATACAGGACATCAGCAAGCGCAAGCAGGTTGAGATGGAAATTCAGGCTGCCCTGGAATATGCAGAAAACATAGTAGAAACCGTGCGCGAACCACTTTTGGTGCTTAGTGCAGCCCTGAAGATTCTCACAGCTAACCACAGTTTCTACGATACATTCAAAGTAACGCCCGAGGCAACAATCGGAAATTTCATCTTCGCCCTTGGCAATCGGCAATGGGACATTCCCAGGTTAAGGGTACTCCTGGAAGAAATCCTCCCCCATGAAACCACATTCAATGGCTATGAAGTTGAGCATGATTTTCCCAATATCGGTCGCAAGATTATTCTGCTCAACGCACGGCAGATTTTCCGGAAAAATATAGGCTCACACATTATTCTCCTGGCTATGGAGGACATTACCAAACGCAAGCTGGTGGAAGCGGAACTCCATGAGACCAACCTGCAACTTGAAGTGGCAACTGTGAATGCCAATATGGCCAACGCGGCCAAGAGCGAGTTTCTGGCCAATATGAGTCATGAGATTAGAACTCCAATGAACGGGGTTATCGGTATGACCGGACTGCTGCTGGATACCGAACTTGACGACG
>JBAXVB010000600.1:0-2778 GCA_037129415.1 Deltaproteobacteria bacterium
AGACGGGCCTGAATACCCTGCTTGCCACCCAGGATCAGATCAGCAACCGGATTGCTTTTTCCATCATAATTGCGGCGCTGATTATCGGCTCAGCCCTCATCGTCATTTCCGAAACCCCGCCGCTGGTTTACGGCATATCCTTCATCGGCTTCATAGGTTTTATTGCGGCCGCCCTGATGGGAATATGGCTTCTGGTCGCCATTATCCGCAAAGGCAAGCTGTAACGTTTAATCTACCTCAACAATGAACGGCCGACTCAGCAGTCGGTTGATTCGAACGATGAGCCGTTTTGGGTTGACCGGCTTGGTCAGATAATCATCCGCCCCGGCGTTTATGACTTCAACTTCAGCATCCACTTCATCCTTTGCGGTAAGCATGATCACAGGAATAAAACGGGTGGTCAGTTGGGACTTGAGTTTGGTAATCAGCGCCATGCCATCCATTTCCGGCATTATATAATCGGTTATAATGAGATCAGGTTTTTCCTGAACAGCGATCTTCAGGGCCTCAATGCCGTTGGTGGCGGACACGATCATAAAATTCTCGGATTCAAGGATGTTTTTGAGAATCTTTAATACAACCAGATTATCATCAACGATCAGGATTTTATCCGGACGAATGCTGCCAATAGATGACGGCGGCTCTGGTTTGTGAGCTTCGTATTGATCTGAGACGGAAACAGGTTCACGATTTTTCATGGCATTGTCCAAAGACTCCTGAGCCGCATCATCGTACTCCGGCGGCGCCACGCGAAAAACTTCCTCAATTGTGGTCAGGCCCATAAAGGCTTTGGCGATTCCATCCATATTCAGCGTTGAAAAACCTTCCTTATCCGCCGCTTTCCTTATGGTTATAGCGGCGACATTCCTTGAAAGGATTTCCTTGATGGTCGGGGTGATCATCAAGAGTTCAAATATTCCCAGTCGTCCCATGTATCCGGAATACTGACAGGCTTCGCAACCAGCACCCTTCCAGAATTTCTTGGTTCGGTCTGTATTGATAACAAACTCCAGTTGGTCAAAAATCTGAGGGGTTAAAGGATCTGGAATTTTGCATTTTTTACAAATCCCCCTGACTAAGCGTTGCCCAATCACTGCGAGCAGGGAATCCGCTATTACAAAAGAATCAACGCCCATATCCAGAAGCCGGGTGACCGCGGATGGCGCATCATTGGTGTGAAGGGTGGAAAGTACAAGATGTCCGGTCTGAGCTGCCTGAAAGGCGATTTTTGCAGTTTCGCCGTCCCGGATTTCACCTACCATGACAATGTCAGGATCCTGTCGTAAAATAGATCTGAGACCATCTGCAAATGTAACTCCGGCCTTGGGATTGATCTGAACCTGATTGATTCCCGCAATATCAAACTCCACTGGGTCTTCAACGGTTACGATGTTGACCTTGGGAGAATTCAACTGTTTCAGGACCGTGTATAAGGTTGATGATTTGCCGCTGCCCGTTGGACCCGTTACCAGAATGATTCCTTGGGGTCTGACAATGGCCTCCATAAAATGCCGCAGATCTTTTTCAGAAAACCCCAACTCCGTAATTCCCATGCCTCCGGCATTGGGATTTAAAATACGAATGGTCACTTTTTCCCCATAAGATGCCGGAAGAGTGGAAATCCTGAGATCATAACGGGAATCTCCCACCTTAACCTGAGCTCTTCCATCCTGGGGTTTACGGCGAATAGAAATATCCATGTTGGAGATGATCTTGATTCGGGATACCAGCGACAGATGAATTTGTTTGTCGATCTGCATGATTTCCCGCATGATGCCGTCAATTCGGTAGCGGATGACGACGTTATCTTTCTGGGGTTCGATATGAACGTCGCTGGCTTTCATTTTGATGGCTTCTGCAAGGACGGTATTGGTAAAGCGCACCACTGGCGGCAGTTCAGTTAAATTCAGCAGATCCTGAACATTGTGTTCTTTTTCCTTGGCCTGTCCGACAATCTCAATGTTTTCGCCAAACCTCACATCCGGTCCCAGTGTTTTACCAAGGTTTTGTCTGGGATAAAATTCATGGATGGCGAACAGGATGTCGTTCTGGGGGGCAACCGTCACGAAAATGTCCATCTTGGTGATAAACCGCAGATCGTCCATGGCATAAAATTCCAACGGATTGGCCATTGCTATGATCAGTTGTTTCCTGATCACTTTGACCGGAAGCAGCAGGTAATTCTCCGCCATTTCACGAGGCACAAGATCAATAACTTCCTTGGGTATTTGTACATTGCCCAGTCGAAGAAACGGAATTTTAAGCTGGCTGGCCAGTGCCTTTGCGATCATTTCATCATTAATGATCCCCATATCCATGAGAATTTGACCAATTCTCTTTTTTTGGCTTTTCTGGATTTCCAGGGCCTTTTCCAACACTTTCTGGTCAATAAGTTTGGCTTGAAGCAACAATTCTCCCAGCTTTTTACGTCTTGTCGGGGCTTTTGGTTTGTTTTCCGTCGGTGTGTTCATAGAATTGGCTGCCTTAATCTGTTTTTATGGACTTCATCAAGTTCCAAAAGCAAGTCCCTCATCTAATTGCAACTGCACTCCGCCTCGATAGATGGGCGGTTAAGGAGTCTGTTGATGCGGGCAATAAGCCGTTTGGGGTTGACCGGCTTGGTCAGATAATCATCCGCTCCGGCGTTGATGACTTCAACCTCAGCATCCACATCCTTTGCGGTCAGCATGATGATGGGAATAAAACGGGTGGACAGTTGGGATTTGAGTTTGGTGATCAGCGCCATGCCATCCATTTCCGGCATCATGTAATCGGTTA
>JBAXVB010000601.1:0-2778 GCA_037129415.1 Deltaproteobacteria bacterium
ACAACTATCGCAACACAAAAGACCACCAGCATCAATCCGGCCAGAACCGCCGCCGCCCTGGTTCGCAGCCCCAGAACAAGCATCAGTCCGCATATCAGCTCGGTCCACGGCAGTATAAGCGCCATGATATGGACTCCCCAGGACGGCACTATCTGATAACCGGCTATGGTTTCCGCGAACTCCCCTGGATAGTTGATCTTGTACATGCTGGCAGTGACAAATATCGCCCCGATATAGATCCTGAGCAACAACCCCAGAATCGGGTGCGCCACGGCTATTTTCATCCATGATCCGGTCATGGCTCCCTCCCCTGTTTTTCATAGGCATCCATGCCACCTGTCATGACTCTGACATCGTCATGGCGCTGAAGCAGACGGTATGCAACCTCCTCATCATAGCGTTTGCTGAAGGTCCTGCCATAGACCACCACGGCCTGACCTGGCTGAAGGCGGGAGGCCAGTTTCATGGGATAGATGATATCAAAAAGCGGCGCCGGAATGTTGATGGCATCTGGAATGTGACTGCGGTTGAAAAGCTCCGGAGGCCTGGCATCCACCAAAACAGTATCACCCTTGCCCATCAGTTGTTGGACAGTCCGGGCATCCACCTGAGACACCGGCTCCCGTAACACCTCTTGTGGCAGGAGTGTAATGCCGTTCGGGTTGGAAAAATTGAACAGCAGCGATAGCAAGGATGCAATGACAAGAACCAGCAGCACATCAACGGCGCGAAAGCGTCCCACCAGTTCAATTTTCTGCTGAAACAACTGCTTCAGGCGGATCCCGGCAACCTCCAGTATCCGGATTTGTTGACGAGCCTCGGTCAGTTCCACGATGGTCCGCCGCAAAGCATCATTGGTGCTGGACAAATCAGCATTTAGCTCCTGCACGGTCTCATAAGCCCTGACGTTCTTTAAAAAAACCATGAAACTGGCGGTCATACCGGATAAAATATCTTTTTCTTCCAGAGTAAAATCGCGACCGTCTATCGGAGCACCCAAACCAACGACACCAAGGATCGTATCGTCCACCATGAACAACAGCGCAGTATGAACATCAATACCCGTTTCAAGCTCTGAAAAGACCTGCTGCGGATTTCCGATAAAGGTCACGGACATGGAGGCAAGCCTGCGGTTTTCAGCGGCCTGAAAGCCCAGGTAAAGATGTTTTTCAGCGGATTCGACTGACCAGTCCCGATCGCTGGTTCCGCGGCTTGCAGAAAGAACCCTTTTGTTCCGCCGGTCACAGATCATCAGCATGCCCTGGCTGGATCCATTAACGCCCATGGCCATCAGCAGGAAGCTCTCCAGCAGCTTCTGGGAAGAGATGATCGGGCTCAGCTCTGCAGTAAGCTCATAGAGGGTTTTCAGATAATACATCCGTTGAAAAACCAGCCTGTCAAGCTCTTCCGGAGAGGAGGTGACCTTTACTCCGGACAGGCTGGTTTCTTCTGCTGCAAGAGTCATGGCGTTCAACGAGTCAGCTCCGTAATGGTTTTCCAGAAGGCATCCAGATCCTCGATAACGCCAAGATGGGTATAAAGTACCTTGCCTTCCGGACTCAGCAGCAGCGTAAACGGCGTGCGCGGTTCACCGAGCAGCTTGTGTACATCAAAGGACGGGTCCGGCGCGATGGGAAAGCTGTACTGTTTCTGTTCATTCAGGTACTGAATCTCCGCCTGATTTCCGCCGGCGGCCAGAGCCAGCATTTTGACCTTTCCCTTCAGGCTGCTCTTTTCGATTCGGATGTAAAGATTATTAAAAATCGGCGCTTGCCGATAGCACACCGGGCAATAAACACCAATGATCTCCAGGAGCAACAGCTTCGAACGGACATCCGAAAGCCGGAACACGGGTTTCGTGATACCAAGATAGATTCTGTCCTTCTCCGCCGCAGGCGACTGGAGCTCAAACGCTGCCAGGCTGTCGCCTTTTTTTGGAAGCTCCACCGCCATAGCCGGACAGGAAAGAATGGCGACTGTTAAACCAATCGCCACCAGCACTCTCAGCAATCCCCGGTATGATATCATCTAAATCGCCTCCCTGAATTTTTAAAAACACTTAACTGTATTTTTTATAGCCGGATCAGGACAGAGCTTCCTCGATCGAACTGACCACCGGCACGAGTTTTCCTAGCCCGACGAATTCAAACACCTTTTTCAGATTATCCGACAGGCCGGCCACAATGACATCTTTTCCCAGCTTCCGGCTTTCCAAAAACAGCGGAATGAGAATGGCGATGCCAGCCCCGTTGACGGCGGAACTTTCCAGGAAATGCAAGACAATCCTGCTTTTGTCCAGGGAAAGAGCCTCGCGGTAGCAGGTTTGAAATTTGATCTCATGCCCGGCCGTGATGCCGCCTCGAACGGTAATCACAACAGCATTTTCTAACTGCTGAATCTCAAATTCCCGAACATGTTCGGTGGCCATTCGGCAGCGTTCCTGAGCACTTTTCAGCGCCTGCTCCAGAAGATGCCGCTGAATAGGTTTATTGATGAAATCGGCTGCATCCAGATTCAGAGCCTGAATAGCCAGGTCCATGTCCCCGTGACCGGTTATGACAATCACTTCGGCAGTCGGATCAATCTGCTTGATTCGCCGTAAAACCTCAATGCCGTTCATGCCGGGCATCTTGATGTCGGTCAATACGATGCGCGGTCGTTCGCGCTCGAACACATCCAGCCCTTCCTGGCCGTTTTCTGCTGTAAGCACCTCGTAGCCATAAGCCATAAGGGTCAACCGAAACATTTTCAGCGTCGGCTTTTCATCGTCGATTACCA
>JBAXVB010000602.1:0-2768 GCA_037129415.1 Deltaproteobacteria bacterium
ATGTCAGAGTTTTTATAAGATATATTGCCGCAACTCAGGAACGGAAGACGGTTGAGGAGTTTACGGGAATTATGATGAAACAATCAGAACGTATAGGTGAGAATATGATAACCGCAGCACAGGAATGGTTTAACGAAGGTTTTAACGAAGGTTTAAGTTTAAACAAAGGTGTGATAGAGGGACAAATTCAAGTTATCGAAAAACTTTTAAAAGCGGGTGTAACCTGGGATTTTATTTACAAAACTACAGATTTTGATGAAAACAATTTCCATGAACTGAAAAAGAAGTTGCAACAGCAAATAAACCCGGAAAGAAACCCCTACCGAGGCATCGGCCCGCCACTAAACTTGTTGATGACCACTCAAAGTATAGCGTCACCTACCAAGAAACCGGCACGGAAATCATGACAATTCGTCGTTGAAGGAAAGACCCATGAGTTCAGCAGTTTTTATCATCATTGGAATTATCGCAGTCATTATCCTGGCGGAAATCATCAGCAGACTCGCCTACCATCTCTATTTTCATCTTCCCTTTCGGGACAGACGCATTGCCGAGTACCCTTACAGTCGTTTCCTGGTTGAGACTGACCCGCCAGTACACTGCATCTTCAAGAAAGGCTTTCGTTCGTCTGAAATCAATATCAACCGTTTTGGACTACGCGGCGATGAACCCGATCCGAATGGCGCCAGACGCCGCATTCTCGTTGTCGGCGAATCGAACTTCTTCGGCGCGAAACTGCAGAACGAGAGACATATCTGGTCGAACCAGCTTCAAAGACTGCTGACAACAATCGGGCACGCGGATTGGGAAGTCATTAACGGCGGAACGCCGCTTTACGGCAGCGCCCAGCACTGGCATTTCTGGGCAGGCGCACTGGCCGAGGTCCGTCCGGAAATTATGATTGTACAAATCGGCGGCAACGATGTTGCACAGATGACCCTTTTGGGGGAACGCTGGCATCCCGATGCCCATTGGCCATTTGAGTTTCTACAGAAACTGGAAAAAAAAGGAACAAGGTTGAATTCGCTCTTGGGGCGCTTTTGTCTATATTTTTTTCTACGCCGCTTTTTCGAGAAAGAATCTGCCCCACGCTTTCCAAAAGGCCATGGAGAGCTGCTCTGGGAGGAATGTAAGCGACATACCCTTGACCAATACAGAAAATTTCATTCTTATGCCATGCAAAATGGTATCAGGATTGTTTTCGTTGGCCCTCCTCTATTGTTTGATCTTGATTTGACAAAGAAAAACGAACGAAGGTTATACGCAATCCAAAGAAATTATCAGAATGCCCTCAAAAGTGAAGGCCCCTATTTTTTTGATTTAAAGGATGCCATCGCTCAGCATCTGTGTCCGGAACTGGATGTTCCCTACTGGAATTTAATTGCGGACCTTCAGGCGGATCCCCACTGTTTTTCGTTTTGGTACGATATGGCGCATTGGAATGAAAAGGGGATGTCTTTTGTAGCCCTTAAACTTTATGAGCATATTGAAAAACTGGGCTGGTGGGTTTAATAAGGAACTCTCATTTGTAATAATAAAGGAGGATATGCCAATGACTGTTGAGGATGACCAGAAGGAAAATCAAAATCAGGAAGAATTTTATATCGATGCGTTTCGGCCGGAAGATGCCGAAGGTATTGTTCGTCTGTTCCGGGCCGTCTATGGAGAGCACTATCCTATTCAACTCTTTTACGATCCAAAAACCATTGTCGAGGTCAACGATGCCGGAAAATACTATTCCATTGTCGCCCGCACGGTCTCCGGAAACATCATTGGCGTTGAGCATCTGTATCGTTCGGCCCCGCACCCTTCGGTATATGAGTTTGGCGCCGGCCTCGTTCTGAAGGAATATCGAAACACAGGCATCCTGACCCGACTGATAGAATTTATTTTTGAGAATTTTGTGCCTCAAATGCATAATATTGAAGAAACCTTCGGTGAAATAGTCTGCAACAATGTTTTCACGCAGAAGAGTACAATACATTTCCGGCATGTGATTACGGCCTTGGAAATAGCTTTAATGCCCGCTACATCCTATACGCAGGAGAAAAGCGCCACAGGCCGGGTGGCGGCGCTGGATGCCTTCCGCTGTTTTAAGCCAAAACCTCACCGCATCTACATCCCCTCGGCTTACGATCAGGATTTGCGCACGATCTATTCCCGACTTGACGATTCACGCGAAATTGCGCCAGCGGAAGATATGGCGCCAGCGGGTCTGGTCTCCCGCATTGGCATGGAGGCCTTTGATTTTGCCCAGGTCGCGCGGCTTGCGGTACACGAGATCGGAGAGGATTTCAGCGATGCCTACAGCAACGTCGAGAAGCAGGCCGTCGCTGGAAAAGCCGTGGTTCTCCAGGCTTGGCTCAATCTGGCCAGTCCTTATGTCGGGTCTGCCGTCCACACATTGAGAGAAAGAGGCTACTTTTTCGGCGGAGCGCTGCCCAGATGGTTCGACAGCGACGGGTTCCTCATGCAAAAGCTCCTCTGTCCGCCCGATTTTGACGGCATTGTGCTGGAATCCGCAGATGCCAAACAGCTTCTGGAGATTATAAAACTGGATTGGGAACGGACGGGAACCTGAACGTCTGCCGCGGAACTCGTTGTCATGCTTTAAAATCAAAAGGAGACTTATGTCATATAGTGATTTTGACCTAAAAAAAATAAAGTCTGAATTTCATTTGAAGATTGTAGAAGATGAAGATCTGTTTTCAAACATTGAAGAAGTGGAAATCAGTGATTTTTTATCAACAATCTTAAAACAAAATGTT
>JBAXVB010000603.1:0-2767 GCA_037129415.1 Deltaproteobacteria bacterium
TGAGCTGTGTAACCGCTATCGCACACGGGATGCCGGATCACCCAGCAAGGTGAAAATTCCGATAATCAAAATTGGCATCCCCGGCCATCAGGATAAACAGTGGCGCAGGCGCACGCAAGTTTTCAAGAGTGTCGCATAGGTCTATAAGTTTTAGCATCTTCAGTTCGGATATGTCTAACCATTTGAAAACAGAAGATAATTTCAATTTTTTCTGGTTTTTAAATAAAAGTCTCAAATTCAATAGGTTACGATAAAATGCCAACACTTGTGGACCTATACGTATGAAACAAAGCGCGAAGGTGGGGGCATCAAAGAGATCATTGGAAAAGACATATAGGTCCATATATTGCAACAGCCACCGGAAGCGACCAGCTTCAAGATGTGGCAGGGTTTTGATCTTGAGGTTCTGGGAAGTGCCGAATGTTTGAAGTGGTCTGCACATGAGGTCATGCAGAACATGTTTCAAGTGCTGAACGAGTCAATGTGCTGATGCAACTTCAGAAGCAGTCAGGCAAACAGATTGAAAAAGCGCTGGTTGAATATTACGGTTTGGAGCCTCCGGTTTAATTCCGAGTTGTCGGGATGAAAGAGGCCATTGCTCAATGATCGGGTGATGGCCTTTTTTTATGGTTTTGGGATGCCGGTGGGACTATAGTGGGACAAAATGCCATTAAATACAAAAGGGGTCACGAATGTTTTTCGTAACCCCTTGTTTTTATATGGCTGAGGGACAAGGATTCGAACCTTGGTTAACGGGGCCAGAACCCGTTTAAATACACCTCTTAGCATTTCCCATTATTTCCTTAGTTGTTGTAATAACAAGGTATTCACAATATGGCATTTCTTAGAATTTCCTTAAAATACCCTTGACAGCCCGAAAAAACAGGTACAATATAGGTACAACTCATGTGAACGGTTTTGTCTTTACCTAAAAAGTAACTCAAAAAAAGGGCAATGTCAATGAAATGGTTCAAAACCATCTACCCAGGGATCAGATACCGCGAAAGTGCGAACCGAAACCACTTGGGGAAACCTGATAAATACTTCACGATTCGATATCAGAACGCTGATGGAGTTCAAGTAACTGAGCCGGTCGGGTGGGCTTCTGAGGGCGGTCGAAACGCTACAAAGGTCAATGCAATCAGGTCGAATCTCATTCTTAATATCCGAAGTGGGCTCCACCCTCAAAGCCTAAAAGAAACCCGCGAAATGGAAAAAGCGGATCAGTTAAAGATCGAAGAGGAAAAGGTTCTGGCAGGTGAAGCAGTGGCGCAGGAAGAAAAGCAAAATATAACTTTTGGCTATGTGGCGGAGAGTTTCATTGAGTGGGGAAAAGCGAATAAAAAATCATGGAAAGATGATTACAACCGGTATCATCAAAGGTTGGAAAAACATCTTTCGAAGCTACGAATCAGGGACATATCGAACGCATATCTTGACACCCTGAAAGCGTCTTGGATGAAAAAGGTATCACCCAAAACCGTTGACCATTATTTATCTTTAGTCCATTCGATTTTTGAACATGCCATCAATTCTCATGGGATCAAGGTAGATAATCCTGTCCGCAAAGTGAAGCGACCAGAGTATGACAACAGAAAGACCAGGTTCTTTTCCCACGAACAGGCCGAAGAGCTTCTTGCATATTTGGAAAAACCAAGCACTATGACCGTTCACGATCAAACTATCATGGGCTTATATTCTGGAATGAGGTTTTCCGAAATCTCAAACTTGAAATGGACGGATATTAATTTTGATACCGGTTTAATTGAAATACGCAACACGAAAACATCGTTGAACAGGCAAGCATACATCACCGAACCCATCGAACAAATGCTTAAAAGGCGAGATGCAGCACCAAAGAAAGACCCAGTTCATGTATTCCGGTCACTTCTGGGAGGAAATCAGCGTCACGTTTCATCAACATTCTATCGAGCATTGGTTGAATTGGGGTTCAACACACAAGGGCTTGCACGGATCGACCGGTTGGACTTCCATAGCACAAGACACACGTTCGGGAGCTGGTTAGCACAGGAGGGCATATCCTTATACGAAATCAGCGAGCTTATGAGACACCAGGACATCACACAGACGCGGCGATATGCAAAGCTATTGCCTGAAACAAAACGGCGCGCAGTCGAAAGTTTAGTGCGTGCATCGACCAACAACGTCATATCTTTAAATGATCGAAAAGCCATGTAGTTTTTCAGTTTGAGGGGATAGCTTGGGAGTAATTACCCCAGGCGACAAGGCCGCTTTCCTGGGCGGCTTTCCTCTCCTTCACTCACAGGATATCTACAGGAGGATTTTTAAATGCTAAGTAAAGAAGAGCTGGAATTTTGGGCCGGGCAAAGCAGTTATACCCTCCATGATGCTGCCTTTCTGTGGCGGGATAAAGACCCTCAAGTAAAAATCCCAGATTCTGATCGAATAACGTCCATTGTCTTAAATATGCTGTTTAGCGCAACTTGTTCCCGTGAACTTGAAGTTACCGGGGGAATAAGACCTGGTTTCACTATCCGAAACGAGTGGATGGGGGCGCCAGCAACGCGCATGTCAGCACAAATCACCCGCTGGACGAGAGTATCACGAGAAAGCCTTATCAAACTTGCTAAAAACCAAAGTGTTAAACCTGTTTTCTTGTTCCCAGGGGAGCAACGGCCAGAAGAGTGTCCCCTGAGAAATGATGAGAAAGACGGCGAAACGCCGATTAAAGCTGCCACCTCCGGTTAAAAGTGAACCCACCTTCCTGATTTTGATGGACCCACCC
>JBAXVB010000604.1:0-2760 GCA_037129415.1 Deltaproteobacteria bacterium
ACCGCTCCTGGTGATAAGTTTCCATGAAAAAGCCGCGTTTATCCGCATACACTGCGGGTTCAACAACAAGCACTTCTTTTAAGGATGTTGGGATAACATTCATAAACATTCCTTTTGCGAGTGGTCGATTGTACTCCTGATTCAGTCCCAGCCAAAAATGTTCGGAAACTGGAACCGGTAGCCGGACCCGTCTGTGCTGCTTCATATCAGTTACTGAATGGTGAATCAAGATATATATGGATTCATCAGACGACCCAAACTGAAAACATTTTCCCTCCATAAACGACCTCATGACCAACCCGGCCCATGAAAAACGCCTCAACTTTTGAAAGGCCCCTTCGCCCGACAACAATTGTGCCGAAGCCATCGTCTTCCGCTTCCTTGACAATGGCTTCGGATCGGCTATGTACACCGGAACTTTCTTGCTTCATTTATGATGTCCCTGGCGACCCCTTTTTCCAGACGATGAAATTTGATTTCAATGGACCGTTCGGACCTCCCCCGCTGGAGTGAGGAACAGAAAACCTCCCTCTCCCATCGGGGGAGGGTCGGGGTGGGGGTAAAGCAATACGGCTGTCTGTCCAAATCGCTTGTCAACCTGCTCGAATCGGGCATTCATATCTGTACGCTGCTCCATTATTATCTTGAAATAGATATTGGCAAGCAGCAAGCCATGGATATCTTGACCCGCCAGGGGATTCAGGTTATGATATTCTAAGAACATATATTTCAGTTCTTCTTTTGTTGAGAGTAGAAGGAGCGACCATGAAAAAACTGCCTATTGGCGTACAAAGCTTCGAGGTCATGCGATCTGATGCATATTACTATGTTGATAAAACACCCATTATCAAACAGATGGTGGATCATGGCAGATATTATTTCCTATCCCGCCCCAGACGCTTTGGCAAAAGTCTGTTTCTGGATACACTGAAACAGGCTTTTACCGGGAAAAAAGAGTACTTCAGCGGGCTGTTTCTTGAACATCACTGGAACTGGGATGTATGCTATCCCGTCATTAACCTCAGTTTTGGGACTGGCATCATAAAAAGAACCGCCGATCTGGAGACCATCATTATTTCATTGATGGATGAAATCGCACAAAATTATGGGATACGGATTGATGGCGAACTGTTGAGCCTGAGGTTCCGTGAACTGGTCATCAAACTTTACAATCAACATCAGCAACAAGTCGTGATCCTGATTGACGAATACGACAAGCCTATTCTGGATAATATTGAAAATCCGGACCTCGCCAGGGAGATTCGCGAAGGACTAAAGAATTTTTATTCGGTTATCAAGGACTGCGACCGGTATCTGAAATTTGTTTTTATCACCGGGATATCGAAATTCAGCAAGGTAAGCCTTTTCAGCGTGTTGAATAATTTGGATGATATCACGCTGGACCAGGATTGCGCCTCAATATGTGGCTACACCCATGACGAATTGTCACTAACCTTTGCAGATCGGTTGCAGGGGGTGGATATTCAGAAGCTAAGGCGATGGTACGATGGCTACAACTTCATGGGGGATCATGTCTATAATCCGTTTGATATTCTGCTTTTTCTCAAACATCATCAGTTTCAAAACTACTGGTTTGAAACCGGAACGCCAACTTTTTTGATGAAGCTGCTGCTGAAGAGACAATATCCAATTCCCAAAATAGAACGGATTGTAGCCACCGATCAACTGCTGGGCAGTTTCGATGTCCAACAGATCGAAGTGGAAACCTTATTGTTTCAAACCGGTTATCTGACTATTGGCAGTGTCAGAAAGGTTTTTGACAACAGCGTCTATACACTGGTCTATCCCAATTATGAAGTCAAACGCAGCCTGACAGACTTTATTCTGGGATATTTGACCCATAATGTTCAGGCCAGGGAGGAAAACAAACTATCCCTGCTGGATATCCTGATGACACCGAACATGGATCGCTTGCGGGACTTGTTCCATAGCTTTTTCGCCTCCATCCCTCACGACTGGTACCGCAAAAATCAGATAGCCAAGTATGAAGGCTATTACGCCTCTGTCTTTTATTGCTATTTTACCGCGCTTGGGCTGGATGTCACGGCGGAGGATATCACCAATCATGGCCGGATTGATCT
This sequence comes from Deltaproteobacteria bacterium, assembly GCA_037129415.1. Taxonomy (GTDB): domain Bacteria; phylum Desulfobacterota; class Desulfobacteria; order Desulfobacterales; family Desulfatirhabdiaceae; genus RAAP-1. Next base: position 2,103 of record JBAXVB010000604.1, read on the forward strand.
GACCGTCAAACTGGAACGGCGGGTTTTTATTCTGGAATTCAAGGTGGTGGATAGGGATACAGGTAAAAATAGCGCTCTGGAACAGATCAAGGAGAAGGCTTACCATGAGAAATACCGAGCCGAAGCGGATGAACTCTATTTGATCGGCGTGGAATTCAATCGCAAGGATCGAAATATCGTCCGGTTTGAATACGAAAAAATGGAGCAATAAGGCGGCAAATATTTCTAATTCATATCACTTTCTTCCGAGAGCCTATCCTTCCAGGTCATCCGCATTGAGAAAACAGATGCGCTCGAACCCCAGTGGTGGGGTTGTAAACTACAGATATCGCTAAGCACTAACGGCGAAACATTATAGTGTTCACTTCGGTTATTCTGCGAACGGACATAATCTTGCGTTTTTGAACCCTCACCCCAACCCTCCCTCACTGGGGAATGGAGTTTATGGAAAGTTCAGATTATGCCCGTTCGCAGTAAGATATTCCCAAAATAGAACGGAGTGTAGCCATTGATCAACTCCTGGGCGGTTTTGATGTCCAACAGATCGATCAGACGACCCAAACTGAAAATATTTTCCCTCCATAAACGACCTCATGACCGACTCGGCCCATGAAAAACGCCTCAACTTTTGAAAGGCCCCTTCGCCCGACAACAATCG
>JBAXVB010000605.1:0-2760 GCA_037129415.1 Deltaproteobacteria bacterium
ACCGTAGGCCCCATCCGATTCAAGACGGGAAGAAATACCCTTTCCAGAAAATCGACAGGCGGCGCCCACGGGTTGTGTGTTCCCCCCTCCAGAGTAAGATGAGAGGACTCCCCGGCTAACATGAGAGCAGGTAAAACTGTTTGCAGTACCAGGGTGACACTTCCCGCAGAACCGATTGAGAAATTATGGGTTCCGCCTGTTACCCGCCCCGGCGCAAATTGGATATTAGATGAACCTATTTCAGCGCCTTGGACGGTAGCGGCGGAAATCTCCTGCGCTGCTTTCAAGGCAACCAGATGCTGTCTTTGAATCCCTGGTTTTTTTCGGCCTGCACGGATTTTTTCCATTCTTAGCGGTCTTCCCATAATCATGGAAAGGGCGAGTGACGTTCTAAATATCTGTCCTCCTCCCTCACCCATAGACCCGTCAATGATAACAGTTTCTTCTTTCATTATGACGTTATCAACCTCCTAACCCTTTAACTCCGGGCAATAACCTGGTCAACATACCCATCAATCCATCTGCGGCATTGCCACCACCCGTAACAAGAACATCCGGGACAATCTTGATGTTGCCATTTTCGATGGCGGCTGCAATCAGTTCCACGATCTTGATCTGCTTGATGGCATCTTCACCGATGGCCTCCTGCTGCTTGCTGTAGGCCTGAGCTGTAGCTTCACCGATAGCCGCAATCTTGGACGCCTCACCGTCACCGATGGCTTTCAGCCGTTTGCCCTCACCGGCGCCTTCAAGTGCTTTGGCTTCTGAGTTGCCTTCTGCCAGGGTGATCATCTCGGTTTTTTTCTGGGTGGCCACCTTCACTGCTATTTCGGATGCAACCAGGGTGGGCTGCTGATCGGCGGTAGCGCGCATTTTCTCCATCTCGGTACGTTCAGCCTGCGACCGCTGTTCCATCTTGTACATCTCCTGCTGCTGTTCGGCGATGATCCGCTTGGTCTGGGTCTGCATCAGATCCTCAGGCAAACGGATCTGGCAGATCAGAACCGAAACACATTCAACGTGATATCGTTCAAGATCAGCACGGGCGCGGGTTTCAGCTTTATTCTGTTCTTCCGAGCGACTCTGGAGAAAGTTCATCGCCGAGGCGGTGGATGCTTGATTCCTGAATGAAGAGTCAATCATCGGATGAATGACATGCTGAATCAGGTTATCAATCGAGCCAACCTTGGCGACCATATAGGGAGCCTGATCCGGTCGAACGCGGATAACGACCTTGACTGCTACCTGGATTGGGAAACCATCCTTGGAGATGACCGTCAACTGGTCAAATCGGGTGTCCTCCTGATCGTCCCAATCGATAGTGATGTTTGTAGTATCTATGATATAAACCATAAAAGCCCGTCTGTTGAGGTAATAGCGACCCGGGCCGGCAACCTCCTCCTGGATGCCGCGAAACCCTTTTGGCACGACATATTTTTCTTTGCCTTCTTCCTCGGAAGCCCCGATCTGGGTTGAGCCGAGGCGTTTTTTCATCTCATCCGTAGGGTCGTCGCCGACGTTGGAAACCACCACCCCGACCTGGCCGCGCTCAATGACAGCAACAGCATCTATTTCCACGCTGAACATGAATGGGTTGACATAGTAGGTCCCCGGCCGTAGCACGTCAAGCTGCGGGCCACGCTGCCCCTGTTTGGTCAAAAAGGCGGAGCCGTCCTGATAATCGTTATGACCGGTGATGGGACAGGCGACATATTCCCGATCCGGCAGCGGAACACCGTCCAGGGCTGTTATCAGGCCAACTTTGTTGGCTTCGATGACGACAGCGGGCGCTATCTGTATCTGAAACAGATTCAGGTTTATGCGGTAGGTACCGGGCAAGAGGACATCTATCTGCGGCCCTTTCTGACCGCCATTTTTCAGAAACGCCTCGCCGTTTTCGTAATTGGAATGTCCCGGCACGCTCTGAGCCAAGAGCCGTCCCATCGGGATGGAAGCGCCATCCTGCGCTGTGATCATACCGACCTCTCCCTTGGCGATCACCACTGCCTTTGCCTTGGTGATTTTGAAGAGGTTCGGATGAATGCGGTAGGCTCCTGGAGGCAGTATCTCCGTCTGCGGTCCCTTCTGGCCGCCGTTCTTGATGAATGCCTGGCCGGACTGAAAGGAGTTGTGACCAACAATCACATTCGCAAAGATGCGTCCTGCTGGAATAGCAGAACCGTCGGCAGACTCGATCAAACCGATTTCTCCTTCACTGATCCTGGTGGCCGCGCCTTTGGTAACCTTGAAAAGATAGGGATTGATGCGATAGTTACCCGGTGGGATGATTTCAATCTGCGGCCCCTTCTGGCCGCCGTTCTTTATGAAGACTTCGCCGCTTTGAAATGATGAGTGCCCTTCCACCGCTTGAGCAAATATCTTCCCTTCCGGGATGGCGACACCGTCAACTGACTCCACAATGCCGATCTCGGAATCCTTGATTTCAGTGACATTGCCTTTAGTCAGTTTGAACAGATAAGGATTTATTCGGTATTTACCGGGAGGGAGCACCTCAATCTGCGGCCCCTTCTGACCACCATTTTTGATAAAGGCTTCACCATCCTGAAATGAATTATGACCGGCCACAACAGCAGAAAAGATGTTTCCGGCTGGAATTGATGATCCATCCACCGACTCGATCAGGCCAATTTCATTTTCCAGTATTTCGGTAAAAACACTTTTAGTCGCTTTGTAGATAAATGGGATCAGGAAATGCAGGCCAGGACCAAGCGTCCTTGCCTGGATACCAACTTCATTGCC
>JBAXVB010000606.1:0-2756 GCA_037129415.1 Deltaproteobacteria bacterium
TTCTGGCCATGGAAGACATCACCGAACGCAAGCTGGCGGAAGCGGTAATCCAGGATGCCCTGGAATATGCGGAGAACATTGTAGAAACCGTGCGCGAGCCACTTTTGGTGCTTAATCCCGACCTGAGGATTCTCACAGCCAATCATAGTTTCTACAATGCCTTCAAAGTAACACCAGAGGAAACAGTCGGGAATTTCATCTTCGATCTTGGTAACAGGCAATGGGACGTTCCCGGACTACGGGTACTCCTGGAGGAAATCCTACCCAATGAAACAATTTTCAATGGCTACGAAGTCAAGCATGATTTTCTCAATATCGGCCACAAGGTTATTCTGCTCAACGCCCGGCAGATTTTCCGCAAGAATATAGGCTCACACATTATCCTTTTAGCTATGGAAGACATCACTGAACGCAAGCTGGCGGAGGCGGAAATCCAGAATACCAACCGGCGACTCGAAGCGGCCACGGCGCAGGCGGAGATGGCCAACACCGCCAAGAGTACATTCCTGGCCAGTATGAGTCATGAGATTCGTACGCCCATGAGCGGGATGCTTGGCATGACGGGGCTGCTGCTGGAAACTCCCCTGACGGGGAGGCAGCGTGGCTATGCGGAGAAGATCAAGACGAGCGGCGAATCGTTGCTTGCCGTTCTCAACGATATACTGGATTTTTCGAAGGTGGAGGCTGGAAAACTGGATCTCGAAATCGTTCCTTTCTCACTGAAAGAGGTGATCGGCAACGTTGTGGATATCTTCGAGCCCCAGGCTGCTGATAAAAAAATCGGGATTGATACCACCATTGACCTTGAGCTTCCCGCCGCTCTCATGGGCGACCCTCAACGCATGACCCAGGTGATCGGCAACCTGGTGAGCAATGCCGTCAAATTTACGGCGGCGGGCAGTGTCCGGATTGAGGCCAAGGTCCGGCGGCGGACTGCAACAGATGTGGAGTTGGAGATTTCGGTACAGGACACCGGCATTGGCATGACGGAAGAGGATTTGTCGCGGTTGTTCACAGCGTTCAGCCAGGCCGACGCTTCCACATCCCGTCGTTTCGGGGGAAGCGGCCTGGGGCTGGCGATCAGTCTGCGGTTTGTGGAACTTATGGGAGGAACGATCCGGGCGGAAAGCACGCCCGGCGTGGGGAGCCTTTTTACGATAGTTCTTTCCTTCCTGATTGATTCAGGCATCGGACGGACTAATTTGTCACGGCGTCCTGATGCGCGCCGGATACGTTGCACCAACGTCCGGGCGCTGGTGGTGGAGGATCACGAGATCAACCGGGATATTATCGTAGAGCTTTTGTGGCAGGCGGGTATCAAGGCGGATATCGCCATAAACGGTCTGAAGGCGGTGGAGATGGTCCGCGCAAGTGACTATGATATGCTGTTCATGGACATCCAGATGCCGGAGATGGACGGGTTTATGGCCACACGGGAGATTCGCAATCTGATCGGAAAGGGCATAGATCGTCTGCCTATTCTCGCTCTGTCCAGCCACGCCGTCGTGGGTGATCGGGAAAAAAGTCTTGAAGCTGGCATGAACGATCATCTTACAAAACCGATCAATCCCGACTCGTTGCGCGCGGCGCTGCTGCAATGGCTTCCCCGTGAAAAATGCGCGGTCGTCGCCGCCGATGAGCCGGACCTGTTTACGAGACCGAAACTCATTTCCATCTCGCCCCAGACCGACCTGGACCTGGAAGATGGACTGAACCGGCTGGGCGGCAACTGGAAATTATACCTGAAGCTCCTGCGCAATTTTGTCGCCGAGTACGGAGAAACGCCAACTCTGCTGCTGCATGAACTGAATGCTGACCAACGGGAAGATGCGATCGTCCGGATCCACGCCATCCGGGGGGTTGCCGGTAACCTTGGCGGGAAGAAGGTGGAAGCCGCAGCCGTGGGGTTGGAAAATGCCTGCCAGGCTACGGAGAATGCGGGAAATGGTATCCCTTTTGCGTTAAGGGCGCCCCTGCGCGTATTTATCGACCGCCATGAGGCGCTGATCGCCGCCATCGGCGTAGTCCTTGCCCGACACCCGGATGTCTTACCAAACAAGCCGGAAGGTCAGCAGGGATCTACGGCTGAACTGCGCCCTTTGCTGGAGCGATTGAAGTTGGCCCTGGCGAGTAAAGAACCTTTACCCTGCAAGGAAATTATGGAAGAGTCATCGCAAAGACGATGGTCTGAAGGCCATGAAACAGCCTTGGCGGAAGTGAACCGCCTGATTCAACAATACCGCCTTGCGGAAGCACTAACCCTCGTTAATAAAGAGTTTAATAATGTCATGGGAAAAGGAGAGAAAAGAGACGATGACTGAAACAAGACCGACCCTGCTGGTGGTGGATGATGTGGTGACCAATATCGACATACTTCTTGAGACCTTGGGCAAAGACTACGCACTACGCATCGCCACCAACGGCGCCGACGCCCTGGACAGCGTGAAAGAAGCCCGGCCGGATTTGATCCTTCTGGATGTGATGATGCCGTGCATGGACGGCTTTGAAGTCTGTCGCCACCTTAAGGATGATCCGACCACATGTGACATACCGATCATCTTTATCACCGCCCTGAACGAGGCGAAAAACAAGATCAAGGGGTTTTCCGCCGGGTGTGTGGATTACGTGACCAAACCGTTTCAGCCCGATGAGATCCGCGCACGCGTGGTTACGCACCTGGAACTCTGCCGCGCAAAACGCGAACTACAGCAATCCTACGACAAACTCCGTGAAACGGAAACGCAGCGCGACGGCCT
>JBAXVB010000607.1:0-2747 GCA_037129415.1 Deltaproteobacteria bacterium
GCGGCTTCTCCCATTGACCGGCGTAGTTCCGGATTCATTAACCGGATCAGGGATGCCGTCATATCCTGCGCCGTTGGATTGTCCGGCAGAATAAAGCCAGTGCCGCCGTGGATCACCAGATCGGTTGCGCCCACATTCGAGCTGATCACGACCGGAAGTCCCGCCGCCATTGCTTCCAGAACCACCAGCCCGAAGGTGTCCATGCGCGATGGCATCACAAACAAATCGCTTGCCAGGTAATAGGCTTCGACTTCATCCGTTATGCCGGCAAAAACAACCTGATCGCTGATGCCAATGTCTTTGGCCATTTTCAAATACGGTCCGGAGTCTTCCTTTCCGACAATTAACAGCTTGGGCAAGGGTGGAAAAAAGCCATCGCGTCTCATGCCGGCAATTCCCTGAATCGTCAGATCCAGTCGCTTTATTTCAAAATTCATTCCCACGAAACAAATGACCACATCCGAGGCTGAAAACCCGTGACGCGCCCGAATCCGATCTCTGCAGGACTGGGTATCCAGGCATGAAAACCGATTGATCGACACCCCAGGATGCACGACAGAAACACGGTCTTCGGAAATGGCATAGTTTTTTGACAGCTCTTTTTTTACCAAGTTTGAAACCGGCAGAATCATTTTCAGCGCCGGATTTTCAATCCCTTTTTTCTCTGCCCAGCAAGTGGCCAGGTCAAACCCGCTCAGGGATTTCTGGCGCATATCGTGAATCCAGGTCCGATGTGGTATTCCGTGAAACGTCATCAGATCCATGCGAAAAATGCGCTCGTGGCTGTGAACCAGATCAAAAGCCATGTTGTCTATTTTCCGCTGAGCAAACCCGGCGAAACTGATGGGCTGAAGCCACCTTGGAAAGTGGATCATGGGTACTTTGTGAAAAGTAACCAGGGAAGGGCCGCAGTCCCATTTCCTGGCGAAGACATGAATATCAAATTCAGGCATTGCCGCCAGACGCTCACAGAGTTGAAACGCCATATTCTCTGCGCCGCCGATGCGACCGTATTGGGGAATTACCACAGCAACCGACGAACGACGCGCGGAGGACGAAGGATTGCAGTTGTTTTTTCTGTCATCTGTCATCTGTCATCTTTTGCGTGGCCAACCGCGTAAAGGATCATATTCCCCGTATCTTTGTGATACCACCGTCCCAGCTCCTTGTAGGTTTTAAAGACATCCGAATTCGATTGGGTGAAATTGTGGAAAGGCCAGTTTTTTTCTTCCCATAGCACAAAATCCAGTCTGTTTTGCCGAAGGTAGTCATCAAACTGATCCGGATTATCAGGAAAGGATTCCCAACAGTTCGTCAGATCAAGCGGGCAGGGTACGGCCCCGGGAAGATGAATATTGGCGTAGAAGGATATCCATAACTGTATGTGACGGGAGGTTGCGATCCGTGTGCCTGATGATGTCGGAGCATTCTGAAAAACAGTTTCGCCAATCTGGATGAATACCGATTTATCCGGGTCCGACGATTTCAGATTTTTTGGCAGACTAACACCGATAATCAACAGAAAAATCACAAAAAAAACAGTCGCCGAATGAACAGACAGTCGTGTGGGAAGAATCTCCAGGAGTTTTTCCACCCCAAAAGCGCAAAGAATGGCACCTGGTATCATCACGATTCCAAAAAATCGGTAATACAGCATCCATGTTTCAAGAGTTTGAACATAAAGCAGGGCCAGTCCGGAGACCGTCAGAAGCGCCAGGTATAAAAGCCTTGAATCCGATTGGACTTTACGGTGAATTCCGGAAAGACCGACAATATAAAACACGACAAAAGGGTAGAAAAATGCTTCCAGAAAGCGATTCAATAAGGTTCCTAAAGCGATCAGCCAGATCATGTTCCGGGCTTCGGGAAGAAAAAATTCCATGAACGGATTCGGACTGGACCAGGCAAGCTCTTTTAGGCTTTCAGCCATTTTTTGATACTGGATGATCGGCTTGATGAATTTTCCAGCAATTTCATGGCCCCGATGAAGGTCGTTAAAGGACAGGCCTGAGACCATCAGCCCTGGAATCGAAAATAACGAGATCGCAAGAATAGGGGACAGAAAAATCAGGATGTTGATCGTTCTGCGGTTGTTTTGAAAGTACAGCAGGTATCCAAGGGTAATCGCAAAAAACAGTGCGGCTTCGATCCTGGCCCAGATCGCAGCCAGAAAGCAAAGAGATGCAACCAGAAGAAGCCACCTGGAATGCTTGGTTGCCTGCCGGATTACGGCAAAGGTGCCGGCGCACAGAAAAAACCAGCAGATCGGATCTCTGACCAGCTCAACGCTGTTGCTTACCAGAACCGGGGTAACAGCAAATACCAGCAGGGTGAGTATAGCGCTGTCTTCCCTGACCCATTCTTTCAGCATCAGATAAAGTGGGACAAGCATCGCTGTGCCGAAAAACAGGGAAATCAAACGTGCCGACAGTACCCAGTCATGAACCAGGTAATATCCTCCAGCGATCAGAACCGGGTAGGACGACACAAAAGGCGGAAAGCAGGTTTTCAGGCTGCTCCAGTTTTTAAAGTACAACGCCATGGCCTGGTGAATGTACAGAGCACCGTCCGGATTAATGATCACGGCATGCAGGCCAACCCAAAGCCGGAGTCCCAGGCCGATCAGGATGACCAACCAGGCTTTTGCTGAAATCTGCGAAAAAATCTGCCGAACGGATACCTTCCCCCTTTTTTCAAAGGGTGGAATCATTTTAGCTATAGGAATGGAAGACATTTTGTTTTAATAG
>JBAXVB010000608.1:0-2736 GCA_037129415.1 Deltaproteobacteria bacterium
GCGACAACGTCGCTACCCTGGGAATGATTTCCGCGCATGGATTTCCAACCCCAACTGGGTTTGGTCATTCTTGCTGACACAACCCCGTTGGGGTAATTTTAGTTTTACAATAACCCAGGGTTGCGGCATGTGCCGCTGAGTATTAGCGTTCCAATCAAGACCAAAAATAAACTTTGTCAGCTCACACATTTTCAGGGAAAAAGAATATCAGATTTTATCAGGGAAACGATTGAAGAAAAATTGAGTCAGATGGACAGACAGAATTTTGAGGCTCAGATGAAGGCTGCATATCAGGGGCTGGCAGACGAAAATATTCAAATTACGGATGATTTTAAATACGCTGATTCAGAAAACCTTTCTTGAGGTAAAAAATGTCGTTCAGCGCTGTCCACCGTGGTGAAATCTATTATGCGGATTTGGATCCGGTTGTTGGCAGTGAAACCGGAAAGAACAGACCCGTGTTGATCATTCAAAATGATATCGGGAATGCGTATTCGCCAACGACCATTGTTGCTGTTGTGACAGAGTATTCCGATAAAAAGGCGCGTTATCCGATATGCGTTTCCATCACCAAAGATGCCGGATTGGAAAAAGATTCCATCGTCAATCTTGCACAAATCAGAACGATCGATAAACATTTTAAAATCCACGCAGTATTGCCGATGCGGTGGTTAATCTCTATGAAATGCCGCCGGATCAATTGAGAACTATGGGAAAGAATGCCAGGGATTTTTACGAAAACAGGCTGTCTCAACGGGCCGGGGTGGATGCATTTGAGCGAGCGTTTAAAGAAATTATGAATACTGAGTTTAGATTTGATGAAACGATTATGTGATGTCGTTATTGTCGGCATTACGGCCGTAGGCAGCGGAATCGGCCAAGCGGTATTGGATTCCCTTTGGTCTTCCAAGCTCAGATTTGATGTAATCGGTTTCGAAGCAAACCCTTGGGCCAAGGGTATCTATGAATGCGGAGGGGCGTTTCTTCTCCCTTATGCTTCAGATCCCTCATACAAGGAGGTTTTGTTGGCCAGATGTCGGGAGGCCTCCGTCCATGCACTTATTCCGGGATCAGACATGGAGCTTGCAGTTGTTGCCGAGGTTGCATCTGATCTGAGGAAGCAGGGTTGCATCCCCATCGTAAGCGACATCGCATGTATCAGGCTCTGCAGGGACAAATTGGCACTCTATGAACATCTTTCGGCGAATGGTGCTCCCTTTGTAACCACCATTTCTCTTGACCAGGCATGGAACCGGGCATCCGATATACCCTATCCTATTATAGTGAAGCGCAGGGACGGTTCGGGCTCTGTGGGCGTTATGCTATTGACTTCCTGCCATGACTCAACAAGGCGCCCTCTTGGGTAAATTTGCCAGCCTGAACAGGCTTAAGGCGGGAGTTCCCATGCAGGTTGATCCCATAGATGATCCTGTCGTTTGGGATGCGGTGGCGATAGTGCTGGAAGCCTTGGGGCCCGTCGGCTTGAGGGGTCCCTGCAACATACAAGGTAAGATCACGGAACATGGATTCTTGTTTTTTGAGGTAAACCCCAGGTTTACAGGCATCACCCATGTACGAGCCATGATGGGTTACAATGAGGTGGAAGTGGCTATCCGGCACTTTGTCTTCGGTGAGGACACAAACGAGCTTCTATCCGGGCCGCAGCGCTGGAATCGCTTGATAGGCTTGCGTCAGATTGCGGAAATCGTCGTTCCCCGTGAAAAATTGAGATACTTGGAGCAGAATCGCTGCCTGGAATATCGTGCGGCCGGCCGTGTATTGGTTACCGGAGCCAGTGGGTATATGGGGCGACAGTTGCTCCGCGTTTTGCTGAGGCCAGGCATCGCGGACGAATTGGTGGCTCCGGTAAGGGACCCTGACAAGGCTCGGTTGGAATGGTCCGAGGAGCCTGAAGGTTCAAAGGTGCGATGGGTACGATGGGATATCTCTCAAGCTTTGCCTCACTTTGGAATGCGTATAGAGAAGGCCGGGCGATTCCTGGATTGGAGACCGGCGATCTCACTGAGGTCTGGGCTGGCTGAGCTGATGGATGATGCCTTGCTGTCATTTCCCAAGGACTGAGGAACGTTTTGATCGGGATTTATTGGCTGAAAAGTTGGAAGAGATTTTCATCAAGAGGGGCTCAAGACCTCCATTGATAAAGGCCATTTCGCACAGTTTAAGCTGTTGACGGACCGGTTGCAGAATGGCGGGGGAGCGCTGATTCCTCTGGCCAGCTTCGCCGCCATCGAAAGCCTGAAAACTGGCCAATGGATAAAAATCTGGGGGAATCATAAGGCATGTCTAACATCAGGAAAACCGGTATCGATAAAAATGCTCTGGAAGGTGAAGAAGGTCTTTCCCTCTTTACGGAAGATGTTTATCCCGACGCTACTGTGAAGATCAGCCGGGATCAATACAGCATTTTTGAAATCAGGCGAATGCTTAATGATACCAAAGAACTGATTATTGATCCGGAGTTTCAGCGCAACGCTGTATGGAAAATTGAGCAGGAGCGAGAGCTTATAGAAAGCGTGCTTATGGGGATTCCTATTCCCATTATTTAGCGAACTGAAGTTCAGGGGGCCAAAAACAAGGGGCTAAGCGGCAGGATGGTGATTTAAACGATAAGCCGGGGCAATTCCCGGTTGTATAAAAATAAGGATTTTTTGATCCTTATGTCTTATTGTTCGTTCAACATCTCAGAGGTTTGGCTAATTCCGCTATATCGCTGTA
>JBAXVB010000609.1:0-2731 GCA_037129415.1 Deltaproteobacteria bacterium
GGCAGCTCAAAGAGAGCGAGGAACGGTATAAATCCCTTTATCAGCTTATTCGCCTATTATGCGACAACGTCCCTGATATGATCTGGGCCAAAGATATGGAGAACCGCTTCATCTTTGTCAACCAGGCACATACGCGATTGCTCAATGCGCGTGATACCGACGAGCCAATCGGCAAAACGGATATGTACTTTGCGGCCAGAGAAAGGGCTGACCACCCTGATCAGCCTGACTGGCACACCCTGGGCGAAATCTGCGTCGACTCCGACGCCGTAGTCATGTCCACTGAAATTGCCAGGCGATTCGATGAATCGGGCAATGTCAAGGGTCAATTTCTGTTCCTTGATGTGCACAAAGCACCGTTTCGGGACGAGCATGGTAATATGATCGGGACGGTGGGGTGCGGGCGTGACGTTACCCGTGAGAAACAGTTGGAAGCAGAGCACAGGCAGATGGAAGCGGAAAAGATGGAATTCGAGGTTCGGAACCGGCAGCTTCAGAAGGTCGAAAGCCTTGGCCTCATGGCTGGCGCTATCGCCCACCATTTCAACAACCAGCTCCATGTCGTGATGGGGAACCTCGAAGTGACTATGGATGACGCGCCACGGGACTCGGTCATCCTTGAAACCCTGACAGACGCCCTGAAGGCGGCCCGCAAGGCGGCGGAGGTCAGTGGCCTGATGCTGACCTATCTGGGGCAAACGCCTCGCAAACATGAACCCATAGACCTGTCTAAAGTTTGCCGCCAAAGCCTGTCCCTGCTTCAGACCGTTATTCCGAACAAAGTGACAGTGACGACAGAGATACCCTCTCCTGGGCCAACCATTTGTGCAGACGCAGGCCAGATACAGCAGATTCTGACTAACCTGGTCACCAATGCCTGGGAGGCTGTCGGTGAGAATCATGGAAACATCCGCCTGACAGTCAAGACGGTTTCTCCAACGGATATTCCCACCTTAAAGCGATTCCCCATCGACTGGCGACTGAAGGAAAGCATCTATGCCTGCCTGGAAGTGGCGGACACGGGTTGCGGGATCACGAACACGGATATCGAGAAGCTCTTCGATCCGTTTTTCACCACAAAGTTCACCGGCCGGGGCCTGGGGTTGTCGGTGGTGATAGGGATTGTCCAGGCGCACGGCGGGGGCGTGACGGTAGAAAGCGAACCGAGCCGGGGCAGTGTTTTTCGGGTCTTTTTGCCGGTATCGACTGAAGAACTCCCTTGCCAGCCCGACCTACCTGCCATGCCAGGTGCGCTACAAACTGCCAAAGCAGAAAAATTCTCCAAGAGCGAAGGGAGCGACGCAGTGCTTCTGATCGAAGACGAGGAGCCGGTGCGCAACATGGCCAGAATCATGCTCACTCGCCTGGGATATACGGTAATTGAGGCAAAAGATGGCGATGAGGGTCTGGAGATATTCAAGCAGCATCAGGATGAAATCCACTGCGTTCTCTCCGATTTGACAATGCCGCGCATGAACGGATGGGAGACGATAGCTGCTCTGCGCAAGCTTTCGCCTGATATTCCTGTGATATTGTCCAGCGGCTACGACGAGGCTCGGGTTATGGCGGACGAACATACGGAACGACCCAATGCGTTCATAGGTAAGCCTTATCAGCTTAAAAGCCTTGGCACAGCGATCCGCCGAGCAGTTTATGGTTCGGACTGGCATGGCTGAAAAGAAAATTATGAATGAAAAGCAAAAGCTAATTGTGAAGGCTGGATGTTTTTTATTCGTAATTCATCATTCCAAAAGGGGTGTCATGGAAAAAAAAACCATACTGATTGTTGAAGATGACGGGGTTCTCGGTTTACAACTGAAAAATAAGCTGGCCAACCTGGGCTACAACGCGCCGGAGCCGGTGGCTACGGGGGAGGAGGCAATTGCTGCTGTGGCTGCCGAGCGGCCCGATTTGATTTTACCCGATTTGATTTTAATGGACATCCAACTGGCCGGAGAGATGGATGGCATCACTGCTGCAGAGCGTATCTGCTCGGTGATCGATGTACCCGTCGTTTTCCTGACTGCATTCTCCCAAGACCCTTTGCTCCAACGGGCCAAGACCATCGCGCCTTACGGTTATCTGATCAAGCCCGTGTCATTACGGGAACTGACGGCCACTATCGAGATGGCCCTCTACAAACACTCGCTCGACCGACAGCTCAAAGAGATCAACAATGAATTGTGCCTGGCGCAGGTGGAACTGAATGCTGCGCGGACGCGCTATTTTGATCTCTACGACATGGCGCCGGTGGGCTATTGCACCCTCTCCGAAAAGGGGCTGATCCTGGAAGCCAACCTTACCGCCACAACCCTGTTGGGCGTGGCCAGGGGCGCGCTGGTCAAGCAGCCGATAACCTGGTTCATTCATCCTGATGATCAGGATATCTGGCGACTGCATCGCAAACAGCTCTTTGATACCGGTGAACAGCAGGAGTGCGAACTGCGGATGCTGAAAAACGACGGGACAGTATTCTGGACGCATCTTGCGACATCCGTCGCGCAGAGCGCTAAAGGCGAACCAGTTTACCGCATGGTGATGCGCGACATCACCATGCGCAGGCGGGCGGAGGAATCGCTGCAAGCAAGCAATGAGTTATTCTCGCTGTTTTTTCGTCACTCGCCGATTTACATCTACATCAAAGAGGTGACTCCCACCCAGAGCATCGTTCTGCAGGCCAGTGACAATTTTGAGCAGATGATCGGCATTCCGGGTTGCGAAATGGTCGGTA
>JBAXVB010000061.1:0-15985 GCA_037129415.1 Deltaproteobacteria bacterium
GACACTCTTTCTTCAAAGAATTACCCGGTGGTCAACACCGGCATAATCGGGCTGAATGTTCTGGTTTACCTGATCCAGATGGCCCAGGGAGGGCAGGAAGATCGATTCATATACATTTATGGTTTGGTGCCTGCCAGGTATTCAGTGCCACATATCGCTTCCTACTTCAGCATCGAACAGCAGCTTTTTTCCCTGATCTCCTTCATGTTTCTGCACGGCGGTTTCTGGCATCTTCTGGGCAATATGTGGTCTCTGTATATTTTTGGCGACAATATCGAAGATCGCCTTGGCTCCTTGCAGTACCTGCTGTTTTATCTGCTCTGCGGACTGACATCCGGCCTGTCCCATCTGCTGCTGAACCTCAATTCCAATGTTCCTACCATAGGAGCCAGCGGCGCGATCGCCGGGGTTATGGGCGCCTATTTTCTGCTCTTTCCAAAATCCCGAATTCTGACATTGATTCCCATCTTGTTGATTCCGTTTTTTATAGAAATTCCGGCTTATTTCTATTTGGGGATATGGTTTCTTCTCCAGTTTCTGAGTGCTGCGGGCAGTTATGGCGGCGCTGGAGGTATTGCCTGGTGGGCGCATATAGGTGGCTTCATTTCCGGAATGATCTTGTTAAAGTTCTTTCATATTCTTCCCGATTCCGGCTTAACAAAGCACCTGCGCAAAGTAACTGAAAAAAGAAAAACCTCCAGGCTTCAGGTTATTCGCACTTCAGGGGCTGGAAGCGATCCTCATCTCTACGGCGTGATTCAGGTCACTCCCTGGGAAGCTTTTTCCGGTGCAAACAAGATGGTTAACATTCCATGGGGATTTTATAACCGGACGATTCGCGTACAGGTACCGCCGAATATGAAACAGGGGTCAATCATCAGGCTCAAGGGAATGGGACGTCAGATGCCCGAAGGACTGCAAGGAGACCTCATGCTGAAAGTGACCATCCAGTCCTGATAGTTCAGCTTGGTGTTTTTTTAAGGACGAGTTCATAAGACTTTACCCGCATCACCGGATAATAGGACTGTTTGGCCTTGGCGAGTCCAGGAACATTCATGTCGCTTTCTTTGTTGATAAAGACATACCCATTAAACAGAAGACGGGCGCATTGACTGTCAAAATACTGATAAAGACCTTTTATCCTTGAAAATGCTTTTTCAAAATGCAAAACGCCCATAGCGGGTGTCAGATATGACCCGATGCCAAAGGCGCTGACCTTTCCATCTATCCGCAATAACAGCCCCTGTGATGAAAAAACATCCATATTCTGTAAGGTATTTAAGGCGGCTATGCGTTCACAGGCCAAGTCTTCCTTCAGATTGGCGTCACATTTGCGTTCTTCGCACCACTCATTCAGAAACTGGATACATTCCGGGGCCAGTTCCGGCGTTATTGGAGCCATGCTAACCCGGTCCTTGTCAAGATACTCTTTGGTAAACTGGTTGATAAGATTACGTTTTTTGGAATACTTGTTTCCTTTCAACTCCGCCAGATCCGATGTTCGATATACATAGTCATCGTATTCCTCCTGTTCCCGAACAGTAAACAAGGCTTCCACACGCTTGATTTCATACTGCTGAAGATAAGTATCGGTAACAAACCAGTAGGATTTATAATCCAGTTTCCGGGCAAGCGCGTACAGGGCTTCGGGCGAATATTGTCTTTGAGGAGATATAGGCAGGATAAGGTGACGTTTTTCCTTCTGGCGATTAAATTCTGCGGATACAATCAGCGTATCGCCATCAATTGCTCCAAAAGGCTGATATTCATCATTGATCCAGGAAAGAAGCGACGGCAGGGAATAGACGCAGAGGCGGTGCTGCTGGTGTTCAAAAAAAGGTTTCAGCAGAGGATAATCTACTGGTGTTAGCGGTAATAATTTCATAAATAAGACTTTTTCCTTGATGGTTTCAATATCGCAGGTCCCGCTTAAATATTTTTTTACTCAGCATGGGCATGGCGCCGGGTATTTCAGAAAAGCCCAGACCGCGATACAATGGCTGGGTGCCTTGTTTGGCGATAAGACCGATCCAGGTCATTCCATCCTGCTCCAGACGATCCATGATGATTTTCATGATGCTGGAGGCAATTGCCAGTCTTCGCGCCTCTGGCCTGACCACAATGTCCTGAATATAGGCATCGCTTGCCCTGTCGCTTATGGCTCGCCCCATCCCCAGAATCACTCCTGTTTCCTGAACCGCTACCACAAAGCAGTGACTGCCGGAAATGATTCGGGCAAGCTTCTCAAGGGTGTCTCCGAACTCCGACCACCAGCCTGCAAGGCAGTAGAGATGACGGATCTGAAAGAGATAATCCTCTTGTTGACGATCGGAGAAGGTACTCCAGCACTCATTTAAACATGTAAGGGTATAAATCATTGAAAATCAACTTGCTGCAGCTGGTGGAAGGAAGGACACCTTGTTGCGACCACTTTCTTTTGCGGCATACATGGCCCTGTCGGACCTGTTGACAAACGCTGTCAGTTCTTCTCCCGGAGAGTATTCTGTGACACCAATGCTCAGGGTAACCTGAACCGATCTGTCCGCATACGGGTAAAATGCTATACATTCAAGTGCGTATTGTATCCTGTCCGCCACACTTATAGCCTCATCAACATCTGTATAGGGCAAAATGGCAGTGAACTCCTCTCCCCCATACCGGTAAGCGGTATCCATGGTTCGCAGGCAGGTTTTGATCATCTGACCAACGGTGCTTAAAACCTTGTCACCTTCCAGATGGCCGTATGTATCATTGTAATTCTTGAAAAAATCGATATCGAGGAGCAATAGCGCCAAGGAATGACTATAGCGGTTGGCGCGTTCAATCTCCATTTTCAACTGAGCAAAAAAATGTCTGGAATTATAGAGCTGCGTCAGACTGTCGGTGATGGCCAGTTGTTGAAGATCAGCCATCATACGGTTGCGTTCCTGTCTGAGCTCCCGCTCTTTGAACACCCTTTTTATCCGAAGCAGCAGCTCCTGAAATCTTATGGGTTTAAAGACAAAATCGCTTGCTCCCTTTCCAATAGCTTCTTCGTAAGAATACTGACCGCTATAACCGGTCATGACAATCACATCAATATCATAATCTTTTTTTATGATATCCGTCAGCTCAAGCCCATCCATCCCCGGCATCATTATATCGGTTATAACTACTTGAAATTCTGTTTTTTTAAGAATCTCAATGGCATCTTCCGCGCTGGAAGCCACCTGGCAGTCAAAGCCGGTCATTTTGACAAATTCCGCCATGGAATCGCGGACAGCCAAATCATCCTCAACAATTAATATTCGTCGATTCATGGCAGCCAAGGGTCCTAACACATGATACTAATGGTTTCACCCAGAAAACAGGGCAGTTTTGACATCCGTTGATCGTGAACGGTGAACGGTCAACGGATGTAATTTCTGATGTTATAATCATGGCCGTTGTTGACATCATTCAAGAGAATCTGTTAAAAAGAAACAATATTTTTATACTCTTATCTTAATTAACTTGAATGAACACAGGTGTCAACTGACTTTTTTCTGAACAAAGTCAGGGAGAATACGAATTGCAAAAGAATACCATCAGCTCCATCCGGAATTTCAGTATAATCGCCCACATTGACCATGGCAAATCCACCCTGTCCGACCGTCTGATTCAGGCGACAAATATGGTGTCCGACCGGGATTTCAAGGATCAGATGCTCGATTCCATGGACATTGAACGGGAGCGCGGCATTACCATCAAGAGCCAGACCATCTGTCTTCCCTATCTCGCAAAAGACGGCAATACTTATTATTTAAACCTGATTGACACTCCGGGGCATGTTGACTTTACCTATGAAGTATCCCGCGCTCTGGCTTCCTGTGAAGGCGCCCTGCTTCTGGTGGACGCCAGTCAGGGGGTGGAGGCCCAAACCATCGCCAACCTTTATCTGGCTATGGAACACAATCTTGAGATCATTCCCATTATCAACAAAATAGATCTGCCTTCGGCTGATATTGAACGGGTGAGAAATCAAATTGAATCCGACCTTGGTCTGGATCCGGACAAGATTATTCTGGCATCGGCCAAGGAAGGCATCGGCATCCAGGATGTGCTGGAAGGTGTTGTCACCGTGTTGCCCCCTCCGGTTGGCGATCCGGATGTTCGGCTTGAGGCGCTCATTTTTGACAGCCATTATGATGCCTATCGAGGAACCATCGTCCATTTTCGAGTATTTCAGGGAACCATTCGAACCGGCGACACCATCATGTTCATGTTCAACAATGCCCGCTACAAGGTTGAAGAAGTCGGAATATTCCAGATTAAGCGGGTGCCTCAGCCACAATTGTCTGCGGGTCAGGTTGGATATCTGATTGCCGGCATAAAAACGGTAAGCGATACCCGCTGCGGAGACACCATTACCCATGCCAATGCTCCATGCGACAGCGTCAAGCCTGGATTCAAGCTGGCCAAACCCGTTGTTTTTTCTTCACTGTATCCAATTGCCGCCGATAATTATGCAGAATTGGCGGAAGGTCTTGAAAAACTTCAATTGAATGACGCATCTCTGGTGTATGAGAAAGATTCTTCAGCAGCTCTGGGCTTTGGCTTTCGGTGCGGGTTTCTTGGGCTTTTACACCTGGAAGTGGTACAGGAAAGGCTGGAACGTGAATTTAACCTGTCCCTGATTCTGACAGCGCCTTCCGTACAATACCAGTTGGTCATGAAGGATGGATCCACACAGATCATCGACAATCCGGCCCTTTATCCTGATCCCATGTCCATACAAGCCACCCGTGAACCATTCATTCGCGCCACCATCATTATTCCCGACAGATACATGGGTGCAGTTATGAAGCTTTGCCTGGATCGCAGAGGGAACAATACCAATTACCAGTATCTGAGCAATAACCGGCTGGAGATGTTCTTTGAACTTCCCCTGTCTGAAGTTGTTTATGATTTTTATGATCGGCTCAAATCCATCACTCAAGGATATGGATCATTCGACTACGAACTGATTGATTTCAGGGAAACCCAGTTGGTCAAGATGGATATCCTGATTAATGGCGAGCGGGTGGATGCCCTCTCCCAATTGGTTCACAAAGATCGATCTGTTGAGCGGGCAAGAGTGGCCTGCGAAAAGCTTCAAGAAGAGATTCCCAAACAAATGTACAAGATCGCAATTCAGGGAGCAATCGGCGGGAATATCATCGCACGGACAACAGTATCTGCTTTTAGAAAGGATGTTACTGCCAAATGCTATGGCGGTGATATTTCGCGTAAGCGAAAACTTCTTGAAAAGCAGAAAGCGGGGAAAAAACGCATGAAGATGGTGGGTAAAGTCATGATCCCGCAATCGGCGTTTCTGGCGGTGTTAAAGACAGATACGGATTAGAGTCCATTTTAACCAAAAATTACCGTGAAAAATATCCCCCCTTTGAGAGGGGGAAGTTGGCATTTTCATCATTAGGGGTGAATGCCCGATCCATGACCATTTACTGGAGAGAAACAACGTGGGAAGAACTGTTGCTGAGAAGATATTTGATACTCACCGGGTCAACAACCCCTTTGGCGATATTCATGTCATCCGGCTGGATGCTGTTTTCTGCCATGAGATTACCACCCCCATCGCGATTAACGATTTGATCGCCCGCGGAAAAGACCGGGTGTTTAGCCCATCAAAGCTTAAAGTAGTCATTGATCATGTCTCACCTGCCAAAGATGCCAAGACAGCGCTTCAGGGCAAGATTCTTAGGGACTGGGCCCATCGTCATAGCATTCCGGATTTTTTTGATATCGGCAGAAACGGCGTTTGTCATGCGCTTTTCCCTGAAAAAGGCTTTGTCCGACCGGGCTATACCATCATCATGGGAGATTCCCACACCTGTACCCATGGCGCTTTTGGGGCCTTTGCCGCGGGCGTGGGAACAACTGATCTGGAAGTTGGCATTCTCAAAGGCGTATGCGCCTTTCACTATCCCCATTCCATAAAGATCATCATCACCGGAAGCCTGCCCGAAGGTGTCTATGCCAAAGATGTGATTCTTTCGATTATCGGACGTATCGGAGTAAATGGCGCTACCAATAAAATCATTGAATTTACGGGGCCTGTAGTCGATGCCATGAGCATGGAAGGTCGCATGACTTGCTGCAACATGGCCGTTGAAGCCGGAGCCACCTGCGGAATCTGCTACCCTGACAGAACGACTGTTGATTATCTTTGGGAATTTATTCAAAATGATTACGGTAGTCCAGATGAGGCTCTGGATGATTTTTTAAAATTTCTTCCGGATGAAGATGCCGACTATGAAGAAATTCTGGAACATGACGTGTCGGCATTGGAGCCTCAGGTAACATTCGGGTACAAGCCCGATCAGGTTACCTCTGCGCGAAATTTAAGTGGAACGCCAGTTGACCAGGTATATATTGGATCATGTACAAATGGCAGAATTGAGGATTTGCGAATTGCCGCTCGGGTGCTGAGGGGCCAAAGGATTAAGGATACGGTTCGGGGCATCGTATCGCCTGCCACGCCAAAAATTTTTCGCCAGGCCCTTGAGGAAGGCATCCTCCAGACATTTATGGATGCCGGGTTCTGCGTCACCAATCCCACATGCGGAGCCTGTCTGGGAATGAGCAACGGGGTCCTTGCGGAAGGCGAGGTCTGTGCATCCACTACTAACCGCAATTTTAACGGAAGAATGGGAAAAGGTGCCATGGTGCATCTGATGAGTCCGGCAACCGCTGCGGCTACAGCATTGGCCGGACATATCACTTCGTGGGTCCCCTGACTTCTCGCAGGTAGAGCCGGCAAGATGCCGGCTCTACGGATTTCTTTAACCAACAGCCACCCAAAACAAATGAGAGTATTTATGAAACAATTCAGCGGACCGGTTCTTTTTCTGGATCGTTCAGACATCAATACGGATGAAATCATCCCCGCCAGATATTTAACTGAAAACACCAGAGAGGCGCTTCAGCCATTTCTTCTTGAGGATATCGTTCTGGAGGGTTTCAACCCAGGAACTGACATTCATGCAAAATCGGTGATTATCACCCGCGCCAATTTCGGCTGCGGTTCTTCCCGTGAACATGCGCCATGGACGCTTGAGACAAACGGCATTCATCTGGTGATTGCAGAAAGCTTCGCCAGAATTTTCAAACAGAATATGTTTAACTGCGGCATGATGGCCGTTGAGCTCCCAACTGAGACTCTGGATGAGATATTTTCTACTTACGCAGGAACAGAGACACATTTAATCACTCAACTCGATAAAAACCATTTTATTTTAAAAAATCAAAATCATACCCATACCATTTCTTTTTCCCTTTCCGGGTTCAACCTGGCGCTGGTCGTGGCCGGCGGATGGGTAGAGTATGCTGATATACATTATTGACAGGGGCGTTAGCGGTGTCATTTTCCAGGCTTGTCTTTATAATTTTCACAAAAATATAATTTCATTTCTTGACTCCCCTGGGTAATTGATATATGGACTTTCCCCGATAGATTGAAAATATCTGGTGAAATATTTCACCGTAATTCCATGAAGAAAGGAGGCTTGTTGAATGGCTTTTAACCCCGTTGTTGATGAAGATAAATGTGAAGGTTGCGAAGAATGTGTGGATGTTTGCCCTGTTGAAGTATTTGAAATGGTTGATGGAAAATCATCCCCAGTCAATGCTGAAGAATGTCTTGGCTGCGAAAGCTGCGTTGAAGTCTGTGAAGTTGGCGCGATCACCGTCGAAGAAACCTGATCAGACACCCCGTTCCCTGGACCTGAATCAAGGACCAGGGAACTTCAGATGTTGCTACGGTATCACCTTCGAATAGACATCGTCGGTCAGGCTGCATACATGGCCGGCGCGGAGGTAATGGTAACCAGTCGCAGCAATCATGGCGGCATTGTCTCCGCAGAATGCCAAAGATGGAATAAAAACCGAAAGTCCTTTTTCTGCAGCAGATGCCTTAACCTTTTCCCTTAAACGGGAATTGGCGGCCACGCCCCCTACAACCGCTATCCGGCTACACTGTCTGGACATGGCGGCATAAGTAACCTTGTATGTCAGCACATCCGCCACAGCCTCCTGAAACCCTGCCACGATATCCGGAATGCTCTCCTTGAAATCATGTGTCTCAATATATCGCCGAACGGCGGATTTCAACCCGCTGAAACTAAAATCAGAATCCGCTTTATCCAGATAGGGCCGGGGAAATTGTATGCGAAACGGATCACCTTTCCGGGATATTTCTTCGATCGCTACGCCACCAGGATATCCCAGACCCAGCATTTTGGCCACCTTGTCAAAGGCTTCTCCTGCTGCGTCATCACGGGTCTGGCCCATCAGTTCATAGGCGGTATGGGATGTTACATGGTAAATTCCGGTATGCCCTCCGGAAACCAGCAAAGCAACAAATGGAAACTTTGGAGAATCAGATTCCAGAAACACGGAATGGATGTGCCCTTCAAGATGATTCACTCCCACGCAGGGAATGTTCAGCGAGTATGCGTAGGCTTTGGCGAACGAAAATCCTACCAGCAGCGCACCGATCAGGCCAGGCCCCTGAGTAACAGCTACGGCGTCAAGCTGGTTTGATGGAATCCCAGAGCGATTAATTGCTTCAGAAACCACTTGCGAAATGGCTTCCAGGTGTTTGCGGGAAGCCAGCTCCGGAACAACGCCCCCATAAGGGTGATGAACAGTTGTCTGTGAAGCCACAACTGATGAATGAACTATAGTTCCTCCGCTGACTACAGCAGCCGCTGTTTCATCGCAGGATGTTTCGATACCCAATATATTCATCATGGCTCTTCAGGATCAACGTTTTCAATGTGAATGGAGAACTGCTTCAGGCCCAGATTATGTTGCATGCAGAATGCACGGACGGCCTGCAGCCGATCCGGATCATTTTCCCTGAAGGAAATGAGCAGGCTGGTGACCATTTTTTGCTGAATCAGAGCCTGTAGATTGTCGAATGTACCCAGAACTGAATATCCCTGAAGTTTTTTTCCGGTCTTCAGGGGATCATCGTCAATAAAGCCAACAGGTTTAATCTTCACCCGTTTATTGTGAAGGATTTCCCGAAGCAGAATCTCCCCTCCTCTTCCCGCCCCGTAGATCAGAATCTTTTCACCGGAAAGAGCCTTTCGTTTCATGGCGTCCCCGGTCAGCCTGAAAAACCCGCGGGTTCCCAGGATGGCTCCGGTGGTTATAAACCAGTCCACAATAAAAATGCCTTTTGAAAAATCTTCAAACCGATACGCAAAGGTCACTGCCGTAATCGAAAGAAAAGAGGCAAGAGTGGATGCCTTCAGATAAACTGCAACATCATTGGAACTCAGATATCCCCAGAGGCTTCGGTACACCCCCATCAAGAAAAACGCCGTGAGTTTACAGGCGATCACGGCCGGGAGCGATTTCAAAAACACCTTGAAATAATATGGAAAATGGGGTGAATCAAATCTCAGCCGGTAGGAAAGATAATAGGAAAAGGCAATGAGACAAAAATCGAGAATAACCAGGACAATCTGTTTTTTGTAGGTCAGCTCCACAAGAATTGGGGTAAAAGTGCGGCCGCGAAGTACTGAGAACTCTTTTTCCGGATACACGCGCAGTTGAGACAGATAGATTCCCATGAGAAGGATCGACAACATCAACGGGATAATGACAGATGGAGATGTGAAGGTATCGCTTCTGCTGACAAAAAGGGCGGCGGTTCCGGATACCAGCCCGACCCCGTATAAAAACAGCACGGCTTTTTTTTCACTGAACCCCATCAGCACCAGACGGTGGGACGTATGATCCTTGCCGCCGGTTGAAGCTTTCCGCCCGCTGAGAAGTCTTACCAGCGTCACCATCGTGGTGTCGAGTATGGGAACCATGGCGACCATCACCGGAACGGCAATGGAAGTCATGGAATTGCCGGCGTTCATTCCAGGCAAACCAAGGCTGAGCAACGAAATGCCAAAGCCGATCATCAAAGAGCCACAGTCGCCCATGAAAATGGACGCGGGGTTGAAATTATACACCAGAAACGCGGCAGATGCACCGGCCAGTATGGCGGCGCATCGTGCATACTCAGGGTTGGTTCCCGACAAAATAATCGCCAAAAATACAGCGGCGATTATGCCTGTTCCTGCGCAAAGACCATCCATGTTATCCAGCAGGTTAAAGGCGTTGGTGATTCCCACAACCCAGAAAATGGTCAACAGTGTGTCCAGTGTCAACGAAGTAACCCACTGAAGCCTGAAGCCCAGAAACGCTATAAGGGATGCAACAAGAATTTGACCCAGCAACTTGCTTTGGGGTTTTAGCCGGAATACATCATCTGCAAATCCCAGTAAAAACATGAGGGTGATGGCAATGCAAAAAACCGGTGCAAAAGAAGCAATGGCGGCGTTCTGCGGGGTTGTCATGGGAAGAAGTGTGGTGCTGAAATCCGAAATGACAAACAGTGGAATGGCGACTGCCAGGTAAATGGCAATCCCTCCGAACAGCGCTGTTGGTTTATTGTGCCACCGGTCTTCAGCGGGACATGCCATCCAGCCCCTTTTCAGGGCGATTTGACGGACGATTGGCGTCAGGATCAGGCAAATGGCAAAGGATATTCCAGGAAACAGAAGGGTCATAAAAGAGCCATCAAGCGATAGTGAAGAATCAAGCAGGTTTACTTATGAGGTCATATCCAGTCAATTCTTTCATCGGAATCTTTTCTCTCAACAACCTCGCCCATCAAAAACGCCTGTACCTCCACGCCGTTTAATCGCTCCAGCACGTCCTGAGCGGACTGCGCCGGAACGACAGCAATCATTCCGATGCCGTTATTGAAGGTGCGCATCATTTCGGTATCCGAGACGTTTCCTGCATCCTGAAGAAATTTAAAGACCGGAGGGATCGACCAACTGCCCTTTCTGATCAGCACTTTGCAGGAACGGGGAAGGATTCTTACAACATTTTCAGAAATACCTCCGCCCGTAATATGGGCAAGACCATGAATGGGAAGATCACGGATCAATCGCAGTATGGTTTCCGAATATATCCGGGTGGGCGTCAACAATTCTTCGCCAAGGGTTTTTCCCAGATCTGGTATATATGCATCAATCGACAGCTTTAGTACATCAAAACAGATTTTTCGAACCAGGGAATACCCATTGCTGTGAAGGCCGCTGGATGAAATGCCGATCAGTTTGTGACCCACCCGGATTTCAGAACCGTCAATAATCTTGTTGTTATCCACAATTCCAACAGCAAAACCAGCCAGGTCGTACTCATCGTCCTGATAGATGCCGGGCATTTCTGCAGTTTCCCCGCCGATTAGCGCGCAATTGGCCTGCCGACATCCTTCTCCAATCCCCTTTATGACATCTATGGCCACCTCTGTTCTCAGGCGGCCCACTGCCAGATAATCCAGAAAAAAAAGCGGTTTTGCACCCTGAACTATCACATCATTAACACTCATGGCCACCAGATCAATGCCGATTGTATCATGTGTATTCGTCATGAATGCGATCTTGAGTTTGGTACCCACCCCATCTGTTGAACTTACCAGAACAGGCCTTTTAATATTGGCCAGATTGAGCGAAAACAAACCACCAAATCCACCGATTTCCCCCATCACACCGGTTCGTGGCGTGTGGCTGGCGATGGATTTGATCGCGTGTATCAAATCGTTTGCTCTATCAATATCTACACCTGCATCCGCATAGGTTAGGGGCTTGACCATGATTATCTCCTTGATAATGGACTGAAACTTGAAATTATTTCGAATAATTAAACATTTTTGGTCAAAAAGTCAAAACATTTTTTGACATGTAGAGAGTTGTATTGTATGGAAGAAAATAGATTTTTCAACAAGAAGAATATATTATGCTGTATAATGGCAGTTCTTGTAACAAATCATGACGGTTTTCATACTTTTGCTTAGAGGTGTATCGTGACAAAATTTGCCAGACTGGACCGACTGCCGCCTTATGTCTTCGCCACAGTCAACAAGATCAAGATGGAAGCCAGACATGCGGGAATAGATATCGTTGACCTGGGAATGGGCAACCCCGATCTGGGAACCCCACGCCATATTGTCGACAAAATGATTGAAGCGGCTCAAAAACCTCACAACCATCGCTATTCCGCTTCGATGGGAATTACCCGGCTGCGGCTGGCCATATCCGAGTGGTACAAAAGACGCTTTGACGTGGATATCGATCCCGACTCGGAAGCAATCGTGACCATCGGTATCAAGGAAGGCCTTTCTCACCTGGTTCTGGTCACCATTCGGCCGGGCGATGTTGTCTTTACCCCCAACCCCACCTATCCCATTCACCCTTATTCCGCCATCATTGCCGGCGGTGATGTCCGGGGAATTCCCGTGGGTCCGGGCTGCGATTTTTTCGAGAACCTGATCAACGCCACCAAGCAGACCTGGCCGCGGCCAAAGGTGCTCATCATTTCTTATCCCCATAATCCGACAACAGAAGTCGTTGATCTGGAATTTTTCCAGAAAATCGTGGACTACGCCAAAGAGCATGACATGCTTATCATCCATGATTTCGCCTATGCCGACCTGACTTTTGACGGCTATAAGGCGCCCAGTTTTCTGCAAGCCAAAGGCGCAAAGGATGTGGGCGTGGAATTCTTTTCCCTGTCCAAAAGCTACAGCATGGCCGGGTGGCGTATGGGATTCTGCGTGGGAAACGCCGAAACCGTTGGCGCCTTGAAGCGCATCAAAAGCTATCTTGATTATGGTGTTTTCCAGCCCATCCAGATCGCCTCCATCATCGCCTTGAACGGCCCCCAGGAATGTGTTCAGGAAATCCGGGACACTTATATGGAAAGACGGGATGCCCTGATTTCCGGCCTTAACCGGATTGGTTGGGAGATTAAAAGCCCTAAAGGGACCATGTTCGTTTGGGCTAAAATTCCCGACAGATTCGTCAAAATGGGATCTGTGGAATTTGCGAAGTTTTTGATTAATGAAAGCCAGGTGGCGGTATCCCCTGGCTTGGGCTTTGGCGAATACGGCGATGAATATGTCCGGTTCGCCCTTATTGAAAATCCGATGCGGATCAGTCAGGCCGTTCGGGGCATTCGAAAGGTCATGTAGCATGAAAACAATTAACATTGGACTTCTGGGTTGTGGCACGGTCGGAACCGGCGTCGCCAGAATCCTGATCCAGAATCAGGAGATCATCCGTTCCAGGGTGGGCGCTACGCTCAACCTGAAACGCATCGCAGATATAGACATTGATCGCGACCGGGGAATTGTCTTTGAAAAAGATGTGTTTACGACAAATGCAGATTCGATTGTCACAGATCCGGATATTGATATTATCGTAGAAACCATCGGCGGTCTGGGCATTGCCAAGATATTGATATTGAAAGCCATTGCCAATGGCAAGCAGGTGGTCACCGCCAACAAGGCGCTTCTGGCCAGCGAGGGGAACAGCCTTTTTCGAATTGCCGCAGATAAAGGAGTGGAGCTTGCCTTTGAGTCCAGCGTTGGCGGCTGTATGCCGGTGATCAAAACGCTTAGGGAATCGCTTGTCGGAAACCAGATACAGGCCATGTCCGGAATTCTGAATGGAACCTGCAATTACATTCTATCCAAAATCACCGATGATGGCGACACTTTTGAAATGGCTCTGGCCAAAGCGCAGAGCAAGGGATTTGCGGAAGCTGACCCAACTTTGGATGTCGAAGGCTTTGATACCGCCCATAAACTGGCGATACTGACTTCACTGGCTTATGGGACAGATCTTTGCATTGATGATATTTATGTTGAGGGCATATCCAAAATCACCCCTCTGGATATTGAATTTGCTGGACAGTTCGGTTATAAAATCAAGTTGCTGGCAATCAGCAAAAACAGAGGCAATGCCGTCGAAGCCCGCGTTCATCCGACCATGATTCCATTTGATAATATTCTGTCCAGCGTCAATGGTTCGCTTAATGCCATCACCATCACCGGCGATGCCGTGGGTGACATCCTGCTCTATGGCAAAGGCGCGGGCATGATGCCAACTGCCAGCGCCGTTGTCAGCGATGTGGTGGATATTGCCAGAAACCTTCTAACCGGCTCTGTCGGCAGGGTGCCGCTGCTTTCCTATCAGAAGGATTACATTCACCGGATTCCGGTAATGCCGGTTGATGAAATCATCTCTCACTATTATTTTCGGTTCGCCGCCCTTGACCAGCCCGGCGTGCTGTCCAAAATTTCCGGAATTTTGGGAAACCACGGAATCAGCCTGAAATCCGTACATCAAAAAGGCCGCAAGTCCGAGGGTTCGGTTCCGCTGGTCATGATGACGCACCTGGCCAGAGAATCCAATGTTCAGCTTGCCCTTTCCGAGATTGTTCATCTGGAGGTTGTCAGCGACATGCCTGCATTGATCCGCGTGGAAGACTCCAACTGTTCCGATTACAAAGATGTGTATGGGGGGCCAACCCCTATCGAGGCGTTATGTATATAGTGTGTTCAGACCTGGAAGGTGTTTTTATCCCCGAAATATGGATAAATGTTGCGGAAAAAACCGGAATTGCTGAACTTAGGCTCACTACCCGCGATATTTCCGATTATGATGTTCTGATGAAAAAACGCCTTCAAATCCTTAAAGAAAACCACCTGAAGCTTTCGGATATTCAGGCGGTCATAGACACCATGAATCCGCTTGAAGGTGCGCTGGAATTCCTGAACTGGCTCCGCTCCATCACTCAGGTGATCGTGGTATCCGATACGTTTAAGGAGTTTGCCGGCCCCATGATGAAAAAACTGGGCTGGCCCACCCTTTTTTGTCATTCCCTGACGATTGACGCCAGCGGCATGATTATCAGCTACGATCTTCGTCAGCAGCGGGCCAAAGAGAAAACAACGCTCGCAATGAAAAGCCTGAATTATCAGATTATCGCCATGGGCGATTCCTATAACGACATCGCCATGCTGAAAGCTGCGGACAAAGGGCTGTTGTTCAGGCCGCCCGAAAACGTGATTAGGGAATTTCCTGAATTTCCGGTAACCCATGACTACGACAGGTTGAAAGAATTAATTCAGGCCATCATCAACGAATAGCATTTTTTTCAATAATGGACACTGATGTTGACACATCGCACCCCGTACCGCGTTATCTACGGCGACACCGATAAAATGGGATTTGGCTATCACGCCAATTATTTTCGCTGGTTTGAAACTGCACGCGCGGAAATGTTTCGTTACAATGGCCTTCCCTACAAGGAAATTGAAGCTCGTGGTTTTTTTCTTCCCGTATCCGAGCTTCACTGCAAATTTCTTTATCCAGTTCAGTATGATGATCTGCTAATCATTGAAACCTCACTCGACAGCAGCATTCGGGGCGGCATCAAATTCGACTATACGGTCTTTGATGAAAATGGGGTCCGCCCACTGGCCAGAGGTTATACACGGCATGCGTTTATGGACAAGGCAGGCAAAGTGGTCAGACCACCTGATTTTTTCACCCAGATCATTCGCAAGCATTCAATTTTCACCGGATAGGTTGGCCTCTGAACTCAAAACCGATGCAATTTTTACAGGAAACGCCACAGGGCATCGTCATAAAAATTTATGTTCAACCCCGATCTTCCCGAAACCGGATCATCGGTCTTCACGGGGATGCCCTCAAGATTACGATTCAAGCCCCTCCGGTCGATGACGCTGCAAACCGCATGTGTATCGAATTTATGGCCAAATGTCTGAACCTACCCCGTTCAGCCATTGAAATTATTGGCGGCCAAACCAGCAGAATGAAACGGTTGCTGCTGCGATACGCCCCCGGATTTGACTCAACGGAACAAGCTGAAACCTACAAACAAACGCTGTTATCACTTCTCGACAATTCCATATCTAAAGTATCGCCACATCACAGGAAAAAAACAGCAATAGAAAATCGTGGTTGAATACATTCCGTTGGTCGAGGTAGCTATAATAAAAATCTCCAAACTTATATCTTATTGTTTGTTCAACATCTCAGAGGTTTGGTTAATTCCGCTATACCGCTATAAATTGTGGCAT
>JBAXVB010000610.1:0-2730 GCA_037129415.1 Deltaproteobacteria bacterium
ATCCCCCTCGATCCCCCTTTTCCAAAGGGGGAAGTATCATTTTCATATATGGGGGGATCGAATTTAAGAAAGATACCATTTTCTTTTGTCTTGACAATAACAGGTTTGATCTACTATACGGCGAATATGAATGCTTTGCTCTTCAAGTTTTCACAGTTCGAAACAAGGTTGCCATGATCTATACATTGCATAATGAAGAATACTGTTATACCTATTTCAGGCGGTTTTGCCCGATAACGCGCCTTTGAGATCAGGCCGTGGGCGGACCGCAGAAGCGGGCTGTCCACGGCTTTTTTGTTTTTGTAAGCCGTGGCTTTTAGCCACGGCTTTTTTTATGCCGTTCAAACAGGTTTTTTGACATCTTACAGGAAACAGGAGGTAGTATGCGTCAATTGAAAAAATGGTGGGGAGTCGCTGGATTGCTCTTATGGGGAATGTTGTTTAATTTTGCTGTGCCACCTTTTGGATGGACAGCCGAATCGCCTTACCGGATCGGAGCTGTGTTTTCCATCACTGGAGTCGGATCGTTTCTGGGGGAGCCGGAGAAAAAGACTGCGGAAATGATTGTTGAAGAGGTGAATCAAAAAGGGGGAATCAACGGGCATCCGCTTGAATTGATTATATACGATGATGAAAGTGATGCCACCAAAAGCAATTTGGCCGTAAAAAAACTTATCAAGAAGGATGAAGTTCCCGTGATTATCGGGCCAACCCGAAGCGGAGAGAGCCTGGCCGTTGTAAGTGTAGCCGAAGAAGCTCATGTCCCCCTGATTTCTTGCGCCGCCAGTTATAAAATTGTAACGCCGATAGAAAGCCGCCAATGGGTTTTCAAAGTTGCCGGCTCGGATAGCCATGTGGCGGGAAAGATGTATGATTACATGAAATCCAAAGGAATTAATAAAATTGGAATCATGACCGATTCCACTGGATTCGGGGCAAGCGGGCGTGAAGAATTGCTGCGATTGGCGCCTGAATATGGCATTACCATTGCGGCTGATGAACGGTATGGTCCACAGGACACTGATCTATCCGCCCAGCTTACCAAAATCAGGAGCGTACAGCCCCAGGCTGTTGTCAACTGGTCTATAGGCCCTACTCAGGTGCTGGCTGTAAAAAACTGGCGGGATCTGGGCATGGGATCTACCCCACTCTTCCAGAGTCATGGTTTCGGAAACCGGAAAAATCTGGAACTTTGCGGAACGGCAGCCGAAGGCGTGTTGCTGCCCCTTGCAAGAGTGAATGTAGGAGCCCTTCTTGCGGACACACAGCCGCAGAAAAACGTCATTATGGAATATACAAAGTCTTATGAAGATCGTTATAAAGAGCCAATTTCTTCTTTCGGCGGTCATGCCTGGGATTCTCTGCACCTGGCTATAGCGGCATTGAAATCAGTGGGGCCGGATCGCACTAAAATTCGGGATTTTATCGAAAAGACACAGAAATTTGTCGGACAACATGGCATCTTTAACTTCACACCTCAAGATCACAATGGCCTCAGCAAGGATGATCTGGAAATGGTCGTGGTTAAAAATGGGGATTGGTCGCTTGCACCATGATTGATCGCCATTTCTCATTTTTTCGAATATGCGTGTTGAAATTTATATCGCGATTAAGGTATAAGGGGCGTTTGTAGAGGATATTATTGGCTGTGTCGCCAAAGTATCCGACCAATAACCCAATTTCGGCGTTTCCCGTGTGTCAACCGAAGCGCAAGTCGAAATCATGGTTCCGGGGGACTTCATTGGGAACAGACTTTTTGCAATATACAATCACTGGTCTTACTGTTGGTGTCATTTATGCGATGGTGGCCATCGGATATAATATAATTTACAATGTCACTGAAATCATCAACTTCGCTCAGGGAGAGTTTGTGATGCTGGGCGGGCTGTTTGCAGCCTTCTTTGTCGGAACACTTCACTTGCCGGTATTCCTGGCTTTTTTTGCAGCGGTTATAGCCACCGGCTGTGTGGGTTTTGCCATGGAACGGTTTGTCATTCGCAGAGCCAGAAATGCCGGCGTACTTTCTTTGATTATTATCACAATTGCTGTATCTATTCTCCTGAAGGGTTCCGCAATGCTCGGATATGGAAAAGATCCGCATTGTCTGCCCGCTTTCAGCACGGGAGGTCCAATCATGATAGCCGGGGCTGTCTTACAGCCGCAGGTTCTCTGGATATTCGGGGTAAGCGCCCTGGTTGTCATTGCACTGTCGTTTTTTTTCCACAGATCTTTCTACGGCAAGGCCATGCTGGCCTGTGCGGACAATCCCATCGCAGCCCGAATGGTGGGGATTCCCGTGCGGCAAATGGTGCTTCTGGCCTTCATCCTGAGCGCCTCTATTGGTGCTGCCGCCGGTGTCATCATCACGCCGATTTCCCTGATGGACTACGACAGGGGCGCCATGCTGGGGCTGAAGGGCTTTGGCGCTGCAGTGCTTGGCGGATTGGGAAATTTTTACGGCGCGCTATTGGCGGGCTGTGTTCTTGGCCTTGCTGAATCATATTGCGCCGGCTATCTTTCTTCAGGTTATAAAGATGCCGTGGCCCTGATTTTTCTGCTCCTGGCGCTCTTTTTCAAGCCAGAAGGTCTTTTCGGCGCCGAAGCCGCCAGTCTGAAAAAGTTTTAAAATTATCGGGGTTTTCATCCAGGGGCTATTATGAATAAAAAAGACCGATGGGCATTTGTGGGAATGGGACTGTTAATTGCAGTTTTTCCAGGGGTCGCCCTGAA
>JBAXVB010000611.1:0-2725 GCA_037129415.1 Deltaproteobacteria bacterium
TCATCACCGAGATATTCCAGAATTTCTGTAATGGATATATCGCTGGCGTTGCCGTTGGAGGCATAAATTCGTGTCCCGATGCCCATCTGCGAAAATCCCTGATGAATCAGTTCTCCGACGCCACCACTTTGAGCCACAATTGAAATAAATCCAGGCTCGGGTTTGGTAAATGTAAAATTGCAATAGGCCTTCAGCGTCGGGTCCGTATTGATAATGCCTTGGCAATTGGGTCCAAGGATTCGAATGCCGTATTTATTGGCCCGCTCCAGAAAATCTTTCTGAAGAGCCGCTCCTTCCGGACCGATTTCCGTAAATCCGGCGGAATTGATAATGATGGCCTTAATCCCTTTTTTCCCGCAGTCCTCCACCGCATCGGGTACAAATTTACCTGCGATCACTATATGTGCCAGATCAATCTCGCCCGGAACGTCAAATATGGATGGATATGCCTTGACACCACGGATTTCATCAGATTTGGGATTGATGGGATAAATCGCTCCGGTGTATCCGAAATCGATCAGGTTTTTAATGATGCGGTTTCCAATCGAAAGTTCTTTGGCGGAAGCACCAATCACGGCAACCGATTTGGGTCTGAATAAGGCTTCAAGCATATCATTTCTCCTCAAGTTGTTCGATAAATGCCTCGACATTGGTTTTGGTCTGCTCATCGGAAACCAGCCGAAGATCGTTCAAGTCCCCGTTGATAGTCAGGCTGGGAACACCGGTTAGAGCTTCCAGGCGCTGAGGCATGCCATACCGGCAGTTGGAGTTGTTGGGACAGGTTTTGGCATCGTGATATATGATGCCGTCAACCTTGAAAAATTCGATCATGCGCCGGATATAGGTTTCCTTGGCATCATCAGCGCGCACGATGAAAAGCTCGGTATAGGCTCTGGCCATGCTGTTAAAGGGATCTTCGGGGTCAAAAGCAGAAAATATCCAACTGTTGCAGTAGGTTGAAGCCAGCACATTCACGCCGGCTCCAGCAAACAGATCTGAGTGGTCCCGAAGCCTTCCCCATACCGGCATGCCATCCCAGTACAGCCGGAATCGTTCGCCTTCAACCGCAGCAACCTTGTTTTGTATCCGGACATTCAGCTCCGCCAGCAGCAGATTGTAATAGTCCACAGCAGTCTGGGTACCCCTAAGCACGACAGCCGGTCCCATGTGAATGGCGCCATCAAAAAAAGTGATGGGCGATGGCATGGCTGAAGCTGTATCCAGGACTTTTTTCCATAGACTGGAACATTCTTTGGAAAGCGTCAGAACATGACGCAGCTCGTCCATGTCAAATTTATTACCCGAAATGGCTTCCAGTTGGGGAATCATGGCCTTCATCTGGCTGGCAATGGAGGCAACATGGGCATCGCCGACATCCTTCACACCCCGATGTGTGTGAATTCCCAGCAGAGGAACCTTGAATTCGGCGGCGTACCAGGCGAACCAGTCCTGAACATCCCGGCATTGATTGGTATTATAGACCAGCACATCAGGTCGGGGAACCCTGTCGATTCCGGGATAGGCCCTTGAAAGCGGGGTAACGCCTTTCATGTAGGCGCCGACATCGGCGGTCAGATAGGAGCATATCTCCGGTGAATATCCGCTGGCGTTGGCGATTGGTATCATATCGGTGGCCATTCGGGTAGCGCCCAGCATGGCGCCGTGATTTTCAGGAAAATGCACCAAAAACCCCATGGCTCTCAGGATTTCAGCAGGCCCGACGCTGGTACACCAGGCGATTTTCCGACTGCGTGTTTTATCAGCCTCATTCAGCTCATAAAAATAATCCGACATATAGCGATTCATCTGAACCGCCGCTTCAATTTTCTTTCGAACCACTTTTTTTTCTTCAGCCATTATATATCACCTTTTTGTAAATGATGAATGATGATGAAAGCTAAAAGAAAAATCTTTGATCTTTGATCATCATTTCGCATTCATAATTCATAATTGTTGTGCGTACAAGGCAGCTCCTATAGCCCCGGTAAGCTGAGGAAAATCCGGAACCAGGATGCGCCTGCCGATCATTTCCTCCGTCATCTTAACCAGATAGGCATTGTGCGCCACGACCCCTCCGGTCATCACTACATGCTCTGACAATGAGTCCATCTCCATGACCCGTTTTATGACCGAAAAAAACAGGCCTTTTACTATATCCGGAACCTTTTTCCCCTGACGAATCTTTTCAAGCACCTCGGTTGCAGAAAATACTGTGCAGAAACTCCCCAGTTCAACCATTGACATGGACTGCCGAGCAAGACCATCCAAGTTTTCCAGTGGGATATCCAGACGCGTGGACATCTCTTCCAGGAAAGCCCCGGTTCCGGCAGCGCATTTTCGATTCATCTTGAAGCTGAGACGTTTTCCGGATTCATCCAGTTTGATGATTTTATTGTCCTGGCCTCCGATATCTATGATCGTGATGGTTTGAGGAAAATAATAATAGCATCCCCTGGCATGGCAACTGATCTCGGTTTTGGATTCCTGGGAAATGACGACATTTTTTCTGCCATAACCCGTGGTCATTGCTTTTGCGATCTGCTCGGCCGTACAGCCTGCCATAAGCAGAGCCAACGTCAGGCATTGGCTGGAAGCCGCCTCAAAATCCGTACCGGATTTGACCACGGCTCTTCCGATAATTTGCTGTGCGCAATCGAGAATGACGGCCTTGGTTCGTGATGCGCCAACGTCAATGCCGGCGAATACAGGTTGAAAATCTTTCATG
>JBAXVB010000612.1:0-2720 GCA_037129415.1 Deltaproteobacteria bacterium
AAAGGAAAATTATGATTACCAAAAAGAATATCATCCTTATTCTGTTGTTTCTTCTGGCAATGGGGTCCTATTATATTCATCCTGGAGAGGCTCAGGACCCTGCAGCTTCAATCGAATCCACTCAACCTGCTGCTGGTCCAGCACCCGGAGCAGAGGAGGCGCCACCTGCCCCTGCTGTCGCACCGCCTCCACCCAACGTTACATTTTCCATAGACAAAACCTCTGTTGTCAACGGCGGAGCTGTCACGGTGAAAGGTCAGGGCGTTTCCGGCAAATCCCTTTATCTGGAAGTCTGGTCCGAAAGGCAAGTCAGATCTTCTTTTTTTGACTCCAAGCCTGACAAAGACGGAAAAATTCCGTATAGACTGTATCTGACTCAGGCAATGCCTGCCAGCTACAAGATTTATGCACCCAAGGACAAAAAAGAGGTGTTTGATGCCTTTAAAGCCAAGGGAGGCGGCTGGAGCTACTCCGATGCGCTGAAAGAAATGGGCGCGGATGTGGCCTATTCGGCGCCATCAAAAATTGTTATTGATGCTTATCAGTCCACGATTCTGGCCAGCATCATCGGCTCAAGAGGCGAAAAACTTGCGACCCTGGATGACAAAGAAACCCGCAGGCGGGCCATGCAACTGACAAAAGCCAGATTCCGTGGTATTGGCAATCTGATCAGCCCGTCCATCGAACAGAATGCAGACGGATCATTTATCGCCAAGGTCAACATTCCCCAGGGAGCAGCGCCGGGAAAATATTTCATCGTGGCTTACGCAGATAAAGCGCTGCGCAGCCAGCCCGCTGTCGTTGAAAACAACATCAACTTTCCCACGATGTATCTGGCCAATGCAGGCACCAGTCTGAACCTTGTCTGGCCATTTCTGTTGACGCTGGCCATCGGCGTATTTGGTGTTCTCATGGGTGCAGGCGGCGGGTTTCTCTTAAACCCCCTTCTTATCTCTTTATGGCCACTGCCACATACGGTGGTTGCAGGAACCGTAATGCCTACGGTTGCCTTTTCCCAAGCCAGCGGTATTTATAACTACTCCAAGATCAAGTTTATCAACTGGAAACTTGGCGTCACCATGGGCATCGCCACACTTGCCGGCGGCTTTATCGGTCCCAAGCTTACCGAGCTTATCACCCTGGATCAGTATAAATTCGTATTCGGATGGATACTGATAATTCTGGCGGCCTTGATGTTCTGGCAGACCACGCCGGGCTATTTAAAAAAGAACAAGAGGGAACAGGCCATTATGTTGGAATTCAGAAAACGGGCGGAGGCCGCGGCAAAAGCCAAATAAGATCGCCTTTGTACATTCCGTTTGAATCACATAGGGTTATCATCCTGCAGAAGGATAAAAGGAGAATGAATCATGATCGTTGAATTTTGGGGACAGGAATTTAAGGTAAATATCATTTTTGGATGTATCGGCGCGTTTTTGGTGTCAATTCTTGCATCCATGTTCGGTTTTGGCGGGGGCCCCTTTATGGTTCCCCTGATGACGGTGGGCCTGGGGCTTCCCATGTATCTGGTGGTGGGCAGTTCGCTGATCGCCATTTTCTTTAACACCGTTATGGGCAGCTTGCGGCACTATCAGTTCGGAAACTTTGACATGACGTTTTTTCTGATCATGTTCCCGGCGGCTATTCTCGGCGGGTACATCGCTCCACAGATCGCCAAACGCATCAGCCCCTTGATGGTAAAACGTGTTGCAGTCGTTGGCTTGATGCTTCTTGCACTTAACCTTCTGGGGCTGTATTAACATTGGAGAAGGATAATGTGTAAATATCACTTGTTTCATGACAAAGAGAAATGCATCGCCTGCCATACCTGCGAGATACAGTGTAAAAGCAACAAATCGCTGCCAGTTGGCCCCAAACTCTGTCAGGTCATTACCGTCGGTCCCAGACTTGTCGGAGGCATACCTATAGCTTCATACATGTTTATGTCCTGCTTTCACTGCGAAAATCCGGCATGTGTCACAGCTTGCCCGACTGGCGCCATGAAAAAGCGTGAATCCGACGGGATTGTTTATGTGGATTTTGATCGTTGCATCGGATGTAAGGCCTGTATGGTGGCATGTCCTTGGGGAGCGGTACAGTGGAATCCTGAAGCTCAGAAAGTCGTCAAATGCGATTATTGTATGGATCGTGTAGATCAGGGTCTTAAGCCCGCCTGCGTAACGATTTGCACAACCGGATGCCTTAGCTTTAAAGAGCTGAGCGGGCGCGACTCAGATTTTTTGGACCCATGATGCCCTTCTGCATCGAATGAAGGGCGAAAAAATCCTCTCCCTCTAATGCCGGTATAGGTTTTGTCTGAATGGAAAGTCCATTCAGACAAAATCCGAATGTCGGAATAAATTCAAATCGCTTTTATTGCTTAGCCCTCTTTTTCCTTCGGGCATTGCAGTCCGTGACGCATCCCGAAGTCTATCAAAATGCCTGGGCGTTTTTGTCCTGGGTTTTCTTCGTAATACTACCCAGAGAGATTTTCACCAATCAACTAAAATATTGCTTACACGGCAAGATTGTCCAAAGCAGGAAAGATGAATTTCGTTGAAGGGAGAATGATAATGATAATGGGAAAGGAGAATAGCGATGAATAAAAAAGGTAATGATGGACATCTCAAAGGAAAACCACCGATTGGAGTATCTGATTTTAAAAATTTACGGGAACAAGAATTATACTATGTTGATAAAACTCTGCTGATCAAAAAAAT
>JBAXVB010000613.1:0-2711 GCA_037129415.1 Deltaproteobacteria bacterium
GGTGCTTTTTCAATCAGACGCATGGCGTCAAAATTGCAGGATGTCACGCAAAGGCCGCAGCCGATGCAGCGTTCTTTTTTTACCATGGCAACGTCTTCGATCACAATGGCCTTCATTTGACAGCGTTCCAGGCAGATCCCGCATCCTGTGCAATCATCGGCAGACACTTCCGCGAAATAATTGCTGTGAACAGCTTTGGCTGGCTCGTCCAGATTGTTCAGGTTTTTCAGTATCTGACAGCAGCACCCGCAGCACAGGCAGATATTGGTGGGTTTCTGGGAATTTCCGGGTTGAAGCACGAGGCCAGCCTCCATACCTTTTGCCAGAATTTCGAGGGCCTCGGACTGGCTGATGGATCGTCCCAGACCGTTTTCTTCATAAAAATATGCTCCACTGCCAAAAGTTAGACAGACTTCAACCGGTCGGTCGCAGCCCTTGCCGGTCATTTTATGTTCGACTCGGCAGATGCAGGGACAGACCACGATTTTGGACTGTTTTTTGATAATCTGCTCGGCTTCGTTGTATGGCATCGTGAGCATTTCTGCGGAAATGCTTTTGGAAATGGGAATG
Organism: Deltaproteobacteria bacterium; assembly: GCA_037129415.1. Lineage (GTDB taxonomy): Bacteria > Desulfobacterota > Desulfobacteria > Desulfobacterales > Desulfatirhabdiaceae > RAAP-1. Next base: position 571 of record JBAXVB010000613.1, read on the forward strand.
ACTCGCAGTTGTTTGGTTTTGGTTTCTGTCCAGGCCTTGTTCATAAAGGAAGAAGAATATTCGTTAAAATCCTTGATCAAATCCAGATCAAGGCTCTTGACATGATATTCCCAAATTCCCACCACAAACTGAGCAGCCATGTAAAACGTCTGGCCGTGTTTGCCAGACCGGTAAATCAATCCCTTTCGGGACATATCGTACAGAATTGGCGCAAGTTCTACTTCGTCCATTTTCAGCCGTCCGGCAATGGCTGAAACCAATTCCGGCATCATCACAAGGCCTGCGGCAATCTCGGCCTCCCGTGGTGTAAACAGCCGTTTTAGAATTCGTATTTCAACCCCGGTCTCTGTCGCCGGAAAGCCGGCCGGAAGGTTATCGAGATGCCGGGCAAGGTTTTGATAAACGTCTGTCATAATAATCTCCTTAAAATATCTCTGAGCATAAACGCTCATACAAAGCTTCTTTCATTCATTCATTTCGTAGGCTTCTTTCAGTGCATAGACTTCGTCTTTCCATATTTTTTCAAAACGATCCGAATTGACCACCGGCTTTTGAATCATATTCAGGCACAAATCCATCTGCTTTTGTGTGCTGCTGGGCTTGGAATAGAGCTGAAGCGCAAATTTTGAAAAATCCCGGACCATGAAATCAAAAATCTGATCGACCATAGGGTCTTCAACAGCCTGGATGGCCGCGTTCTCCAGAATGAGCTGACCATAAACCACAAGGGTGAAGAGTTCTCCGACAATAAGGAGAAAATCAATGTCCTTTGCCTGCTCTGCGCTGGGAGTTGCGGTTGCCAGAAAGGTTTTAAGGACTTCGATCTGGGCCTTGAAGATTTCAATGTTGGGCAGACTCAAGCGGCTGTAGGCAATCTGAAAATCATGGAACCTGATCTTCCCCAGTCCCTTGGTGGGGCCTTGATTAAACAGAAAATCGTCATTGACCGGATCAGTCATTTCCGGGATTTCAGGGAAAACATCCGGGTTAAAGAAGAAATTGGGCATGAATTTGATAATCAGCGCCATATTCACATGAACAGTGCCTTCCAGCTTGGGAAGGGCGCGAATGTCTCTGGCCGCCATCTCAAAATACATGTCTTTTTCAAAACCTTTTGCGGCAATCACATCCCAGAGCAAATTGATCACTTCTTCCCCTTGAGTGGTCACCTTCATCTTGACCATGGGGTTGTATAGCAGATAACGCCGATCTGTGGCGGATGCGCTTCGCATATAGTCTGCAGCCCTTGATGCAAAAAGCTTCATGGCCAGAAGGCGCGCATAAGCGTCTGTAAAAAGCTGTTTGACATGCGGAAAATCCGTTACATAATGGTTAAAAAGTCTTCGGTTTGCAGCATGGCGAATGGCTTCGTAGAAGGCATGGCTGCATATACCGATGGAGGCCCAGCCAAGATTGAATTTACCCACATTGATGGTGTTCAGGGAAGAATCCCAAGCCTGCTGACCCCGGGTAAGGATGTCTCCATCGGTGATGGGATAGCTGTGAAGGGCATACTGGGCTACATAATTCTGGGAATTCACCACATTTTTAACGCATTCGTAATTGGGATGTTTGGAGTTTACGGCAAAAAACACATATTCATCGCTGTCCGCCATTTTCCCGAACGTTGAAACCAGGGCCGCCTCATTGGCGTTTCCGATATAATACTTGCCGCCGTCTGCGCGGTATTCGCCGGCTTTGATTTCCGTCAGGGTCATTTCGCTGGCATAAAGGTCTGCGCCGTGTTCTTTTTCAGATAGTCCGAAAGCAAAGATTTCGCCATCTTTCAAGAGCTGCGCGGTTTTTTGCTTTACGGCTTCATTCTGTCCCATCCATATCGGGCCAAGTCCCAGAATGGTCACCTGCCAGGTGTACCAGTACGGCAGACCATAAAAACCCAGTATTTCGCTGAAATCGCAGTTTCGGGCAGTATCCCAGCGGCAGTCTTTTCCACCGTATGCTGTCGGTGTCAGCAGCGATGAAAATATCTGGTTTTCTTTTAAAAAATCCAGAAAATCCCTGTACCACACCCGTTCATGATCATCGTGTTTGAGTTTGGACTTTCCCTTATTCTCGAAAAAAGCGATGGTTTTTAACATGATTTGGCGTGAAGGTTCGTCAAGATGTTCAAACCGTTCTGA
>JBAXVB010000614.1:0-2711 GCA_037129415.1 Deltaproteobacteria bacterium
AGGGGTGTACGATAGATAAATGCAGCACTTATTATGGGATTTTAATAAACAATGGCTCGCCAGTGATACAGGGCAATACGATTAATGGGATAAACGGGTATGGCATTTGGGTGGACGGCCCAACATCCCCTGTGGTAACGGGCAACACAATCACCAACAATCAATATGGGATTTATGTTAACGGTGGCGGAACATATCAGCGCAACACCATAAAAGGAAATAGCAGCTATGGGCTCTATTATTTCGGAACGTCCATTATCGATGCAACCAACTGTGACTGGGGCGACCCCTCCGGCCCGCTTGACGATTCCGACGACCGGGCCACGGGCGGACTGTACAACCCAAACGGCAAGGGAAACAAGGTCAGCGATCATGTCAATTATAATCCCTGGGGCATCAGCGCACAACTCGCGCTTTCAGTAAGTCCGGCCAGCCGGAGCGTGGCAAAGGCCGCCGGTACGACCACATTCAGCGTTGCCAACACCGGAACCGGAACGATGCCATGGACAGCCGCAGTAACATCAGGCGGTAGTTGGCTTTCGATCACAACGGGGTCCAGTGGCAGCAATTCCGGAACGATCTCATGTTCATTCACCGCCAACGCCGGCATATCAGTGCGTACAGCTTCAATCAGGGTTACAGCAACCGGAGCGACTAACAGTCCGCAAGATGTGACGGTGACGCAGGTCGTATCATCAGCCGGATCATTAGCTGCGAGTTTTGCCGGTTCAGGGCTCTGGGTCTATAATTCAGATAGCGCAACATGGACTCAAATCAGCTCGATAAATCCTGAAAATATGATCTATTCCGGCTCAACGCTCTACGCTGATTTTGGAGCATTAGGCCTCTGGATGTGGGATGGCGCTGCTTGGAGCCAACTCACATCCGCCGATCCTGAAAACATGGTGACCGCAGGTTCAACGCTCTATGTGGACTTCGGAGCCTCTTATGGTCTCTATAAATGGGATGGCGATTCATGGACTCATCTGACACAGGCCGGCCCTGAAAACATGGTGACCGCAGGTTCAACGCTCTATGTGGACTTCGGGGCATCCTATGGTCTCTATAAATGGGATGGCGATTCATGGGCTCAACTGACGCCGGCTGACCCTGAAAACATGGTGACCGGAGGTTCAGCGCTCTATGTGGACTTCGGAATCTCTTATGGCCTCTATAAATGGGATGGTGCTTCATGGAGCCAACTCACATCGGCGGACCCTGAAAACATGGTGACATCAGATTCATCGCTCTTTGTGGACTTCGGAGCCTCTTACGGTCTCTATAAATGGGATGGTGCTTCATGGAGCCAACTCACATCGGCTAATCCTGAAAACATGGTGACCGCAGTTTCAACGCTCTATGTGGACTTCGGAGCCTCTTATGGTCTCTATAAATGGGATGGCGCTGCATGGAGCCAACTCACATCGTCCGACCCTGAAAACATTGTGACTTTAGGTTCAATGCTCTATGGGGACTTCGGAGCATCTGGCTTTTGGAAATGGGATGGTAGCAGTTGGTCTCAAATCACCGGGTTTAATCCTTTGAAAATAGTGGTTTCAAATTAGGTGACTTCTACATCCGATTGCCACCTTTTGGACTTTGGACAAAATTGATGTAGGTCAGGGTGCGACCAACGGGAGCTCCCTGACAACGCCGGGTCTTGTGTATCTGGGGTAATCTTTTTTATAGAACCCCATACTTCGCTTGCAGTATAGGTGATGTAAGCAAGGAGACAATTGAAAAATATATCCAGAGTCAAGGCTAACTGATGGCTTACATCCCCTACCCTGAAGGGATAGGGGTTTTACGCCATTCTTATAAAGAAAGGAAATTATATGGAAGATGTTTTATTCCGCGCCTTTTTCGACGGTCAGGTTTTCAAACCAACAGGAAAAATAGATTTGATTCCGAACAGACAATATATCTTACAGATAAAACAGAGGGATGACGTCTTCCATTCTTTAAATGCTTTGGATATATTGGATAAATTGACCGGTACTGTCGAAGCCCCTGAAGACTGGGCGGTCAACCATGATCATTATCTATACAGTGAATCGTATCTGAAGGAAAATCAGAATAATGGAGAAAGAAAGAATTTTCCTTGACACCGCCTTTATTCTTGCACTGCTGAATCGGAGGGACAGTTATCACAGCAAAGCAAAAATATTGATGAACCGTGTTCGTCAGGCATCCGAAATCTGGCTTACGGAAGCTGTCCTTACAGAATTCGGGAATGCTCTGAGTTCTGTTGACAGAAAAGGGGCAGCAGATTTTATTACAGGTTGTTACGCTACTTCAAATTTTAAAGTCGTATCTGTTACAACGACTCTTATGAAAAAAAGCGGTGAGCTTTATCGGAGCAGAACTGATAAAGAATGGGGGCTTACGGATTGTATATCATTTGTCGTAATGAAAGGGGAAGGACTTTATCTTGCCATGACTACTGACAGACATTTCAGTCAGGCTGGATTCATTCCTCTTATGCTGGAGTAAACAAAAAACACCTAATCATGTGCGGTGGAGCGGTCGGCGGGATAGGGCCCACCGCCGCTCACCTTGCCGTTAGGCAACTCAAATTATTTAATCTACCAATAACCCATCAACGAACGATTGCTGACTCGGATGCTTGAAATCGGCATGAAGGTTGCGGCTGTGAAGGGTTATTCGAAAATGTTGACGCGTGCTCGTCTTCGTTCGGCTGAACCTTTCCT
>JBAXVB010000615.1:0-2705 GCA_037129415.1 Deltaproteobacteria bacterium
GGGAGCTAAGGAATGTGATAGAACACGCCATGATCTTGAGCAAGGGTAAAACTCTACACGTTGAAGTGCCTGGTCGTGCATCTTCAGAAACAATAGTCTCTACGGGAAAACTTGAAGATATGGAGCGCAGCCATATCTTAGCCGTACTGGATAAGACCGGCTGGCGCCTCGCCGGACAGGGTGGCGCGGCCGAGATTCTGGGTCTGAAGAGAACAACCCTCCAGGCCAAAATTAAGAAATTAGGTATCAAGCGTTCCAATAAGGCGCTGCCGAACTGATGTCTTCTGCCGATATATTAGCATGTAATCCTTTCCTTCTGTTTTGACCCTCACGCCTCTTTTCCATGATTTCCTCTTAATAACAGCATCTTGATGATATTATTGTTCTCAGGTTTTCCTTGGCATATATTTGGCATTCTGATCTTTAAATGACGTTTTAATGTATCTTTCTTAAATTCGATCACCCCATATATGTGAAATGATACTTCCCCCTTTGGAAAAGGGGGACCGAGGGGGATTTTTCAGGTGGATAGCCTCCTAAATCCCCCCTGGCCCCCCTTTTTCAAAGGGGGGAATCCTTTCGATTTTAGTATTTTAGATTGTTCGATGAAATTTAAGAATGATACGTTTTAATTGTAAATTCGAAATTTGAAGCATGAAATCCGAAACAATGACCAAAAATCTTAATGCTCAAGTTTTGAGTCATCTTGGCATTGGAATTTTGAATTTGTTTAGGATTTAGGATTTCAATATTCGGATTTTTCTTGAATGGCATTTCCGTTCAAGCACTGATTGGAGTCTCGAAATGGAGAAGTAAATGATTGTATCGACCGTAAGGATGACGATATCACCCCGAAAGAGTGCTGAGGCATTGAAAATCCTAAGTTCTATTGCTGAGCAATGCCGGAACTATCATGGCTGTATCTGTTGCCATATTTACGATGACTTACAGGAAAAGAACGTCCTTATGCTCGAAGTATTATGGAAGGCCAATGAAGACTTGAAACTTCATATTCGCTCAGATGAATACCGCAATCTGCTCATGGTCCTGGGGATGGCGCTCAAACAGCCCGAGATCAGGTTCGACACAATAGCGCATTCGACGGGTATTGAGACCGTCGAAAAGGCAAGAATCCACGCAAGATGAATCTATTGCATAAACTATAAGAAAAAAGGAGAAAGCAAAATGAAAAAAGAAACTAAATAGAGTTCCACGGGTAGCATCAAGGCCGATAACGATCGGATCGATCGGTTGAAAGAACAGCACATGAGTAACCCTCAGGAAGTCAATTTTGAGCGGGTCAGGATTATGGCAGAGGTTTACGGGGATACTGCCGGCAACCAGCAGATCGATCATCCGGAGATCAAAGTTTTTTGCATTCCTGATCGAACTGAAGAAGTTGTACATCGATGAAAACCTCTTTGTGGGCAGCATGACAAGCACCGTCAATGGTGTCTACACATATCCCGAATGTAACGTGGAGTGGATGAAGGAAGAGAAGACGATTGAGCAGTCGAAAACCCCGGAAGACCGGAAAGCGAATGAATGAAGGGTTACGGCTCAGCTATACTCTTGGGCACGGTTGTGACCGAGGCGGAACTCGCGCCAACAGAGCCGATACCCGAGAGCGGGACAAGGAGCTCTACCGGTAGCGGGAGCATTTTAATCAAATAACCGGAGGTAATACGTTTCTTTTATAGACAGCGAGGAGCCAGAAAGTCTTATGAACAATTTAAATATACTTTTTTATCGTCCGATCACGATTATCACCCGCTTTATGTTCATTATCTGCCTGATTCTGATTTGCTGTGAATCTGGATTCGCTGCCAAAGAAAAAGCCGCTCCGCCCGCCCCGTCGAATGGCTAAGGAAATAAAGAAGATTATTTTGAACCACCCACCCCAACCTTCCACCGCTGGAAGAGGGAGTTTATGGAAAGTTCAAATTATGCCCGTTCGCAGTATAGATACTTATAGTCGAGGTTGACTCATGAATCAGTGTAAGGATAACCGTTTGAGAAAGAACATGGTTCGTTCCACCATCAGGATGCTGATCCCTTTGGATAAGCAAAGCGAGGCGATCGACATTCTGGGGTATGTAAGCGCACAGGTCCAGTACGAGCCAAGTTGCATCAGTTCACGGCTTTACCGGGGCGTGGATGAAGTGCGCGCCATCATGGTCGAGGAACTCTGGACGGACAATGAAGGGCTGCTGCGCCATTTGCAGTCGGATGAATACCATCTGGTGCTTCTGGCGGTCGAGATGGCCGAAGAACGCCCGGATATCCGGTTCGACGAAATCTCGCATACATGCGGGTTGGAAACCATCGAAAATGCCTTGAAGAAATCTGCAAAGTCAATTATACGCAATACGGCTACCCACATAAGGCGGGACAGTTTTAATCTCAAGTAGTTAAGGTAGCAAACCACCTACGTTGCCTGGGCAGGGGCAATCCCGGCATTTGAGTGATGAGCCACATCTAAAGTGTCCCGGCTTATTTGGGTAGCCACTGGGAGAGTATCACCAGGGCCGCACGGGCGGCAGTGGATTTTAACGCTGTTGACCGTTGACCGTCGTCCGTTTTTTTACGGTGAATGGTGAACGGTAAACGGCTTTTAATTGCGGAGAATAGAAAATGCAATGGAATCGACAATACATCATAAAGAGCTACATCAGGAACTCGCTGTGGTTCATTCCTTTCCTCTC
>JBAXVB010000616.1:0-2700 GCA_037129415.1 Deltaproteobacteria bacterium
GTCAATTGTTATTGCGAAAATACTTGCAATAATTTGTGGAGGGCAGTATTCTTGACATGAATAAGCGCATGAGTGCGCTCATTACGAATTATGAATTATGAATTTTAAAAAACATACAGTCATCACTATTCGCTTTTGCTTTCATTCGTAATTCATAATTCATAATTCGTAATTCTTTCAAACTGTTGAGGCTCCGGAGTTCATGATACGAAATACAACCCAGAGAAATGCCATTCAGGATGTTTTTTTGCGAAAAGATCGGCCACTGCGGGTTGAGGAAATCCTGCAGACAGGTAGTGAACGGGTCGAATCACTGAATCAGGCCACGGTCTATCGAAACCTGAAGCTGCTGGTGGCATCCGGGTGGCTCCGCATTGTCAAACACCCCAAGCTGGGAATCCTCTATGAAAGAACCGGCAAGGCGCATCACCATTATTTTCACTGCCGTTCGTGCAATCACCTCTTTGATCTGCCGGGGTGCGCCCTGAACGAAAAAGACGCCACACCGCCTGGCTTTACCACCGAGGCCCACGAGGTGTTTCTGTTTGGCCTCTGTTCCGGGTGCGGTGTGTAGTCCGGCTAATGGTCTTTTACTACTTCTTCCGAGCCTTCAACGACAAACATCGGACCCAACCTGGCAGACTGTCGCCCTCACTGTTCAGATTAAACTATACTGCGAACGGGCATAATCTGCACTTTTCTTATGCTCCCTCTCCCAGCGGGGGAGGGTTGGGGTGGGGGTTCAAAAGTTAAGATTATGACCGTTGACAGTGTATGTGAGTTATTTCTGATTCGGAATTTGTTTTGTGCATGATGGCTGTGGCATGGTTGTAATCAAAGCGCGTAAAACTGCGTTTACGGTTTCTGCATCCCTAAATACATTCGCTACATCCGGATCAAGCGTCACCAGTTCAATATCCCGGTATAGTTTTTCAGCAAAACGATTTGATTTCGCCTGCTTGTAATCAAAGCTGTATTCCGGCGACAGATCATCATTTAAGGGCATTTTATTGTCTCTGATTTTCTTCATAGTCCAGGCGCTCCCTTGCAGTTGTTTTTCGTGCGCTGACGATTCGGACGACATTTTCGTCTCTCTCAATAAAAGATACGAGAAGTAATCGATGCTTGTAAGAGTAACCAATTATCAATTCACGGTGTTCATTTTCAGAGTGCCAAACATCATTAAATATCTTTGCAAACGGATCACGAAATGTGGATACCGCCTCCTCAAAATCGATCTGATGTTTTTTGAAGTTGGATATCGCTTTTTGTCTGTCCCACTCAAACTTCATAACAGAATCCATTCTAAGCATTGGAAGGTGATTTCAAACAAATCAATCGGTAGGGAAAGAACAAAACATACTGATAATAATTCATGCCTTCAATCCAGTCAATGCAGAGTTTTCTGCTTACTCCTCTGAATCAAAGCCAAAAAGGCTAACCGGGCAGGGCGGAACAGTTCAAATCAATAACTAACTAAAATAACAGTTGAATGTTTCATAGCCACCTGTTTATGGCTACCGTTTTTTTACAAATGGCCTGAATGATCGCTTTAATTTTCCACATCCATCGGTTATAAGGCATGATCAGGATATGGGATAAATATGGCAGTCCACAGGACGGTTCGAATCAGCACAGATTGGAAACACACTGATAATCACCCCATTTAACTTAAAAGATGTGGAGAATCACCATGGTAACCTTTGAATCTCTTTCAGAACGAAAAGATAAGATCGCAGTCGTCGGACTGGGATATGTTGGGCTTCCGCTGGCTGTCCATCTGTCCCGGCATTTTGAAGTTGTAGGATACGATTTAAAACATGACAGGATCAGGGAACTGAAAAACGGAAAGGACAGAACCCTTGAAATTGCCGCAGACGACCTTTCGAATGCCGGCATTTTTTTTACGGCGGACCCATCGGAGCTAAGCCAATGCAGACTGATTATCGTTGCGGTTCCAACGCCAATCGACGCTTATCGCATTCCGGATTTAAGTCCGCTCCGGGGCGCATCAGGCGAGGTCGGGAAATTCATGAAGAAGGGTACCTGTGTTGTATTTGAATCCACGGTTTACCCCGGAGCGACAGAGGAAGTCTGCGTGCCGATCATGGAAAAAGAGTCCGGACTGAAGCTGGGGATTGATTTTACAGCCGGTTATTCGCCGGAACGGATTAATCCCGGGGACAAGGAGCATACCATCGACAAAATCGTCAAGGTGGTATCCGGATCAGATGCCGCCACCACGATGCTGCTCAGCAAGGTTTACGGGAAAATAGTTTCCGCTGGTGTCCATCCCGTTTCCTCCATCAAGGTGGCCGAGGCCGCAAAGGTAATTGAGAATACCCAGCGTGATCTGAATATCGCCTTGATGAACGAGCTATCCATGATATTTGACAAAATGGGCATTGATACTACCGAGGTGTTGAAGGCTGCCGGAACCAAGTGGAATTTTCTGCCTTTCAGGCCGGGACTTGTCGGCGGTCACTGTATCGGCGTGGATCCGTATTATCTGACGTTCAAGGCGGAATCCCTGGGGTACCGTCCGGAGATGATTCTGGCAGGAAGACGCATCAACGACCGAATGGCCAAATTCATCGCCGAGCGAACCGTAAAGATTCTTATAAACTCCAGCAAGCAGGTGCGTGATTCGCGTGTGGCCATCATGGGACTCACCTTCAAGGAGAATGTTCCGGACCTTAG
>JBAXVB010000617.1:0-2696 GCA_037129415.1 Deltaproteobacteria bacterium
TCAAGGCAGCTCGTTCGGGTAGTTACCTGATAACCCAGCTTTTCAAGCATCATACTTAACATGCGGGCAATCGGCTCTTCGTCATCGACTAACAAAATGCTTTCGCGGCCAGTGGGATGCTTTTTAGAAACAACAGAAGTCTTGCTGTCCCTGGAGTCTTTTAATAGAGGCAAATATACATTAAAGGCGGTTCCCTTGCCGACCTCGCTATAGACCCGGATATCCCCGCCGTGTTCCTTCACGATGCCGTGCACCACGGAAAGCCCCAGGCCCGTGCCCTTTCCCAGTACTTTGGTGGTGAAGTAGGGATCGAATATTTTATCGATCAGAGCTTTATCGATTCCAGTTCCATTGTCTGATATGGTGATGCATGCGTATTTGGCGGATTTCTTTGTAATGTTACGCAAATCATCTTTTTCGCCAAAATATCCTATGGCCTTCTCTTTCAGCTCAAGATTTATCGTTCCGCCTTTTTCCTCAACGGCATGATAGGCATTGGTGATCAGGTTCATCACGATCTGATGCACCTGCGTGGGATCTGCGGAAACCATGCCGCAATCCGTGTTGATTTGGCTTGTGATTTCAATATTTCTGGGTATCGTCGCCTGAGCCAGTTTCAATACCTCTTTCAGGATCGGTTGAATCCTGATGGGCAGTTTCAGGGGATTGGATTGACGGCTGAAAGCCAGGATCTGTTTGACCAGATCGCTGCCCCGTTGTGCGGATTTGTAAATTTGTTCAATACTTTCATGCTCGGGGGTGTCTGGCTGAATGTCATCAAGCAGCATCTCTGAAAGACCGCTGATCGGGAACAGAATATTGTTCAGATCATGTGCAATGCCGCCGGCAAGAGATCCGATGGACTCCATTTTCTGTGCCTGATGAAGCTGGGCTTGGGCCTTTTCTTTTTCTGCAACAGCAATTAAATAATCGGTAATATCCCGAAAGATAGTCATTTTTGATACTGATCTATCTTTGTTTTTAATCGGTATATTTGTTACACGGTAGTTTCTATTATCCTTGGGACTGACAATATTTGTCTCCAACGATTTACCGGCTACGACATCATCAAAAACACACCAGTCACATACGGTACTAAGATCGTGCAACGCGCTGTAACATTTTTCTCCCACAGCATCTCTACCTGTCCGCTTCACCATTGCCGGATTCATATATTCTACCATAAATTCGGGCGAGCAAATATAAATCAGGTCGGTCATTGACTCCATCATGGAACGGAATTTAGCTTCGCTTTCTCGCAGCGCCTCCTCTGATCGCTTTCGTTGGAGTCTTGATTCCGCCTCCTTCAATTCCCGCTGTATGGCTAAAGCGAGACGGGATAGGTTGCTTTTCATGATGTAGTCACAAGCACCGAGCCGCATGCACTCCACCGCCGTCTCCTCACCGATGGCTCCTGACACAATGATGAGAGGAATGTCGATCCCGGTTTCCTTCAAAATGGCGATGGCGGATGGACCGTTGAATTGAGGCATCTGGTAATCGCATAGAATGACATTCCAGGACTTCTCCAGAAGAGCCTTGCGCATAGCCACAGGATTTTCACCCGTTCATGCACCGGATCATAGCCGCCCTTCTCGAGCGCAAGGATCATTAACAGGGCATCATCTTCCGAGTCTTCAACTATTAATAACCGAAGGGGTTTCCCCATCTTCTTACTCCTTACTTTATCGGGGGAAGAGGTTCATTCCAGACCAGCCAGTAAAGCCCGAGATGTTTTATCGCATCAGTGAATTGATCAAAATTAACGGGCTTGCGGATATAACTGCTGGCGCCCATATTGTACCCGTTTATCACGTCCTTTTCCTCTGCCGATGACGTGAGAATCACCACTGGAGTCAGACGGGTGAATTCATTCTGACGGATACTTTTAAGAACCTCCAGGCCGTCTATTTTGGGCAGTTTCAAATCCAGCAGGACAACAACCGGTATCTCCTTAACGTTCCGGCCGGCATACAATCCCGTTCCGAACATGTAATCCAGGGCCTCCACGCCGTCTCTGGCCACGATCACCCTATTGGCTATATTGTTCTTTTCAAACGCCAATTTCGTCAGTTCCACATCATCGGGATTATCCTCCACCAATAGAATAACCTTGTCTTTCATGGTTCCCGCTCCTTCCAATAATATGTTGTATAATTAGACCCTTCCTGTCTGTCAGAATGGCGCCGTAAAGTAGAATGTCGCCCCTTTTCCTTGTTCCCCTTCCGCCCAGACCCGGCCCCCGTGACGATGGATGATCCGCTGCACTGTCGCCAGACCGATTCCCGTCCCCGGAAACTCATCGACTGTATGGAGGCGCTGAAAGGCGCCGAACAGTTTGCTCGCATAAACCATATCAAACCCCGCACCGTTGTCCCGAATAAAACAGGCCTTCTTTTCATTGCCGACGATCGTGCCGAATTCAATTCGGGGATGTGGTGCATTGTTCGTGAACTTCCAGGCATTGTCAAACAGATTTACCAAAACAATCCGTATCAGATAGGGATCGCACTGTACCATGATCCCATCCTGGACAGCCACATCCACGATCCTTTCGGGGTTATCCTTCTGGAACGTCTCCGCAATGTCCCTGACCATTTTACTCAGGTCAATGGATTCATGTTTAATTTCATACCTTATCACTGACGTATCGGCATCGAGGCTCAGCTTTGTGGACGCCATGAAGTGCTACCGCA
>JBAXVB010000618.1:0-2691 GCA_037129415.1 Deltaproteobacteria bacterium
ATACAGCTACCACCATCTCCGAGCATATCTGGAATGAAGGTAAAATGGAAGGCGAAATTAAAGGCGAGATTAAAGGCCAAATTAAAATGCTTGAATCCCTCTATCTATCCGCCGTTCTGAGTAAGGAACAATTTGAAAAGATGGTAGATCCGCTAAGAAAACAATTAGAAAAGATACTGTGTGCAGTGTAATTAAGGATCATCAAAATGAGGAACTTGTAAAAACCCAAGATTATCTGGGCATCACTGCTGGGAGATATCATCGAATCGCCGGACCTTTTCGTATCTGCTCTCCTTCTGCTGTTGTGGACCACCAACCTGGTGGTTCTGGATAGCTTTGTCGCGCGGGAATTTCGGCTCATCACTCAAATGCCGGAATTGCCACTGCCCAGGCAACGTAGGTTGGCTGCTCCCGTAAGTGTTTGAGATTAAAAGTGTCCCGGCTTATGATGTCTCAATCTGTGAAATCCAACGTTCCTATCATCGCCATGACCGCCCATGCTATTCAGGGCCACCGGGAGCAATTTCTTGCGGCAGGTATGAACGATTATTTATCCAAACCAGTATCGCCACAGGAACTGGCAGACCGACTGAGGAAATGGCTGCCGAAAAATACGGGTGCATGTGAATGTATTCAGAATGAACAGGACGCGGAAAAAGCTGATGAATCAAATATCACTGATCCACCTATTTCATATCAGCGCTCTGAGAATATCCACATCAGCGTGGCCGCGAAGGGTGTCAAGATGGGTCTTGACAACGCCATCCCCTGCGGGCTGCTCATAACCGAACTGGTAACCAATGCATTCAAGTACGCCTTCCCCGCAGACATGCCATGCACTGGAGCCGGGGCCGGCGGCTGTGAAATCGCAGTATCCATGCAATGGGACGGCGCTGCCTATAAATTGGTCGTGGCGGACAACGGCGTGGGCCTGCCCGCCGGTCTGGACTGGACGAAGACGAAGACCCTGGGCCTGCTGCTGGTCAAAATGCTCGGCCAGCACCAACTCCAGGGCCAAGTCGAACTGTATTGCACCGGCGGAACCACTTTCCAGCTCCAGTTCGCCCCCAAGAACACCAGAGATTTTTTACACACAAAAAACAGTTAGGGGACCTAAAAAAATGATGTCGGATCGAAATACAGTTCGCAAAAGTATTTGGGTGGCTTGGGTTCTGCTATCTGCCGGGTTGATTCTCACAATCTATGCCTCCACTAATGTGGTAATAAACATTGATGCCGAAGCAAAAAAGGAGTTTGAATTTGCATGCAGCCAAATCGAGCTAAGGATAGATGCGCGGATGGATGCTCATGAACAGATATTGATGAGCGCTGCTGCACTTTTTAGTGCTTCGGATGAGGTTACGCGGGAGGATTGGCGTAACTTCGTTTTACAACAAAAGATCGAGCAACATCTTCCCGGCGTACAGGGCATTGGCTTCTCTCTGATTATTCCCCGTGAGCGGCTTGAACAGCACATACAGGAAATCCGCAGGCAGGGCTTTCCTGATTACAATGTGAGGCCGGAAGGTGATCGGGAGAGTTATACCTCCATTATCTATCTCGAACCGTTTTCTGGACGCAACATCCGAGCCTTCGGCTACGATATGTTCTCCGAACCCATTCGCCGGCTGGCGATGGAACGGGCGAGGGATTTGGGTGCGCCTGTTCTTTCCGGAAAGGTGATTCTGGTACAGGAGACCGGTCAGGACGTTCAGGCTGGAACTTTGATGTACGTTCCCGTTTACCGCAAGGGGATGTCAACCGATACCGCCGAGCAGCGCAGTGCTGCAATATATGGTTGGGCTTACAGTCCCTATCGGATGAAAGACCTCATGCAAGGTATTTTGACAGGATGGGATTCGGAAGCAGGAAAGCGAATTCGCTTGCAGATTTTTGATAACGAGCAATCGTCTGCCGATTCATTGCTTTACGACAGTAAGCCGAAGGGGGAGATGGAAACGGCAACCGCATCACAATTGACCTTGCAAATTCCTACAGCTTTCAATGACCGTATCTGGCGCTTGTGTTTCACCCAGACAGGTGGGAATTTGAACTACGGCCGCGTATATAGCGTTTTTTCCGGTGGCGCGGTCATCAACCTTCTGTTGTTCGGGCTGATTATTTCTCTTTTGAACACACGACTCAGGGCGCAGCAGTTGGCGGAAAAGTTGACCGTGGATATCAGAAAAAGTGAGGAATTGTTACGACAGGTCACAGACCGTTTGACGTTAGCTGTGGAGGCTGGCAGTGTGGGCATCTGGGACTATGATATTGTCAACAACAGGCTGGTCTGGGACGAGCAGATGCATAGACTTTATGGATTCACACCGGATCAGTTCTGTGGTGCCTACGAGGCATGGCAGTCTGGAGTTCACCCGGAAGACCGGCTGGGCGGAGACAAAGAGATTCAGCTTGCGTTGCGGGGCGAAAAGAAATTCGACACCGAGTTTCGCGTATTATGGCCGGACGGGACCACACACAACATGCGCGGCATCGGACTCGTGCAACGTGATGCATCCGGCAAACCATTGCGCATGATCGGCACCAATTGGGATATCACCGCCTCGAAGCTGGCGGAAGCGGAACTGCATGAGATCAACCGGCAACTTAAAGCGGCCATTGTGCTGGCCGATGCTGCCAACGTAGCCAAGAGCGAGTTTCTCGCCAACATGAGTCATGAGATTAGAACTC
>JBAXVB010000619.1:0-2689 GCA_037129415.1 Deltaproteobacteria bacterium
CTGAATTCTTAAAGGAGAACTCATGAGCGAAAAATTCTTTTTTACTTCTGAATCCGTAACCGAAGGACATCCCGACAAGGTTGCAGACGCGGTATCGGATTCCATTCTGGATGCCATTATAGCGCAAGATAAAAACTGCAGGGTCGCCTGCGAAACACTGGTCACCACCGGTCTGGTATTTATTGCCGGAGAAATTTCCACGGCATGTTACGTGGAAATGCCTGAAATAGCCCGAAACACTATCAAGGAAATTGGCTATCATTCTTCCCAGATGGGCTTTGACTGGAGAACTTGTTCGGTACTTACCAGCATCGACCACCAGTCTCCGGATATTGCACAGGGAGTAAATACCGGTGAAGGCTTGTTCAAGGAACAAGGCGCGGGCGACCAGGGCCTCATGTTTGGTTTCGCCACCGATGAAACACCTGAACTCATGCCCATGCCCCTGATGTATGCTCACAAACTCTGCCGTCGCCTTGCAACAGTCCGCAAAAACGGAAGTCTCGATTTTCTCCGTCCGGACGGCAAGTCACAGGTCACCATTGAATATGAAGACGGTATCCCCAGACGGGTGGATACCATTGTCATTGCCGCCCAACACAAGGCCGACATCACCTATGAAGATCTGAAGGAAGCCATCATTGAGGAAGTCATACGAAAAGTAATCCCCAGACACATGCTGGATGGTGACACCCGTTATTATATCAATGCCACGGGAAAATTCGTCATAGGCGGCCCAATGGGGGACTGCGGTCTGACCGGACGAAAAATCATTGTCGATACTTACGGCGGGCAGGGAAGCCACGGCGGAGGCTGTTTTTCAGGCAAGGACCCCTCCAAGGTCGATCGCAGCGCATCCTATATGGCTCGGCATGTGGCCAAAAATATCGTTGCTGCTGGAATCGCCAAAAAATGCGAAATTCAGATTGCTTATGCCATTGGCGTTGCCGAGCCCGTATCCATTATGATCGACATGATGGGAACCGGCCTGATTCCCAAGGAACGAGTCAAGGAAATCATTCTGGAAGTATTTGACCTGAGGCCGGCGGCCATTATCGAACATCTGGACCTGCTGCGCCCCATCTACAGAAAAACTGCTGCTTATGGTCATTTTGGCCGGACCGAGCCCGAATTTACCTGGGAAAACACTCAGATATCCAGCGTCATTAGGGAAAAAGCCGGGATTTGACACTCTTCAGATTATGCCTGTTCGCAGTATAGGTGCAGATTGATGTATAATTTTTATAAAAACACAAGGAGATCAACACAGTGTTAGATATTGACCTTTCGCTTCCATACAAGGTTGCCGATATGTCGCTTGCGGATTTTGGAAACAAGGAAATGAAGCTGGCTGAAAATGAAATGCCCGGCCTGATGTCTGTCCGCGAGAAATACGGTCCCTCAAAACCCCTAAAGGGTTTAAAAATCATGGGCAGCCTTCACATGACTATTCAAACCGCCATGCTCATTGAAACCCTGAAGATTCTGGGCGCCGATCTGCGATGGGCCACCTGCAATATTTTTTCAACCCAGGACCATGCTGCGGCAGCCATCGCAAAAAATGGCTCGGCTGCTGTATTTGCCTGGAAAGGTGAGTCACTCAAAGAGTTCTGGTGGTGTACGGAGCAGGCCCTACTTTGGCCAGACGGAACCGGTCCGGACCTTATTGTGGATGACGGCGGAGATGCCACACTCTATGTCCACCAAGGCGTGGCGATCGAAAAGGACACATCTCTTCTGGATCAGACTTACGATAGCGTGGACATGCAGTGCCTAATGGCCAGAATGAAGGCAAGTTATCGAAAAGATTCAAAACTCTGGACAAGAATCGCAGCAAATATCCGTGGGGTTTCCGAGGAGACCACAACTGGCGTTCACCGGCTCTATCATCTTGCCAAAAAGGGCGAGCTGCTGTTTCCGGCATTTAACGTAAATGACTCGGTCACAAAATCCAAGTTCGACAACCTGTATGGATGCCGGGAATCCCTGGCGGACGGCATCAAGCGGGCAACCGATATCATGATCGCTGGCAAAGTGGCGGTGATCTGCGGATACGGCGATGTGGGCAAAGGGTGCGCCCAATCCATGCGAGGATTCGGAGCCAGGGTTATCATCACGGAAATCGATCCGATCTGCGCACTTCAGGCAGCCATGGAAGGTTTTCAGGTCATGACCATGGAAGAGGCGGCGGCGCTTGGCGATATCTTTGTCACGGCTACGGGTTGTTACCATGTAATTACCGGAAGCCATATGGAAAAGATGAAACATGAGGCCATCATCTGCAACATCGGTCATTTCGACAACGAGATACAGATGACCTATCTGGAAGGCAACTCCAGGTGCGTAAAAGAGAATATCAAGCCACAGGTGGATAAATGGACACTTGAGTCTGGAAGATCAATCCTGATTCTGGCTGAAGGCCGGCTGGTCAATCTGGGATGCGCCACGGGTCATCCCAGTTTTGTTATGAGCAACAGCTTTACCAACCAGTGCATGGCCCAAATTGCTTTGGCGACCCAGAAACATGAATGCAGGGTTTATACACTGCCCAAGCTCCTGGATGAAGAAGTCGCCAGACTTCACCTGGGAAAACTTGGCGCAAAGCTTACCCAGTTGACGCCATTTCAGGCCGATTACCTGGGTGTACCGGCTGAAGGGCCGTTTAAGCCGGATCATTACCGATATTAAT
>JBAXVB010000062.1:0-15878 GCA_037129415.1 Deltaproteobacteria bacterium
CAGCCACGTCCGGTTTGATGAAAAAAACCTTTGGATACCTGCTGAACAATGATTTGTTCGTTATGACCGCAATGTCATGGACTATTTATTACAGGAATTGTTATGATCAATCGTTATACCCGTAAACTCATGGGCGATGTCTGGACCGAGGAAAATAAATATCGAACCTGGCTGAAAGTGGAAATCGCCGCCTGCCAGGCGATGGCGGAAGTCGGAAAAATACCTCAGAGCGCTTTAAATGTCATCCGGGCCAAGGCCAATTTTTCGGTTGACCGCATTGAGGCCATTGAGGCCGAAACCCGGCATGATGTGATTGCATTTTTGACCAGCGTGGCTGAATTCGTGGGTCCGGATTCCCGTTATATCCACCTTGGGTTGACCTCATCGGATGTTCTGGATACAAGTATGGCCTGTCTCTTGAAACATGCCGGCGAGATGATTCTGGCGGACTGCGACCAGTTGCTCTCCGCCATCAAAACCCGTGCATTGGAACACAAAGAGACGGTCATGATCGGCAGATCCCACGGCATTCATGCTGAGCCTATCACCTTTGGCCTGAAACTTGCCGTCTGGTACGATGAGATGCGGCGCAACCGCAGTCGTATGGAACGGGCGGTTGAAACCATCAGCGTGGGCAAGATTTCTGGGGCGGTGGGGACTTTCGCCAATATTTCCCCTCAGGTGGAAGCCAGGGTCTGCCAGATACTGGATCTGAAGCCGGCCCCGGCATCCACCCAGATCATTCAGCGGGACAGATATGCGGAATACTTTACCACCTTGGCTATCATGGCATCTTCGATTGAAAAAATGGCCATTGAAATCCGGCATCTTCAGCGAACCGAAGTTCTGGAGGCGGAGGAGTATTTCTCCAGCGGCCAGAAAGGATCTTCGTCCATGCCGCACAAACGCAATCCCATTGGCTCGGAAAATCTCTGCGGTCTGGCCCGGGTGATTCGGGCCAATGCCATGGCATCGCTTGAGAATGTTCCGCTGTGGCATGAGCGGGATATCAGTCATTCTTCCGTAGAACGGGTGATTGCGCCGGACAGCACCATTTTGATGGATTACATGCTGAACCGTTTAACCGGTTTGATCGGCAATCTTCTTATCTATCCCGAACGCATGAAAGAAAATCTGAACCGGATGAAGGGGCTGGTGTTTTCCCAGCAGATACTGCTTGCCCTTGCCGAAGCGGGTGTCAGCCGTGAAGACGCCTATCAACTGGTTCAGTTTCAGGCCATGAAAGTTTGGAAGGAAAATATCGATTTCCAGTCCCTGATCCAGAACGATGCCAGGATTTCCGAAGTACTCGGCCAGGAAAAGATCAAAGAAATATTTGACCTTAACTATCATTTAAAGTATATCAACGACATTTTCGATCGTGTATTCGGGTCGTGAAATGCATTGATTTTCATTTCCGCTTTATGGCAATCCGCTTATCAGGTGTGGTTTCCAGTTCATTTTTCCAGTTAAAATTATAAATCAATTTGGAGGTTTTATCGTGGTGAATGTGGCTTATGCAATGGGTCAGTTAGGGGCTGGCAGTCCAGGGTCAGCCGGAGGGTTGGCATCGTTTATACCGCTGGTCCTGATGTTTGTTATTTTTTATTTTTTGTTAATCCGGCCTCAGCAGAAAAAGACCAAGGAACATCGGGAGATGATTGCCGGTGTCAAGAAAGGTGATCGGATCATCACCAGCGGCGGAATTCATGGTCAGGTTACGGCAGTGGATGACACCACAGTTACCGTTGAGATATCGGATAAGGTTCGGGTCAAGCTGAACCGGGCCAATGTTGCTGGAATGGCGCAAGCCCAGACGCAACAGGCAAAAAAAACGGTTGAACTCGAAAAATCCAAATAACCATTCAACAATGAAACGCCTTTCCGGCATCTGCCAAGAGCAGTTTTTTGGTAAATGTTCCGATTTGATGGTTTCGTAAAAAGTCAAAACGGGATGGCTTTATAAAAAGTTCTATATCAAGGTGCGCACAGCTAATTTTATGGCGACTGTCCTAAAACCGTTAACCGTGAACTGTGAACGGTCAACGGTTCTTTTTGTGGATATGTCGCTATGACAAAGGATGAAACGCAACGCAGATATTGGGCTTTTTACAAAGCCATCCAGTTTGATCAGTGAAAGGATTCGATATTGAAGAATATTTCATGGAGACTGGTAGTCAGCGTGTTGGTCGTGCTGACTGCCGTTGTTTACACCATACCTACGTTCCAGTCTGAGATATGGCCTTACAAAAAAATCAATCTGGGACTGGATCTTCAGGGCGGCATGCACCTTGTTCTGGAAGTCCAGACCGAAAAAGCCGTGGAAAGTACTATTGAGCGGTTGGCCCAGGACATGCGCGTTGCCTTAAAAAAAGAGCAGATCCGGGCAACGGGTCTGGACCAGATTCAGGGTTCCAAAATTTCCGTCAGGATCGAGGGAAAGGATCAAGTCGATAAATTTGATAAACTCCTGAATGATTCGTTTAAAGAACTCAGAATTCAATCCCGCAGTATCGACAACGACATCTTGTCCATATCGCTTGATCTGCCGAACAAGGAATCCAGCCGAATCAAGAAAATGGCAGTGGAGCAGGCGCTTGAAACCATTCGAAACCGGATCGACCAATTCGGAGTCAGCGAACCGGATATTCGCCTTCAGGGGGAAAACCGCCTGCTCATTCAACTGCCCGGAGTAAAAGACACCCAGCGCGCCAAAGACCTCATCGGCAAGACCGCGCTGCTGGAATTCAAGCTCCTGGATGAAACCCACGATGTGGATGCCGCAGTCAAGGGTACTGTACCTCCGGGAACAGAAGTCCTTTACGAAGTCCGGGAAGATCCACAGACCAG
Organism: Deltaproteobacteria bacterium; assembly: GCA_037129415.1. GTDB lineage: Bacteria > Desulfobacterota > Desulfobacteria > Desulfobacterales > Desulfatirhabdiaceae > RAAP-1. The sequence goes on from JBAXVB010000062.1 coordinate 2,851, forward strand.
AAGAGCCGTAAAGACGCCTTATCTCCTGATGAAACGGGCGATACTGACCGGATCGTATTTGACCGATGCCAAGGTTCAGATTGATTCCCAGTACAATGAACCTTATGTATCAATCAAATTCGATAAAAAAGGCGCTCAGCTCTTTGAAAAAATCACCGAAGAAAACGTGAAGAAACGACTGGCCATTGTTCTGGATCAAAAAGTGTATTCAGCACCTGTGATTCAGGAGAAAATATCAGGTGGCGAAGCCCGGATTACCGGTCGTTTCTCCCCCGAAGAAGCCCGCGATCTGGCCATTGTTCTTCGTGCCGGCGCCCTGCCGGCGCCAGTGAAAATTCTGGAAGAACGAACAGTCGGACCTTCCCTGGGAACGGACTCCATCAACAAGGGTCTGATGGCTGGGGTTGTCGGCGGTATTCTTGTCGTCCTGTTCATGGCCATCTACTATAAAGGCTCAGGTATCATCGCCGATATAGCCCTGATTTTTAACATGATCATGATATTTGGCGGACTGGCTGCCTTTCAGGCGACACTTACCATGCCGGGTATTGCCGGTATCGTCCTGACCATTGGTATGGCGGTTGATGCCAATGTACTAATCTTCGAGCGTATCCGTGAAGAGCTTCGCCTCGGAAAAACAGCGCGGGCCGCAGTGGATTCTGGTTTTGAAATGGCGACATGGACGATTCTGGATGCCAACATCACCACGCTAATCGCCGCCCTGGTACTCTTTCAATTTGGCACTGGACCGGTCAAGGGGTTTGCAGTAACGCTGAGCCTGGGGGTGGTATCCAGTGTTTTTTGCGCCTTGGTGCTTACCCGCGTCATCTTCGAGTTTTTTGTCGTTCAGCGAAAAATCAAACAGTTGAGCATTTAAAAGGACATTTTCATGGAGTTTATCAAACCCAATATTAACATAGATTTTGTCGGCAAACGAAAAATTGCCTACTGCATATCGCTTTCAATGATCCTGATCAGCATCCTCAGTATCATTTTTCATGGCGGTCCCAGGTACGGCATTGATTTTGTCGGTGGCACGATCATTCAGATCAAGTTCCCGGCCGCGGTCGCCATTAGCGATATCAAGGCGGGCCTGTCGGAAATGGGGCTGGAGAATTCAACCATTCAGACTTTCGGCAACGAAGCTGATCATGATTATATGATTCGTACCGAATCGCCCCTTCAGACCGATGACAGTTTTTCTCAGAAAATCAAAGCTGCAATTCAGAAGACAACGGGAGCTGAACCAGACATCCGCAGGGTGGAAATGGTCGGCCCCCAGGTAGGCAAAGATCTGCAGGAAAAGGCCATGTTCGCCATTTTTTATGCCATGCTTTTTATCGCCATTTACATCTCCGGGCGGTTTGAATTCAAATGGGTGATCTGTGCGACAATTGCCGGCGCGCTGATGGGCGGCGTTTATCTGCTAAGCCTTTTGCATATCAGTATGACGATTCTAAGCATTCTGGCGCTGATACTGACCCTGGTGCTGTTCTGGATTATGAAACTGAAATATGCGATGGGAGCGGTGATTTCCCTGATACATGATGTGATCATCACCGTCGGACTGTTTTCGATCTTTGACAAGGAGTTCTCGCTTCCCATCATTGCTGCGATTCTCTCCATCATGGGCTATTCCCTGAATGATACGGTTATCGTTTTTGACCGGATTCGGGAAAATCTGCGAAAACACCCGAAAAATTCCTTCATGACCACTATCAACCGAAGTGTGAACGAAACCCTAAGCCGAACGATATTGGTATCGTCAACGACGCTGGTTGCAGTGTTGGCTTTGTTTATCCTGGGTGGAGGGATCATTCATGATTTTGCCTTCGCCATGCTGGTGGGAATTCTTACCGGGACTTATTCTTCGGTGTATGTGGCCAGTCCCATCCTTCTGGCCTGGCAGGATGCCGCTAAAAAGAAGTGAGTAAATGGACATCTATCTGCCATGGTTTAACCTTAAATATGTTCCGGGAATCGGAAATCTCCTGTATAAACGGCTCATCGAGCGGTTTGGATCTCCGGAACACGTTTTTGAAGCTTCAGATGATCGGCTTCTTGAAGTTGAAGGCATTTCCTCACGATTGGTTTCAGCGATTCGGCAGGCCAGCCTGCCGGTTGAAGCGCAAAAATATCTGGATATGGTCGCGCAGAAAGGTTATCGTATCATAACCCTGACTGATCCTGGTTATCCCATCCTGCTACGGGAAATTCCCGATCCCCCACCGTTTTTATACGTTTCCGGAACCCTTGATCCGTCAGCACACATGCTGGCGGTCGTGGGTTCCAGAAATGCTACGCCCTATGGTCTGACTACAACCCGGCGGTTATGCAGCGATCTGGTGGGAAAAGGTTTGACTATTGTCAGCGGCATGGCAAGGGGAATTGATACGGCGGCCCATGAAGGCGCCATGATGGGAAAAGGGCGCACCATCGCGGTCCTGGGAAGCGGGCTGGAGCAGATTTATCCGGCTGAAAACAAGCAATTGTTTCATAAAATCACTGAAAACGGCGCTGTGATTTCAGAGTTTGCGCTTCAGGCACTGCCGGAAGCCCATCATTTTCCCCAGCGAAACCGCATCATCAGCGGCATATCCCTGGGAACCCTGGTGGTTGAGGCGACCCGTAAAAGCGGATCCCTGATTACTGCGCGCCTGGCAGCCGAACAGAATCGTGAAGTATTCGCCATTCCGGGGAGTATTAACTCATTCAAAAGCGCAGGAACCCATATTCTGATCAAACAGGGCGCCAAGCTGGTGGAAAATGTTCAGGATATTCTGGAGGAACTGAATCTTCAGAACCAGCCCCTTTCACGTAACAGCGTCGCCGGTGGTGTCAAGGGCGCCCAAGTTCGGGCCCTTCCGCTGCTTTCCGATACAGAAGCAGTTGTCTTTAACGCACTCAGTCCTTATCCGGTCCATAGTGATGAGTTGGTCCGCAAGCTTTCCATTACAACCGGCAAACTTATGTCGATTCTGCTTCAGCTTGAAGTCAAGGGGCTGATCCAGCAGACTGCAGGCAATTATTTTACAAGAAAAGCAGAAGACTGAAAGAACTTTCAGCCTTAAAACTCCATTAACTAATGTTTTTAATCAAAAGGATTATCTGTGTCAAAACCCCTGCTTATTGTCGAGTCGCCAACAAAGGTTAAAACCCTTCAAAAATATCTTGGTGAACAGTATGCCATTGCCGCCACTGTCGGCCATATTCGGGATCTGCCGGAAAAAGAGATGGGAATTGATGTCGAGGATGGTTTCAAAGCCAAATACACCACAATTCCTGGTAAACAGAAAGTGATTACGGCGTTAAAGCAGGCAGCCGGAGATACCGATCTTGTTTATCTGGCGCCTGACCCGGATCGTGAAGGCGAGGCCATTGCCTGGCATACAGCGGAAATACTGAAGAAAAAAGGCCGGGTATTTCAACGTGTACTGTTTCATGAACTGACCCATAACGCCATTCTGAAAGCCATGGAGTCGCCCATAGAGCTGGATCGCAATAAATTCGAAGCCCAACAGGCCCGGCGAATTTTGGACCGGCTGGTTGGCTATCAGATATCTCCGCTGCTATGGAGAAAGGTTAAGGGAGGTCTTAGCGCTGGCAGGGTGCAATCGGTTGCGGTCCGCATGATTTGTGAGCGGGAGCGAGTCATTCAGGCATTTGAAGCCGAAGAATACTGGAGCATTACAGCAAACCTTGAGGGTAGCGTACCGCCGGAGTTTTTGGCCAAGCTGATCAAAAACCAGGGTAAAAAAATCAGTATTCCGGATGAATATAGAGCGATGGGTATTCGGGACGAGTTGTCCCAGCAAGCCTTTGTTATAGAAAACATCGTCAACAAGACTACAAAGCGAAATCCGCTTCCGCCGTTCATTACCAGCAAACTTCAGCAGGAAGCCATTCGAAAGCTGCGGTTTTCCGCCAAAAAAACCATGTCGGTCGCTCAGGAACTCTATGAAGGGATTGAGTTGGGATCTGGTGGACCCGTCGGGCTGATCACCTATATGAGAACAGACTCAACGCGCATTTCGGCGGAAGCTGCAGGCGAAGCCATAACGCTGATTCAGGAGCGTTTTGGTAAGGATTATGCTCCATCAAAACCCAGGTTTTTTAAAAATTCCAAAAAAGTTCAGGATGCCCATGAAGCCATTCGTCCGGCATCGGTTTTTGTTACACCCGAAAATACTGAGCCTTATCTTTCAAAAGATCAGCAGGAGCTCTATACCCTGATCTGGAAACGGTTTATCGCCTCACAGATGAAAGAGGCCCTGATTGATGGCTGCACCATCACTATTCAGGCCGGGACCTATCAGTTGACTGCCACGGGATCGGTGATTAAATTCCCCGGATTCATGGCTCTTTACCTGTCTGCGGACGATGAAATGGACAGTGAATCGAATCCTGGCAAAGCACGGCTTCCAGAACTGTCCAAAGGCGAGACCTTGATTTTGAAACAGCTTGAACCCAAGCAGCATTTTACTCAGCCAGCACCCCGGTTTTCCGAGGCTTCCCTGGTTAAGGCGCTTGAAGAAAACGGTATCGGACGGCCCAGTACATATACTGCGATTCTTACTACCATTCGCGGAAAAGCTTATGTGGAGATGGTCAAAGGCATTTTTATCCCCAGTGAACTCGGGTTTATCGTCAATGACCTGATTGTCGCCAGTTTTCCAGAGGTGTTCGATATTGAGTTTACGGCCAAAATGGAAGACCATCTGGATCAGATCGAAACGGCTGAGGCCGCTCCCCTTGAAGTGCTGACACAATTTTATGAGCCGTTTAAACAGCGGCTCGAAGCCGCAGCCACACAGATGATCAGCATGAAAGGGGTTGGTAGTTCAACCGACCTGGACTGTCCCCTCTGCAAAACCCAAAAACTGAACATCAAAATGGGGAAAAATGGTCATTTTCTGGCCTGCAACGGATATCCGGAGTGTAAATTCACCAGCAATTACACCCGCGATGAAAAAGGCCGAATCCTGCCGGCTGAACAGCCAACGGAGGTGGCAACCGATCAGGTTTGCGTAAAATGCGGCCTGCCCATGGTCATGCGTCAGGGGAAATTCGGCCCCTTTCTTGCTTGCACCGGATATCCTGCTTGCAAGAACACCCAGTCCGTTACACCTGTCGGATCTCCCCAGGAAACAGGGATTTCCTGCCAGGAGCCTGGGTGTACAGGGATGCTGGTTCAAAAAATGTCCAAACGCGGAAAGGTGTTTTACGGATGCAACAGATATCCGGACTGCTCTTTTGCCATCTGGGATAAGCCGGTCAACCAGGAATGCCCGCTCTGTCATGCTAAATTCATGGTGGAAAAAACATCCAAAAAAGAAGGCGCATTTTTAGCCTGCCTAAGCCAGGACTGTGGGTATAAGATAGTGGATGAGGTACTGAGAGATTAGTTTTTAACTCGCCCCCTCGTTCCTCGTAACCCACCGCTAATCATCTGATTCTTGGAGACAGATTATACTGCGAACGTGCATAATTTTACGTTTTTGATCCCCCACCCCAACCCTCCCCCGATGGGAGAGGGAGTTTATGGAAAGCGCAGATTATGCCCGTTCGCAGTATAGAAATCTGTCTCCAAAGCCTCCCATACGCCGTGCTGTATACTTGGGAATTCATTATTTATAATATAAACAAGGGGACACATATTCGTGATATCTGAAACGCCACCTCCGAAATCTTTGGCTCCCTGCCTGGCTGTTTTGGGAACCGGCTCTGACGTGGGAAAAAGCATAGTGGTGACGGCCCTCTGCCGGGTTTTTGCCAATCGTGGCATTCTGGTAGCCCCTTATAAAGCCCAGAATATGTCCAACAATTCTGGTGTCACGCCAGAAGGTCTGGAAATGGGCCGCGCCCAGATTGTTCAGGCAGAGGCAAGCCGGATTGCTCCCCATGTGGACATGAATCCGATTCTACTGAAACCCACCAGCGATATTGGCTCCCAGGTTGTTGTGCTGGGAGAGGCTGTGGCCAATCGGACAGCACGCGAATACCATCAGCAGAAGGAATCGTTGTTTTCAACGGCGTGTCTTGCGCTCGACCGGCTTCGGGAATCATATAATCTGGTTATTATGGAAGGAGCCGGGTCCTGTGCGGAAGTCAATCTCATGCCGCATGATATTGTGAATTTTCGAATGGCCGCCTATGCCAAGGCGCCAGTGATACTGGTCGGCGATATCCACCGGGGCGGCATATTCGCGCAACTCATCGGCACACTGGCCTGTCTGCCCCCGGACTGTCAGGACCGGATCGCCGGGTTTATCATCAACCGGTTTCGCGGAGATATTTCCCTGTTTAAGGATGGAACAAAATGGATTGAATCCAGGTCCGGGAAACCCGTTTTCGGTGTTCTGCCCTGGATTAACAATCTGGCGGTGGAGGCGGAAGATTCTGTTGTGATTGAAAATCCAAAGAAACCGGCGCTTGACAATGATTCCATACCAGCCATCGCCATCATTCGCATACCTCATATCTCCAATTTTACGGATTTTGATCCTTTGACCAGGATTTCCGACATTTCAGTCTCATTCATTGAACAGCCTCAAGAACTGTCGCATTTTAAAGCTGTGATCATTCCCGGCTCCAAAAACACCTGTTTTGATCTAAGGTGGCTTCACCAGAGCGGATGGTCTGCAATACTCAGAAAATACGTCGCCAACAAAGGTCATGTTCTGGGAATCTGCGGCGGATACCAGATGCTTGGAACCCAGGTCCATGATCCGGATGGTCTGGAAGGTTCTCCGGGTTCAACCGGGGGACTGGGCCTGCTGTCTGTCGAAACAGTATTAAAAGCGCCAAAAACCACGACACTGAGCGCCTTTGAATGGAATGGAATCGCCGGCAAAGGCTATGAAATCCATATGGGACAAACCAGGCTCTTCCAGGGAAATTCCCTGCTGAACATTACAGAGCGTAATGGACTGGCCTGCAAAGAAGCCGATGGCGCCCAGTCTGGTGATTTGTCGGTCATCGGAACATATATACACGGCATGTTTGACACTCCTGGTATCACCAGTCTCTGGCTTGATCAGATCGGTCTTGGCCATGTTCCGGTTTCTGCTGAACAAGGGCCTGTGGAACGGGATATGGCATATAACCGGCTGGCGGAACATTTTGAAACCCATGTGGATGTTGAGGCTATTTTCTCAGCTCTTAAGACCGTGAAGGGTGACAAATGACGCGTTAATGGCGTTGGTTTGTCACGTTAATTAACCCGTCACGATATTACCTGTCAATTGTCACATTTTAAATCAGGAATCGATAAATGAGTACAACCCTTGTCATTGGTGGATGTCGAAGCGGTAAAAGCAACCATGCCCTTCTTATAGCGGACAAAATAGGAAACACCAGAAAAATCTTTATAGCAACCTGTGTTCCCCAGGACGAAGAAATGCACCAGCGGGTTTCCAGGCATAAGACTGAACGGGGAACAGGTTGGACCGCCGTTGAAACACCGATTTTGCTTCCAGAAGCAATTGGGAACATTGGCCCCAACGCAGATGTACTGCTGGTGGACTGTCTGACGCTCTGGGTAAGCAATCTGATGATGGAACACGCTAATTTTGATGCGTCAAAAGAACTCTTGGCAACTCATACCTGCCGTCTGATTGAAAGCCTTAGCGCCGCTGCATGTCCTGTCATACTGGTCACCAATGAAGTCGGAGCCGGGATTGTTCCGGACAATCCGATCGCCAGAGCCTTCCGGGATGCTGTGGGACATGTAAATCAGCGGATCGCAGCCTGCGCAGACCAGGTAATCTGGATGGTGGCTGGTATTCCGGTAAAAATAAAATAAATGCTCATGGCGTGGTCTATGCCGCCCCATGAATGAAAATTAGCCGACGCTCTTGTTTCGGCTACAAGAGCGTTTCTCATGCGAAGGCAGTAGGGGCGACCGGCCGGTCGCCCTTACTTGTTTCGTGTCTTTCGTGTGTTTCGTGGTTTAAAAGTATTTTCACGGTAAATATGAGAATCAATAAGATCATATATCGCTATATTTTCATGGAGATGCTTCCACCTTTTGGAATCTGTATGATTTTTTTCTCCTTTATTTTTTTGATGACCCAGATCATTCAGATCATGAATCTTGTTGTCAATCACCGTGTTGGTCTATCTGTTGTCGGATGGATGATTCTCTATACCCTGCCGTTTTTCATGGAATTCATCATCCCCATGTCAATCATGATGTCAGTGCTGCTGACCTTTCTGCGATTATCCGGGGACAATGAAATTTTGGCATTAAAGAATGGAGGGCTGAGCATCTATAACATGATGCCGCCGGTAATGCTGTTTTGCATGGTAGGGGCGCTGCTGACCGCATGCACGGCTTTATATGGCCTTCCATGGGGAAGAATGTCCATAAAAAAACTTACCACGCAGGTTGCCTCGACCAACCTGGACATCGGCATAAAAGAGCGAACATTCATCGACAGCTTTAAAGGTGTAATGCTGTACGTCAACAAAATGGACGCTAAAACCAGAACCCTCAGCGATGTATTTATTGAAGACCAGCGAACCCAGGATGCAATCATCACCGTTGTGGCGCCTAAAGGCCAGATGGAAAGCAATCCGGACACCTACCAGTTTCTGCTCAGGCTTTATGGGGGAACCATCAACCAGGTGGATGTCAAAACCCGGTCAGTCAATACCGTGCGGTTCGCCACTTATGACATTCATTTGGATACCCGTCAGGCCCTTGCAGCCGTGGCAACAGGTCCAAAGCATCCAGAGGAAATGTCCCTGTCCGAAATCCGTCAATATCTGACCGAATCAACAGAAAAAAATTCTAAATATTACTTGACGTTGCTGGAATTTCACAAAAAACTTTCCCTGCCATTTGCCTGCATTGCTCTTGGCCTTCTGGCGGTTCCACTTGGAATTCAGTCCGTAAGCAGCAGGCGTTCCTTTGGCATCAGCCTGGGAATTTTCTTTTTTCTCCTGTATTACATGCTGCTGTCCGCAGGCTGGGTTTTTGGTGAAGCGGGGGTATATCCTCCGTTTCTGGGAATGTGGGTTCCCAATTTCGTTACGGCAGGCGCTGGCATCCTGATGCTCCAACGCGCAAACCAGGAAAAGCCGTCTCCTTTTTCAACAGTTTTTACAGGCATAGCACGAAGATTTCGTCGTCTTCGAAAAAGTGCTGTATAATAACGATATTTACCATGAAAATATTTTTAAACCACGAAAGACACGAAACAAGTAGGGGCGACCGGCCGGTCGCCCCTACCGCCTTCGCGCGAGAAACGCTCTTGTGTCGGCTAATTTTCATGGCCATTTAGTAACAATCTATGCATGAAAATATGACCTATGACCATACTTGACAAATATCTCATCCGTGAAATTTTTCGATACTTCTTTATGGTATTGATCCTTGTAGTAGCCATTTATCTGGCAGTCGATTTCTTTGAGAAAATCGATAATTTCATGGAAGCCGGACTTCCCCTTTCCCGGATGATTGATTTTCTGCTGCATACCATTCCCTTTGTGCTTTCACAAATCATTCCGGTCGGAATTTTGCTGTCTGTACTCATCAGTTTTGGAATGATGAATAAACACAATGAACTAACGGCTCTCAAAAGCTGCGGAATCAGTGTTTATATGCTGACCAAACCCATTTTGGCCTTGGGACTGGTATTTACAGTCGCGCTGTTTTTACTTTCGGAAGCCATTGTTCCCATCACAATGACTACCGCAAACCGTATATGGTTGAATGAAGTCCGAAAGGAAAAAGCCGTAACAACCCGGGAAAACAATATCTGGATGAAAAGCCATAATGACATTATGCACATCCGTCATTACAACCCTGCCGAAAAAACACTGTACAAGGTGACGCTCAACACTTTTGATGATCAGTTCAGGCTTATCAGGCGGATAGATGCGGAACGCGGCGTATTTTCCAACGGCCAATGGATATTATCCGAGATACTGGAGCAAAAGCTGGATGACACGGGATTTAGCTATGACATCTTTTTTCATGACTCAATGCCTGCCCAGCTCGACATGAATCCGGAAAGGCTTCAACAGGTTACCAAAAGATCATCGGAAATGGACATCAAGGAGCTTCTTAATTACATTCACACCATTGAGGATGAGGGCTATTCAGCCACGCAGTACCGGGTGGATTTTCACTCCAAGATCGCCTTCCCCTTTGTCTGTGTTATCCTGGTTTTGGCCGGTGTCGGCATTGCCTGCAAAAACCAACTGAAAGATGGTATCCCATCTGGAATTGCTTATGGCATAGGCATGGCATTTCTATACTGGGTGCTGAACAGTTTCTGCATTTCACTGGGCTACGGGGAAATGCTGCCACCGATTATTGCTGCATGGACAACAAACGCCATTTTTTTGTGTTTCGGCATCATAATGTTGATTCACACAGAGCAGATTTGATAGAAACTCGTCAACACCATTCTCGTTAGTCTCTGAATTGGGAGTGAAATTGAATTTGTGATTACCTGGAAAATATCGCACTTACAATCAAAAAATATCAAATAAAACATTAGGATATTACAACCACAACAATTTGTTAAAAAGAAAAAGGGGGGTTCAACTTATGGGAGTGTCTCTTTCTAAAGGTGGCAATGTATCTTTGACAAAGTCTGTTCCAGGTCTCAAAAAGATACTGATTGGCTTGGGCTGGGATGCCAGAGCTACTGAAGGGGCTGGATTTGATCTGGATGCAAGTTTATTCATGTTGAAGGCGGATGGAAAGGTTCGTAGTGACTCTGATTTCATTTTTTATAACAATTTGAAGTCTGCGGATGGTTCAGTAGAGCATACAGGTGATAACATTACCGGTGCAGGCGAAGGAGACGATGAAGCACTTAAGGTTGATCTGGAAAAAGTTCCACCTGACGTTATCAGATTGTCTGTAGGAGTTACGATTCACGAAGCGGACGTACGCAAACAGAACTTCGGAATGGTAAGTTCAGCATTTATACGGATTGTTAATCAGGATAACAACCAGGAGATAGCCCGCTACGATTTGTCGGAAGATGCCAGCACGGAGACAGCCATGCTGTTTGGTGAGGTATATCGCCTCAGTGGAGAATGGAAGTTCAAAGCGCTCGGACAGGGCTTTAGTGGTGGTCTGGGACCAATGGCGAAGAACTTTGGAGTTAACATCTGATAATTATTTACTAACATTAGCTTTTGAAATGGGCCTTACGGTGTCGATGAAATAAATGATCCATATCAACGTATGGCCCATTGTTTGATGTGAGCTTAGCATTTTTTTTCCTATCGTCCAAATCATACAAGTGAATCTGATATACTGATTCTGTATTCAAAAGCCGTCAGAATGAAAAAAGGAATCTGATTTGATGAGGAAGGCAGTGCAACTGAAGACTGGAATGCTTGAAATTGAGGTTAGGAACTCGACCATTCCTCTGGATGATCTCTGCGGCTTTGCGAGCAGAAATAATCCAAAGAGAGGGTACCTATTCGTTAGCAAGGTCTTGGGTAAACACTATCCGGTAAAGCCATCCGTCATGCGGAACATCTACAGTATTTTAGGGAGAAGCATAGCCACCATTGATATGGATGGTCCAGTCGTTGCGGTAGGGATGGCTGAGACGGCTATTGGTTTCGGTCAAGGGGTATTTGAAAGCCTAAGATTGCTTCAGCCTGATAAGGAAAGCCTTTTTATTCATACAACAAGATATAATTTTGACCGGAGGCGTGCGCTGCGGTTTGAGGAATACCACTGTCACGCTCCTGAGCACATACTCTACGAGCCTTGCGGTCACGATGAGAAAACGATTTTCTACAGTGCCACAACCCTTATTTTACTTGATGACGAGATCAGTACGGGAAACACCTTTGTCAACCTGGTTACATCGTTTTACAATAAGAATCCAAATCTCCAACAGGTATTGCTGGTAACCATAACGAACTGGATGGATGACCCAAAGCGGCTTGAGCTTATCAGTCGGATGCCCTGTGCAGTGCATTTTGTAAGCATTCTTGATGGTGGATTTACTTTCATTCCCGACGAGGAGTTTCGGTTCAGCTCGAAATGTAAGTCTGTCGGGAACGGTGAAATGAAAGATGGATGCCTCAAGGTAAATTTCGGCAGATTCGGTTGCAGGAACACCCCACAGGTTGATTTACATGGGCGTATTGATGATCTGAGATTGTCGATGGAAGACAAAATTCTCGTTCTCGGCACTGGAGAATTCACCTATCTTCCCTTCAAGCTTGCTGAGCTGCTGGAGGAAAAGGGACATAACGTCTTCTTTCAGTCCACCACCAGGTCACCTATTATAGTTGATGGTGACATTCTGTGTAGGATCGTCTTTCAGGACAATTACTTTGACGGGATTGACAACTTCGTTTACAATGTTTGCTCTGAGGACTACACTCGGATCATCTTGTGCTATGAAACATGCATTCTCCCAGTTGAACATGACTTGATTGAAAGACTGGGGGCGCATCCGGTTTTTTTTGGATAATTTATGGACAAATATCTCTTTATGGATCTTGATGATACGACCTTTCAGACGGTCAGAAAGTGTCGGGACAATGAAAATCTATGCCCGGCGGCTTTCGCAAGGGATGGTTCACCATTGTCATTCATGACTGCCGGACAAAAAGAGTTGTTTACCTTTCTGGATTCGGGAATGACCATTATCCCAACAACCGCCAGGAACCTAAGTTCCTTCAACCGTGTTAATTTACAGTTCAATCATTGTGTTATCCTGAATTTTGGCGGTGTCATCCTTACCCCACAGAGGGAGCCTGACCCTGAATGGCTGAAGCAGATGAGAGTCCAAAGTGAAATAGTTTCTGTGAGGCTCAAAGACATTTTTTCTGACCTTCAGGATTTCGTCAGGAAAGAGGGTCTCACAACTTCAGTCAGGATAATCAGTGACTTTGGCATGGATTATTACATTGTGGCAAAAAATACTGACATGAGGGTGGAAAATATAGACTACATATATAGCACTTTTTTTATTAATTACAAATTGGACGATTGTTACGTCCACCATAACGATAATAATTTGTGCATTATCCCAAGA
>JBAXVB010000620.1:0-2687 GCA_037129415.1 Deltaproteobacteria bacterium
GCAATCTTCCATAACCGATCAGATTTTATTCTCTAACAAAGATAGAAATGAAATGAGGCGGATAGCCGGGGTGAATCCAATAACCCCTGTGATTATTGAATTGATCGTGCAAAGGGCAAAGGAAAAAGGGTATGTGATCGACTGTAAGGAAAGTGTGCTTTTTCAAATTGCAAAGGAAATTCTGATTGGCGAAAATGGAACAGCCACCATCACCGGTCGTCTGTCCAACGATCTCAAAGCATCTACAGCGTCCGAAACCGTGACATCACCACCTTTATCGCTTATCCAATACAACAACCCCATAGATGAAATAGAGCATCTTTCGGCCTCCATAAGATACAAAGGGCATATTCCGATTGTCTGGTCCAAAGCCAGAGGGTTTATGGTCAATCACCTTTCCAAAGCCTACCCCCTATTTGATGGTTTCAATGTGGCCGGCTTAAACGATCCTCTGGAAGTGATCAAATTTATCATAAGTAAACCCCAGGAGCGCGTATCCTATATTTTTGAGGACTTTCATCATTACATCGGCGAAAAAGACGTCATCAACCCGCTTGTCGGAGAAATACGATCCTTAATCAAAGAGTTATACCGCAATTTAAAAGGCCGCAGTGAAAGTGTCTTTTTTTTTGTCCCCCGTTCGTATGAACTGCCGCTTGAGTTGCGACCCTTTTTCGCCCAAGCAAGCCCAAAATCACCTAAAAATACCGAAGGATATCTGGATCGTTACGGCCAGTTGTTAACGGATTCCGGATTTCTTTCGCGCACAAAGCCCGTGATTGGAGCAGATACTCTGATTGAGCGGCTGCTTCAGGTATTATCCCAGATGGAAACGAACAACCCCTTGCTGGTCGGGCCGCCCGGTGTGGGTAAAACCGCTGTGGTTGAAGGTCTTGCACGTTTAATCCACACAGGGCAGGTACCTTCCAGTCTTAGAGGAAAAGAGTTGTATTCGCTCTCATTAAACAGTCTCATCGCCGGTACGCGATATCGCGGAGACATGGAAGTTCGTCTTGAAGGTTTGATGGAGGAAGTACTCTACAAAAAAGATAAAATCATCATTTTTATCGACGAAATTCATACATTGATCGAAGCCGGCGCAACCGAAGGCGGTATGGGCCCCGCTGATATTTTAAAGCCGGTACTTGCCCGCGGAGAATTCCCCTGTATCGGAGCAACAACCCCAACAGGCGCCGAATACTTTGCCAAAGATACTGCCTTGTTAAGGCGATTTAAAAAAATTGTGATGCGTGAACCAACGGCCGATCAGGCTTTGGCCATATTGAGGGGGATTGTCAACTGTTTTGAAATTCACCACAAACTACGTGTGGACGATGACGCATTGGTAACAGCGGTGATTATGAGTGAAAAACATATCACAGATGAGTATCTTCCAGGTAAGGCCATCTCTCTTGTTGATGGTGCGGCCGCCTTATGTGGCATGCAGGGCAAAAACAGGGTTACAAGCAAAGATATATTGGCTGAAATTGAGCGGTTGTTGATGGCGTAGTTTGAAGCTATAACCCACCAAATTCAGGATATAATATTTGTATCCGTTTGAAATAAACTCTTCCAGAGGTTCTGCTGGGCTGAGGTCAAATTGAAAAGTCGTTTTGATATGAAAATGGTTCATGGAGTCGGCGCTTTTATTGCGTACGCTCTTTTTTCGGCGGTGCTTCTGGGCCCTGGCGAAAACATTATCGGAAGCCCGTATTATCTTATTGGATCGGTGGGCATGTTTTTAAGTATGCTCTGGATCATGAGGCACTGGACTGGAAGGCGGATGCTTTATGCTGTTCTGTTGCTGGCGCTCCTGGTAAGAGTTGTTGCGATTTTTCAGTTTCCAGAGAACAGCGACATCAACCGGTATGTATGGGAAGGAGAAATCCAGATCGCAGGGTATAACCCGTTTCTGCTTGCTCCGGAAGCCGAAGGACTGAAACACCTTAGAAATGAAAACTGGCGGGATATTAATTTTCAATATATCCCTGCTATTTACTGGCCTTTTGCGCAGATTCTATTTAAGGCTGGAGCTGCAATATCGCCAACCCACTGGTTTTTTAAATCAATCCTGGTCATCTTCGATATGGGTACGATTTTCCTGTTGTTATTGATGATACGCAAGGTTTCTCCAGATTTCAGGGAAATTGTTCTGTATGCGCTTAATCCCCTGACGATAATTTCTGTGGCAGGTGAAGGCCATCTTGAAAGCGTCCTGGTTTTCTGGATCATGCTGTCCCTTTATGGCTGCAGCCAGAAGAAGCCATGGCTGATGTATTCGGCGCTCGGGCTTGCCGTCATGACAAAACTGACACCTGTCATCTTTCTGCCCCTGCTTGTTGAGCGCGGCAATCTCAAATACTTTCCTTTTTTTCTGCTTCCGTTTGCGCTGATGCTGCCTTATTATGATTCGGGAATCAATTTTCTGTCCACTCTCAATATTTTTCTCTCCATTTACGGCTACAATGGTCTGTTGAATTATGTCTGTCTGTCCTTGATCGGCGTGTCGCTTTCAGCCTGGATTGCCATGTTTTGTGCAGTGGGCCTATGCGGTTTTGTTTTTTTTCTGACTCCGGACAGAATCCGGTCTGTTTTCCTGGTATCCGCCATTTTCTTGATTTTTGCTCCGACATTTCACACCTGGTATCTGCTGCTGCTCACCCCGTTTCTTGTGTTGTACCGACCCA
>JBAXVB010000621.1:0-2682 GCA_037129415.1 Deltaproteobacteria bacterium
AAGACCGTACAATTTTGGAGCGAAAGGGATTCTGGCCATGTTCAGAAAGCTTTGATGCTGGGTTAAAGCCTTTTCAGCAGATTCTCCTATATCATTAGGGATGAAAGATGATGATGATGCGGCTGTATGAACTGCCCAGATAATAAGAACTTGTGGCGATACCTCCCGGCCCAGTGGTCTTAGCACCAGGTAGAGATGCCCTCCGGTAGCACCAAGATACTTTGCAATTGGATGATATTCCGCCTGTTCCTGATGCACGATTTCCAATACCCACTGATTCGAGAGTCGATTAATGAGCAGTGGGCCAGTTTCACTACCGGCAGCGGTTCGACAGCCAAGTATTTGTTCTTCCCTTATGCGCAGAGAACCTTGATATATCTCTGTAAGTTTGAATCCATCGCATTTTTTTTGAAGAGACCTGATGGCGACACTGATTAACAGACGGGCTATGTCTGCCCATGTACGGGCCTGCCAGTCCCAGAAACAATCTTTTTCCTGTTCTTGTCGTAGAAGTCGTTTATACCAATACCATACTTTCCGGTATCGGATATCGTTAAGCAACACATAATTGGGCGGTGTCGCAGGATTGGGTGCGGTGACATCCAGCAACTGCGGTGACAAATGGAGCTGTACACAAAGCGAAGCCAGAAGTCGGACGCATTGAACACGAGTAGATGTCACATAGGCTGGATTCTCAACAAATGCATTTGCAATATACCGTTTTCCTACATGATTGCAGCGCAAGAGAAAATCTTTGAGGATACGATTTTCATGCAGGTTATGCGTTTCCTGCCGTGCAATCGCCAAGAGTCTTTGTCGCGGGCCAGCTTTCTCAGCCATAGTTCGCCCTGGCTGCCGAATATACCAGCGCAGGCAACCAATGTCGGTTTCTTCGACACGATTTGCCGACATCATTTGTCTTTCCCGAATCAAGGCTCGGCGGGTAGCCCGTACTATTTCTGGAAGATGGCTATGCATCTCCTCTGCGATATCCACAATCAGCGCCCTAAACGGTTCTTGTTTATTTGCCTGGATTTTTTCCAGATAAGCCTGAACAGCGTCCCACTCAATCCGGCTGTTCTTTTCATTGTCATGTTGCTCGTATTTTAGAATGTCCTCAAAGAAGCTTGACCAGTCTTCGACCACCCGGGAAAGAAGCGAATCCTTAGGCTTGCCTTGTTCATCTTTTCCGTCATAACGAAGCATTACTTTATTAGGCTCAAGACGAATTATTTCCTGAACTATCTCATTACCTGCCTTGTTGCGGATATGGATGCTCTCGCTTTTCTTATCGCCGAAAACTGTTCCATGCGGAGATTCAAACAAGCGGCAGTAACTATCGGAATTGGGAGGCTTGAAGGCTGGTCCCAGCGGATGAAACCGTTCATGTCTTGCCGGAAGGACTATACTCGCCTCTTCTATCAACGAGATGACCGGGCTTCCATAGAAAGGGAAACAGGTTTCACTGGAAATGACCATTGTCTCTTCGCTCGAAAAGCAGGACCACGGCCAAAAATGCAATTGGGCTGCAATACTCATGGAATACCTTTACCGTGTCACGCCCTGCCAGATAAACATGCCTGAGGTGTTATTCTGTAGTGCATCATCAAATGCCTTGAGCAGTGCTTGATCACCAGTTTTTTCAATGATTCTTCCAATTTCTTCTAAGGCCGTATTATTCATCCCCCCGATATCTAAGCCCCTCAATTTGGGTAAAATCTTCTGTTCGATCTGATCGGCAAAAGCAATCTTGTAAACATTGTCGCCATTCACTCCTGGATAGTTACTCACATAAGTCTGCATGCTTAGCTGTACCCTATGACCAAACGGTCTCCCCACCTTGGTGAGGGCATTATTGAGACCATCAATCCATTCCTGCACCATATAGGCGCGTTGACCAGCATCAACAGGCCGACACCAATCCATCCACTGAGATAACATAAGATATCCTGGAGGGTCGGGTAGTTTTTTAGGTTGGCCCTGAGCATTCCTTTTGGCAGGCTTACCAAACCGCAGGATATTGGCGCGATCGAGTACCTTGTCTGACAAAGTTTGAGTCGTCTCATCCTCATTCATGGTTCCTGCAAATAGCACATTTCGTTTTACCCAAAAGGACATTTTTCTACCCGGTCCCGTGTCCAAAGTGATTTCAGAATGTTGTCGTTCAATCTTATCAGACAAATTCCGTAGTTCAAGCTTGGACAGAAACTCGCTGAAGTAATACTCTGTCCGGGCAAGATTCATTTCGTCCAGCAATATTAGAAGCATTCGGTCTTTAACTTTCTGGTTTTCATCAAGTCCTTCAATGTTGTTAGAAGGATTCATTCGGATTAGAGCACGGGCCAAGTCTGTGGCCTTGTAGCGGTTTTCAAGATAGTTGTAAAATCCGAACATATCCTGAGGGGAATCCCATCGCGGCTGAACTGCGATCACCAATGAATGCATTCCCATAAGCTGTGCATAAGCAGTTGGTAGAAGTGTCTTGCCGGTACCCGATACACCAGCCAGCACTGTTAGGGGATTGATATCCTGGCATTTAAGCGCCGTATGAAAGGACTTAATGACCCGTTCATGAAATTGATAACCAGCATTTTCAAGGCATATCTGAACTTTGTTCAAGGCATGTTCTTCATCGTCATCCGGGAATTTATTTCGAGGCAGATTAGTCTCTTTAAGACATTG
>JBAXVB010000622.1:0-2674 GCA_037129415.1 Deltaproteobacteria bacterium
GGCAGAATCGATTTTCAGGGAACCAATCTTCTTGAGCTTTCCGAAGCCCAGATGCGAAAAATCAGAGGCAACCAGATTTCCATGATTTTCCAGGAGCCTATGACATCCTTGAATCCGGTTTATTCGGTCGGAAATCAGGTGGGAGAATCCATTCGCATCCATCAAAAATCATCCGGAAAAGAAGTCAGGGACCGGGTTCTTGACATGTTTCGCCTGGTGGGAATTCCTGCTCCGGAAAAGCGAATGAACGACTATCCCCACCAACTGAGCGGCGGAATGCGCCAGCGGGTCATGATCGCCATGGCAATGGCCTGCAACCCCCGCCTGATGATTGCCGATGAACCCACAACCGCCCTGGATGTGACCATACAGGCGCAGATACTGGATCTCATGAACAAGCTGAAGTCCGAGATCGGCGCGTCCATTCTGTTTATCACGCATGATCTGGGCGTCATCGCCGAAATGGCTCAGAATGTCGCCGTCATGTACGCCGGCAAGGTTGTGGAATATGCGGATGTGAACACCTTGTTCGCCAACCCCAAACATCCCTATACTGTCGGCCTGCTTCAGTCCATTCCTGTCCCCGGAAGAAATGCCGGAAAGCGTCTGAATACTATCAAGGGCATGGTCCCGTCGCTTCTGAATCTGCCATCCGGATGTATGTTTAACGACAGGTGTCCGGATGCGTTTTCAGACTGCCGGCAAATTGAGCCTGAAATGGTTGCCACGGGACCCAATCATAAGGCGCGGTGCCTAAAATATGCCTGACCTCAAACCTGAAACCCCTACGATTATTCGCGCCAGCAACATAGTCAAGCACTATCCCATTATGGGAGGCGTGTTTCTTAAACAGATTGCTGCTGTAAAGGCGGTTGACGGTGTTTCCTTTTCGATTAAGCAGGGCGAAACGCTCGGACTCGTTGGAGAATCGGGTTGCGGAAAGTCAACATTGGGCCGCGCCATTCTTCGCCTGGAAGAACCCACATCGGGTGAAGTCTATTTTGAAGGCGAAAATATTCTTACATTCCCGCCGGAGCAGTTGCGCAGCCTTAGAAAGCAGATGCAGATCATTTTTCAGGATCCGTTTTCATCCCTGAATCCCAGAAAAAACGTTTTCCAGATTATTGGCGAGCCGCTATTAATTCACGGCATGAAAAGCAGGGAAGAAAGAGAGCAGCGGGTTCTGTACCTGCTTGATGTCGTGGGTCTCAGGCAGGAAGCTATGAGGCGCTATCCCCATCAGTTTTCGGGGGGCCAGCGCCAGAGAATTGGCATTGCCAGGGCCCTTGCTCTAAATCCCAAGCTAATAGTCTGCGATGAGGCGGTATCGGCGCTGGATGTCTCTATTCGGGCCCAGGTAATAAATTTGTTGAAGGATTTGCAGAATGAATTCGGGCTAACCTATCTCTTTATTTCGCATGATTTAAGCGTTGTGGAATACATCAGCGACCTCGTGGCCGTCATGTATCTGGGGAAGATCGTTGAAATCGCCAGAAGCAGCGAACTTTACAGCCACCCCCTTCATCCCTACACTCAGGCCCTTCTTTCGGCCTCTCCCCTGCCGGACCCCACACTGAAGCGCCATAGGATCATTCTAAAAGGCGATGTTCCCAGCCCTATCAACCCGCCATCCGGATGTCGGTTTCATACGCGGTGCTTGTATGCAGAAGATGTATGCGGCCGGAAAGAGCCGGAGCTTTGCGACATTTATGGCGATCATCAGGCAGCCTGCTTTTTTGCCGGATCAGTGGGTACGGCGCTTCGTGAAGAGTGAAGCACAGTCCCAAATACAATTTTTTTAGTACAATCGTTACAAAACCGTTGCAGTTTTCGGGGATAGGCGGGGCTGATCACCTTGGCTGAAAAGAGTGTTCCACAAACACTTTTCCCTGAATCTTCTTTGTGGATCACCAGAACCTTTGTGGAGGTTGCGCGAAGAATTGACTCAGAAGCAGCTATCCGAAAAAACCGTCATACCACAACGGCATATAAGCGAAATGGAGACCGACAAGCGGCAAGTGGGCAGGAAGCGAGCTGAGATTTTGGCAGTTGTGCTGAATGTTTCTGATTCCAGGATTTTTCTATAAACACTTTTCAAAAACCAGAGGATATCATGAACTTATATAATCAGGATTTTTATCAGTGGACACATGAACAGGCTGATCTTATGAAGGCAGGGGCGCTGTCACAGCTTGACATTCCAAACTTAATTGAGGAAATCGAATCTATGGGGAAAACTCAAAAACACGAATTGGTTAATCGCCTTGCAGTGTTACTGATGCACCTTTTAAAATGGGATTATCAACCGGAGAGACGTGAACGAAGTTGGGAGCTTACCATCAAGGAACAGCGGATCAGGATAAAAAATCATCTTTTAGAAAACCCTTCTCTGAAGTATTCAATATCAGAATGCGTTTCAATCGCCTTTGAAATTGCAGTTGTTAAAGCTCTGAAGGAAACCCGATTGCCGGATTCAGTATTCCCTGAAACCTGCCCATATACTACTGATCAAATCATGGGGACAGTGACACAGTAATTTTCATTTTGAGGGGATAGCCTATGCCTCATGAACCCAGACGACAAGACCGGAACCCTCTTTTCCGGTTTTCCCCTTTCCTTCTCAAGAGTCGGTATGTCATCTCGCCGCTGTTTGTAAAGAGAGATGATCAGGCAG
>JBAXVB010000623.1:0-2671 GCA_037129415.1 Deltaproteobacteria bacterium
TCAGGTCATCACACCCGGTCGCGAAGCCTTTCCGTGTACAGGCAAAAATATAAACCAGCGTATTCCATAAGGCTTTCTACAAAGCAGTCCGGGTTCGAAAACGGGATCAAGTCCGTGCCGTTGTACGCTGTCTTTTGCTTGGGGGACGGGTGATTAAAAATCTCGGCCAATGGCTGGAAAAAAGAAGTGATGAAAAGAACGGAGACTTTATTATGACAGAAGAAAAAATGGACATACATAGTAGTGATGAACTAATAGATTTGGAGACAGGCGGCGGTGGTAAAACCGAAGATGATGACGCCCGCGAATACGCTGAGAGCATAATCAACACCGTGCGTGAACCCTTAATCGTTCTAAGTCAAAGTTTAAGGGTAGTAACCGCAAGTCGTTCCTTTTATGAATTCTTTAAGGTAAACCCTGAAGAGACCCTGGGACAGCTTATCTATGACCTGGGAAATAAACAGTGGGATATCCCCAAGCTGCGGGAACTGCTGGAAACCATCCTACCCCTGAAGGCAACCTTTGATAACTATGAGGTTGAGCACGATTTCACTACCATCGGCAAGCGCATCATGCTTTTGAATGCCCGGCAAATTCAAAGAGTGTTGGGAAAAGAACGGATAATCCTCCTGGCCATCGAAGACATCACCGTGCGTAAGGAAGTAGAAGCCGGTCTGGAAAAGACCCGAAAAGAACTGGCGATTATTAAAAAAATGGCGGATGATGTCAGTGAATTTGCTGAGAGCATAATCAACACCGTGCGTGAACCCCTAATTTCGCTGGATCAAGATCTCAGAGTGGTCACGGTTAGCCGTTCTTTCTATGAAGTTTTTAAAGTAAAACCTGAAGAGACTGTTGGACAACTTATCTATGACCTGGGAAATAAACAGTGGAATATCCCCAAGCTGCGGGAACTGCTGGAGACCATCCTACCCCAGAAGGCAACCTTTGATAACTATGAGGTTGAGCACGATTTCACTACCATCGGCAAGCGCATCATGCTTTTGAATGCACGGCAAATTCAAAGAATGTTGGGAAAAGAGCGGATCATCCTCTTGGCCATTGAGGACATTACCGAGCGCAGGGAGATAGAAAATGGGCTGGAAAAAGCCCATGAAGACTTAAAGGAGTTGGCCGCCGAGTTAAAACGCACCGCTCTGGTAAAATCGGAATTTTTGGCTAACATGTCGCATGAACTCAGGACCCCGCTAAACTCCATTAACGGTTTTTCCGAGGTATTATACGACGAGACTTTCGGGTCGCTTAATGAGAAGCAGAAGAAATATGTCAATAATGTTTTAACCAGCGGCAAGCACCTTCTCTTGCTGATAAATCAGATACTTGATATGGCGAAAGTTGAAGCAGGAAAGATGAAACTGTCATTATCCAACTTACCCATGAAAAGCCTGCTCAACGAGATTTCGCTGCTGGTAGCGGATATGGCCAATAAAAAGAAGCTGCAAATGTTGCTGGAAATAGCCGAAGATCTACCTGATATCGAGGCTGATGAACTCAAGGTAAAAGAGATAATTTACAACCTGCTTTCCAACGCGGTTAAATTTACCCCCGAAGGTGGAGACATTGGGGTGCGGGCGAAGAAAGCTGGTTCCGAGATAGAAATAGTGGTCTGGGATACAGGTGTCGGTATCGCATCTGAAAACATGGTGAAAATATTTGAAGGATTTTTTCGTGTCGATACTCCATATTCCCGGCTCACCGAGGGGACAGGGCTCGGTTTACCACTCTCCAGAAAGATGGTTGAGCTGCATGGCGGAGAGCTTTCTGTGGAATCAGAGGGGCTAAATAAAGGTTCCTCAATTCGGGTTATTTTGCCCATTGTATCCAGGGAGGTGGTGTGAGATGAAAAAGAAAGTATTAGTCGTCGATGATAATGGAAACAATCTGCTGCTGGAAAAAGACCTTTTGGAGGTCGCCGGTTTTGAAGTATTTGAAGCAGAAAATGCTATCAACGGCATTGCCACTGCCAGGAAAGAAAAACCGGATATCATAATTATGGATGTACGGCTTCCGGATATGCGTGGTCCCGAAGCCGCCAGGATATTACGTCAAGCCCATGAGACAAGAGATATCCCCATTATTTTTGTGACCGCTTCCGTAATGGCGGAAAACAAGGAAGAGATAAAAGACATAACTAACGTCGGATTTATAAGCAAGCCGATAAATACGCGAACCTTTGCGAAAGAAATCAGTCAATTTATCAAGTGATTTTTCAAAAGGGATATTGATGAAAGTCAAACCAGTAATCCTGGTTGTTGATGACCAGCCCCAAAACATTGAACTTCTCGAAGCATATCTTGTTCCGAATGGTTATGAAATTATCATGGCGACAAGCGGTGAGGATGCGCTGGGAAAGCTTTCCAGCAATCAAATTGATCTGATCCTGCTGGACGTAATGATGCCCGGCATGGATGGTTTTGAAGTTGCTCGCAGGGTCAGGCAAGACAACATACATCGCCTGCTGCCTATAATCATGGTTTCCTCTTTGCGGGAAAAGGAAGATCGGGTAAAAGGAATTGAAGCTGGCTGTGACGATTTTCTTTCAAAGCCTATCGACAAGATAACGCTTTTAGCCCGAGTCAGGTCTCTGCTAAAGGTCAAGGCATACAACGACTTGATGAGTAATTACCGGCAAGAGCTGGAGTCCGAGGTA
>JBAXVB010000624.1:0-2670 GCA_037129415.1 Deltaproteobacteria bacterium
GATTCCCTGCCCCATTCATCCAGAAGTTACCCTATGATTAAACTGCCATGCCTGTCAAACGAATTAACACATTCCGGATAGGTGTCCCTGGGCGGGGAGCGGCTCTTTTCGACCCATACAAACCCGTGCGCCACTGCCCGAAGTCATTGCCAGCGCGACTACAGTTTTGTGTGGCGGTTGATGAATTTCCAGATTAACGGAACACTGTACCACCGCCCATTGTGTTATACCATATATCAATATACTGTATATTGTATCATGCAAACAATATCAGAATTGACCATATCACTGTCTTCCGTTGAACTCGCCATAAGCAAACTGATGCTCGGTGAGCGTGTCGTGCGCGTTTCCAATGGTGAACGCATGGTAGAATATGGTCAATCAAGTCTCATTGAACTTCAGGCATATAAATCGAGTTTAACCACATCTCTCAATTTATTAAATCGTAAGCCTCGTTACTGCCGCATATCAACAAGCAAAGGGGTATAATGTCTTTCCTGAGAATACTTGACAGTAAGGGCCGCAAAATTGATATGCGATCTTCCCCACCTTTCGAAGGCGCAGGTAATGGTAGGCGTTTATCAAATTGGGGCACGTCATCCGCAGGCCCTAACGCAACAATTTATTCATCCCTATCTCTTTTGCGTTCTCGTTCCCGTGAGTTATCTCGCAATGATCCTCAGATATGTGGTGCAATTGATTGTCTTGTTTCCAACATCGTTGGCACAGGCATCTCCCCCCGCTGGCAGTTATCTGATTCCAAGCTCAAAAAGAGAATACAGCAACTCTGGTCGGACTGGACACAGGAAGCTGACGCAGGCGGTCTCCTCGATTTTTACGGATTACAATCACTCATATCCAGGTCAATCATCGAATCTGGAGAAGTTCTTATCCGGTTTTGCCCAAAACGGTCTGGTGGTCTTTTGGTACCGCTTCAATTGCAAATACTTGAGGCTGATCACCTTGATGAAACGTATAACACAATCTCACCAAATGGCAACGAAATCCGCATGGGCATAGAGTTTGATAAATCAGGTAAACGTGTCGCCTACTGGATATTCAAAGAACATCCGGGCGAAGTATTCATGACGTTAAAAGATCAGTTCGACAGGGTTCGCATACCAGCATCAGAGATACTTCACGCATACCAGCCGCTTCGTCCCGGTCAACAACGAGGCCGCCCGTGGCTTGCCTCTTTGATTTTAACCATGCACGAAATTAATCAATTCAACGATGCTGAACTGGTTCGTAAAAAAACAGCGGCCATGTTTGGCGGTTTTATCACACAACCAGCAGAGGACTTAAATGCAGCACCGTTTTTCGGAAACGAATCAGGAACAGACGATACAGGCGCAATCCAGGTGCAAATGGAACCCGGTACATTCCCGTCACTTCCTCCAGGTTATAACGTGACATTTTCACAACCAGCAGATGTCGGTGGTAATTACGGGTCTTTCATCAAACACCAAGAACAACGGGCTGCCCGTGGCATCGGCGGCTTAACCTACGAGAAATTCACTGGCGATCTGTCCGGAGTAACATATTCCTCTATCCGTGCCGGCAATCTCGAATTTCAACGGCAATGCAAGCAGTTCATTTTCAATATCATGGCGTATCAGATATGCAGACCGGTTGCCAAGTACTGGCTTTCCCAAGTTGAGTTATCGAATGCCATGCGTCTTCCAGGATATAAAAAAGACCCGCGTTCATACATGAAAATTAAATGGACAATCGACGGCTGGCCATGGGTTGACCCTCTCAAAGACTTGAAGGCGTCATCTGGTCTTGTTCGATCCGGGTTTTCTTCCCGGACGCAAGAGGTGGCGGAACGTGGGATGGATGTGGAAGCGCTTGAAGAAGAAATCCAAGCAGATAATGATCGTGCTGACGCATGCGGGTTCGTGTTCGATTCAGACTCACGACCTTTAACAGGAGGAAATGGCAGTGGAAATACCAACAAGACTTTTTAACTCAGCGTTAATGGTTGCGCCACAATCAGTCAACGAAATTCTGTCAGTTAAAGCGACTGGATCAAAACCGCCACCGCCCGACTCAGAAAAAAATTACGTCAAAGATACGCAAGCTTATGCTGATTCAGGAATGGTAGTTTTGAACTCAGTAAATGGATTCCCAATAGTAGATGGTGTCGCAGTGGTCGAGATCACAGGCGGCCTCACCTATCGAGCATACAACTGGTGGACTACATCATATTTGGATATCCGTGACACCTTTCGTGCTGCTTTATCCGATGAACGAGTGCAAAGCATCTTGTTACTTATCGATTCACCTGGTGGAGAAGTCGCTGGCCTCTTTGATTTGGTTGATGAAATTTACAATGCAAGGGAAACCAAGCCCATCATAGCTGTAGCAGCAGAATCCGCTTATTCCGCTGCTTATGCAATCGCTTCCGCTGCAAGTGAAATATATCTTTCAGACACGGCCAGCGTTGGGTCAGTTGGTGTAATCGCAATTCATATCGACCAAACAGGTTTCGATAATCAGATCGGCGTGAAATACACAACCATCTTCGCAGGTGACCACAAAAACGATTTCAGTCCTCATGAACCGTTAAAACCAAAATGCAAAGAAATCCTACAGGCGCATGTCGATAAACTCTATGACAAATTCACTGCTGTCGTTGCACGCAACAGAAATATGTCACAAGAAGCA
>JBAXVB010000625.1:0-2666 GCA_037129415.1 Deltaproteobacteria bacterium
CATAGCCCTTAACCCCAATTTATTAACCCCAACATTGCGGGTAAAGACATGAAAGATCAGATAGATATTCTTGTTTCACTGCAGGAAATTGAAATTGAATCTACAATCGTAAATGCACACCTGTGTTCCATATCAAAACGGCTGAATGTTCTAAGCAGCAGCCAGAATGAATTGGAACAGCGCACCACGGATGAAACTGCGAAAATTGAAGAATCGAAAAAAAAGTATCGTTCTCACGAATCCGACATCAAGCAGAATCAGGCCATGATTAAAAGGAGTCAGGAACGACTGAATTCCATCAAGAACAACCGGGAATATCAGGCGCTTTTAAAAGAAATTGAAGAACTTAAGCGAACCAATTCCGCAACCGAAGAACTGATGATTGATTGTCTGAATCAGATTGATGATGCGGAGAAAAAAATGGTGGCGATACAAGAGGAGCTTCAGTTGGTTCAAAATGACATTGTTCAGGAACAGCAGGTTGTCGGTGTTGAAACCGAGACAGCCGGAAAACGACTGAAAGAGCTGGATCGGGAACGGCTGAAAATGTCTGGTAAAATTGACGCAGATTTGCTGAAGTTGTTTCAGAAGGTTAAGTCACAGCAAGTTCGTGGAAATGCTGTTGTTCCGGTTCAGGATGCTGTCTGCCATGGATGCTATGTCAATATTCCACCGCAAATGTATAACGAACTTCAACGGTGTGACAAATTGACAATGTGTCCAAATTGTCAGCGGATCATATACTGGAAGCATATTTGATTAATACATGGCCGAAGCAGAACAGACGATCGCCGGATCCAACAGGGTCCGGAGGAAAGTCCGAACACCACAGGGCAGGGTGCTCCATAACGTGGAGTCGTGGTAACATGAAGGAAAGTGCAACAGAAAATATACCGCCAGGCTCTTTCGCTTTTCGCGCAGATTGCGTAAGGTGAAAACAGCTTGGTAAGGGTGAAATGGTGCGGTAAGAGCGCACCGTTCTTCGGGTGATCGAAGAAGCTTGGTAAACCCCACCTGGTGCAAGACCAAATAGGGGAGCGTTTGAAGGCGGCCCGCCTGAGCTCCCGGGTAGGTTGCATGAGGCGCCTGGCAACAGGCGTCCACAGTTGAATGATCGTCAACCGGAATCGGGTAACCGGTTCCGGGTACAGGATTCGGCTTACGGGCTGCTTCGGCCATTTTTTACGAGGGGTCGGGACTATGGCCATGGGTTAGGGGTTGTGAGGAACGTCAATGGATTGGCCGGACCTCCATCTTTCCTGGCCCTTGGTCCCTATCCTCTGATCTCTTTTCTACAAGCCCATACAAATGTGCATTTGCTGTCCAAACAAATTTATCTCAGAAGGAGATTTATAACATGTCATATCCCTCTTGTGACATTCCTTTAATTGCAAAAACCCAGTTTTTTGCGCATGATCTTTTCAAATGCTGTCTGTATATTTCCAGTTTTACAACAGAGCAAAATCTGTTCACAAAGATGTTGTATTCCAAATTGACAGCTACCACCAAACTACTGGAAGATTTTTTGGATTCTCATGGCGCCAAGAACAATAAAAACTGGTATTATTTTAGAGAACTTACGGCGACACTCATTCATCTCAGTATCGGCAGTTATTCCCAAAAACATGTTTCCAATCGTCTTGTTTTTTATGGACTCGAAAATACGACTGAATTTGAAGTCCAGGGCCAAATTACACAGGCGTTTCTCAATTCGTCGTTGAAGAAAATAGCACCGGCAATCCTGGAGGAAGCCCAAAGGCTGAACATCCCCATACCTGAAAGAGGTTATGAACCTTCCGATTTTCCGACTGCGACCACCTGTGAAATGCTGGAATCCGATGTTGATGATACGGATAAGGACCAGCAGAAACAGCATATTGTAAAAATTGCCAGTGAGTTTCTTAGTATCGCCGGCAACTTTGATCAACTGGGTTTTTATGAACCATTGGATATTCAGGAAATTCGGGCGATTGTTCCGGAAAAAGTCAATGAAGTCGAAATTCGCCGTTTTGAGATGCTGGTCCACAATCTTCAGTCTTCATTTGATACCTATGTGATTCATGGATGTTACCGGTTTGGAAAGCGAAAGCTGACTGACCTGCGCGGACATTTTTCTGTCGTCTTTCATCTGCTTCAGATGACAGGACGGCTCCTTCACCTTTATGAGCGGCATCTTCATGAAGCCGGATATAAAAATACCTATAAAATGGTTCAGGATCGGCTTTCTTCCCTGGTGGATCCAGAGACACTTCTGGACCGGACCATCAATTACGGTCTCTATTATGCCTGTCATTTTCTGAACACCGGAAAAAAGCTGGCGCGGGAAATCCTGAACGAGAATATTGAACGGTCATCCATTAAGGTTGGCATTCCGGTAGCATTGGGGTTTCACAGTCGGCCAAGTCTTCTGGTGGCTAAAATTGTTCAGTATTATGGCGGACAGGTCGAACTTTGTGTCGGAAGTGACCGGTTTGATGCCAGCAGCGTTCTGGATATTCAATGGGCCGGCGGAAAGATTCACAAGGAAAATGTTACGGAAGTGATCTTTGAAGGTGATACCAGGGCCTTGGCCGATATTGAAATTCTGGCTGGTGTTAACTACGGGGAAGATACGATGGGAAAAGGGGTTCTGCTTCCAAAAGAACTGAAGTATCTTAGATAATTAC
>JBAXVB010000626.1:0-2665 GCA_037129415.1 Deltaproteobacteria bacterium
CTTTTTGGCCCAGATCCCAGCCAGATTGACTCCTACGATGCAACGGGTTCCGGATTTTGCTTTGCTTCCGGCAGACTGTCCTATTTTTATGACTTCCATGGCCCCAGCATGTCCATTGATACGGCCTGTTCATCTTCCCTGGTGGCGCTGCATCAGGCGTGTAAAAGTCTGCTGGCCTGGGAATGCGATCTGGCTCTGGCAGGCGGCGTACAGATAATGCTGAAGCCAGAGAGCGGCATCTATCTCTCCCGCATCAAGGTGCTGTCGCCCGATGGCCGCTGCAAGACTTTTGATGCTTCAGCAGATGGCTATGGGCGCGGAGAAGGGTGCGGTGTAATCGCACTTCGCCGACTGTCCGAAGCATCAGCCCGTGGAGACCGGATTCTGGCTGTCATCCGTGGCTCCGCCGTCAACCATGATGGGTCCAGCAGCAGCATCACTGCTCCCAACGGCCAGGCTCAACAGGCATTATTGCGCCAGGCATTCCAGAATGCGGATGTAGATCCAACCTCTGTGGATTATGTGGAAGCGCATGGAACCGGCACTCCGCTGGGAGATCCGATAGAAGTTAACGCTCTGGCCGCAGTATTGGGTCCAGGTCGCTCCGCAGACAGGCCACTATGGATCGGTTCGGTCAAAACCAATATCAATCATCTGGAAGCGGCATCCGGCATTGCCGGGATCATCAAGGTTGTTCTGGCGCTTCAACATGACCGGATTCCGGCACATCTGCTTTTTAACACACCCAGTCCCCATATTCCATGGGATCGGCTGCCGGTTCAAATCTTAGCCAGCGCCGTACCCTGGCCTGTCAGCAGCCATCACCCACGAAGAGCCGGTGTCAGCGCCTTTGGGATTAGTGGAACCAACGCGCACATCATCATCGAAGAAGCACCAGGTGTCGAAAATAAAACCATGGTAGGCGTTCAGACACCTCCTCCCACCGGGGGGAGGCTGGGAGGGGGGAAAACCTGCCATGTTCTGACCTTATCCGCCAGAACACCACAAGCTTTAACCGATTTGGTCCAGCGCTACCGGGATCACCTATCGCAGCATTCGGACTTTAGCCTGTCGGATATCTGTTTTTCAGCCGCCTCAGGACGGACGCATTTTACCCATCGCATGGCTGCTGTCGCCGATTCCACCCAGGCTCTCTGCGATATGCTGACGGCCCAGTCCTTACAGAAAACTGATGATGTTGACAAAAAAATTCAATCTTATAAACCTTCCAACTCAATCGGTTTTTACCATGGCAAGATGCAGACACCCAAACCCGATCTTGTATTTTTGTTCACAGGTCAAGGCGCCCAGTATCCGGGTATGGGCAAACAACTCTACGACCATCAACCTGAATTTCGTAAATGCCTGAATCAATGTTGGGACTGTTCCCCGCTCGCAGGTATTTCACTGACCGATCTGCTATTTTCGTCGCGGGATGGCTTCAGTATCCACGATACAGCGTTTACCCAGCCCGCCTTGTTTGCACTGGAATATTCCTTAGCCAGGATGTGGCAATCCTGGGGAATTGAGCCTGCCGCAGTCATGGGTCACAGTGTCGGCGAATATGTTGCTGCGTGTTTGGCAGGCGTGTTCAGTCTGGAAGATGCTCTTGGCCTGATTGCAGCCCGCGGACGCCTGATTCAGGCATTACCAAAAACGGGGGCCATGCTTGCTGTTTTGGCAGAGCGCAATCAGGTATCCGCAGCCATTGCATCAGTCGACGCTCTTGTAGCCAACGCTCTTGTAGCCGACACAAGAGCGTCGGCTACAAGAGCATTTGACGACAGGCTTGAAATAGCCGCGCTAAACGGACCCCGGAACGTAGTGGTTTCCGGGCATCAGGATCAGATCCGCTTACTGGCTCAGCAATTAAAGCTTAAAGGTATTTCCGCTATTCCTTTACAGGTATCCCATGCGTTTCATTCCGCGCAGATGGAGCCAATGCTACAGGATTTTCTTCAGGCAGCGCGAAAAGTAAAATTCCATGCTCAAAAGATGATGGTGATTTCCAATGTCAGCGGCCAGCCTGCGGATCAGACTATTGCTTCCGCCGAATACTGGGCCAATCATATCCGTCAACCGGTTCGTTTTGCAGACAGCATGGATTACCTGTACAATCAAGGATTTCGATGGTTTCTGGAGATCGGACCACAGCCCGTCCTCATAGGCATGGGAAAGCAATGTATTACCGATCCTTCCTGCGTCTGGCTTTCCAGTCTGCGCCAGGCCGCGCCAGACTGGCAGACACTCTTAAACGCGCTGGCTCAGCTTTATGTAAGCGGCTTTCCGGTAAACTGGGAAGGAGTTTATAAAGGGTGTCCACACAGACTTCTGTCTTTGCCCACATACCCCTTTCAGCGACGTCGGTTCTGGATAGACCCGATAGATATTCCAGTAGGTACGGGCAGCCACATCTCAAATGTCGTTGGTACCCGCCTGCCGCCAGGTGAGGGCAGGCCAGGTGCTCATACCATGCTGCACCCTTTGATTGATGAGAAAATCGCCTCACCCGCCCTGAACGCAGTGTTGTTCCAAAAGCACTTCAGCCCTGATTCCCTCGTTTATCTGGCTGACCATCGTATTTTTGACTCTATCGTTGTACCCGGCGCCTTTCATATTTCCATGGCAGTGAGTGCAGCCGGGCTTATGCGATCTGGTTCTATGC
>JBAXVB010000627.1:0-2650 GCA_037129415.1 Deltaproteobacteria bacterium
GGAGGGTTGGGGTGGGGGATCAAAAACGTAAAATTATGCCAGTTCGCAGTATAGTACTCTACCTCATTCTGCGTAGGGTTTTTCGAACAGGATTAATTTGACATGAAGGTGAGATGGCCGTGTAGATGATTAGAAATGTTTGTTTGGATAAACGCCACGGGTGGATTTTGGTATGTGTCTTTTCCATATTTGTTTCTATATTCCTGCAGTGGAACACTGGAATTATTCCGATCAGCGGTGTACATGACAGCTTGAAATTCCTGGATATGGCCGAGACGCTGACAAAGGGAGAATGGCTTGGCGATTACAACCAGATGGCCTTGATAAGATCTCCGGTGTATCCAGGAGTTCTGGCCCTGAACCGCGCAATGGGGTGGTCGTTGCAGCGAGCGCAGACGATTGCCTATCTTCTTGGTATTGTTCTGCTGACAGTTGCATTGCAAAAAATGAATGTGCCTGGCTGTCGGATTGCAGCCGTCTGTGTATTGTGCTCATTCCATCCCGCAGCATGGATTCCCTGCAGGTTTGTTGCAACCGAAGCCTTGTATACCCCTGCTGTGACGATAGCACTTGCCAGCGCTATCGGTGTCATGGGATCGGAGAGGGAAGCCAGATATCCATTGGTCTTCTGGTTGCTGGCGCTATCCATGTCCGTCGCCTTAGCCTGGCTAATGCGGGATGAGAGTCTGTGGCTTATACCGGCATCGGTGGCTTATACCGGATATTTTCTGCGGGAACTTATGCCGGGCGGCAGGGAGCAGGGACCACGGATCAGGGGGCAGGGGGCAGGCGGCAGCGGCTGGAATGTGGCGACCGGAAAGCAGGGAATGACGGGCTGGCGCAGATGGAGATTGGGGATAGCCTGCGTTGTGCTTCCTGGTTTGAATATTTTTATTCTGACGGTATGGATTCAGCAGCAGAATCTGCGACATTATGGTGTGGCAGTGATAAACGAGTTGGCTGAACCCGGTTTTAAGACTGCATTCAGTTGGCTGACACGGTTGGATGGTGAATCCCATCATCCTTACATCCCGGTTACGCGAAAAGCGATGCATGATGCCAATCGGGTCAGTCCCCATTTTCAAATGCTCTATCCCTACTTGTCCCGTCAGTTTGACGGTGGTGGCTGGTCTCAGTTTGGCTGCCAATGGATGGGTGTATGTGATGAACTGGCAGGGGGGTGGGCGATTTGGGCGATTCGGGATGCGGCAGACTCAATTGGCGCACACGCCAGTGCAGATCAGGCAGCCAGGTTTTATGCCGATCTTGCACAGGAAATTGAGACGGGTTGCCGAACCGGACAGCTTTCATGCATATCCAATCCGACTGGCAACATGTTGGCTCCGCCTTTGAAATGGATTGATATTCCCCGGCTTTTATATTCCACAGTTAAGGTTTTGTGGATGACTTTCTGGCTGGGAGACCTGCCGGAAACCTATCAACTGATTGCCGGGCAGGCGCCATCGGTTGAACTCACCGAGAGGTTTGGGCCCGTTGTTGGTACTCTGGACGGTCGTCAGAGCATGTTTATTGTCAATTTCGGAGGAATTCTTTCCTGGATGTTTCGTGTGATCCAGACGATCTGTGGAATATGGATTC
The DNA here is from genome assembly GCA_037129415.1 of Deltaproteobacteria bacterium. Classification (GTDB taxonomy): domain Bacteria; phylum Desulfobacterota; class Desulfobacteria; order Desulfobacterales; family Desulfatirhabdiaceae; genus RAAP-1. The sequence continues at coordinate 1,600 of JBAXVB010000627.1, forward strand.
TGGCAGTCATTGTGACGAAAGGAATTGCGTTGATCCGAGGCAAATCATTCATCATAAAGGATGGGGATAACCGGAGCCTTTGGGTGATCGGTTTGCTGATGGTGCTCATCGCCAGCAGACTGGCCATCGTTAGTTATGTTGATGCAATGAGCTACTGGGTGCAGGTTCGATATATACTGGTCATCTACCCGGCATTGATTACGCTGATTTGTCTTACGCTTCCTTCCTGGCTATTCCCCAGGCGACAAGATTGGAAGAAAAACCCATTAGTTTCAATCTGATGAGATGAATATCAGCGGTATCTGGAAACAGCGATCTCAGAGAACATGGAGTCAGCAAATTCAGGTTGTCGGTTTTCGCCCAGAAAATCAAGCCCAGTCGCCGGAGAATCCATTGATGCATCGGCTGTGGCAGCCAGTGGATCAGAGGGAGGAATGTATGAAATTCGACAGGAAATTGACGATTGGGCGTAATGATAAAGAATTTTCGGGATACCCGCAAGAGTTCGTTGACAAAGCACTGCTGATGTATGTGATTGCCGACATGCTCCAGTACGGCTGAACAGAAAACAATATCGAAAGAAAGATCTTCAAATGGAAGTTTCCCGGTTCCGGTCTTGACAAAGTGGAGTCCAGGATAAAGATTTTCCAGAAAGGATGCATCTTCAATGCTGGTGACAGTCAGTCTGTTCTTATGGGGGTAGAAAAACTCGAAAAAATTGGATTCTGGGAGAAACTGATCGGGTGTGGCGCCGACATCCAGTATCCGGTCCGATGGCATGGGGTTCATGGATGCCATGAACAGGTTGAATATGTTCCGGCGAACCCGAAACGATATCCGCGAAGCCTGGCCACGCAGCGGATGTTGGATTGAAAAATAGTCAACGGCCCGGGATGTCATCGTTCAAGTCCGAGAATAGCCAGAGCAAACCCATATACCATGGCCTGGATACCCAATCCTATCCCTGTAATAGAGGCGATGACCATGCGAAGCGTTGTTTGATAAGGCATGGGACCAAATTCGGCGGCTTTCCAGAGCAGGGTGGTGTGAA
>JBAXVB010000628.1:0-2644 GCA_037129415.1 Deltaproteobacteria bacterium
CCGTATCATCCAGGTCAATCTTCATTGTCTCCGGCGATAAGCACTTGTTAAATTTGAAAAGCTATGATGATATTAAAATCCTGAAAGCATCAGACTTTCTTTCAATAATTTCAAAGAGTGAAGAAAATAAATGACAACCATTTTGCTTGCATTCTGTGCTGCATTGCTGCTTTCCCTGTTTCTGACCCCCTTGGCCCGAAAGATGGGAGCGCTCTTCGGATTTCTGGATATGCCCAGCGAACGGAAAGTCCACACCCATCCGATTCCCCGAACCGGAGGCGTGGCGATCTTCATATCCTTTGTACTGGCGCTGATCATCGTGTATGTTGCGGACACGGATATTTCAAGACTGCTCGTTTTGAATCAGCAGAGAGCTTTTTTGATGATCGGTTGCGTCATCTGCTTTCTCACCGGACTTGCGGACGACTTCTGGAGATTACCGGCCCGTAGGAAACTGCTGCTTCAGATTTTGGGAGTAACGGTTGCTTACGCCGGAGGAATCGACATTACGCGCATGGTAGTCGGTAATGTTGATATCAGTTTTGGCATTATGAGCTATGTCCTTACCGTGTTATGGTTTCTTCTTTTCATCAATGCCGTCAACCTGGTTGACGGGTTGGATGGGCTTGCCGGCGGTGTGACTTTTTTTGCCGCCATGATGATGGTGATGCTTTCCTTTCTCGGTGATCGGTACATGACTGCTGTTTTATTTGCAGCGCTATCGGGCGGAATTCTGGGATTTTTACGCTATAATTTCAATCCTGCCAGCATTTTTTTAGGTGACAGCGGCTGTTACTTTATTGGGTACGCCATCGCCGGGATGTCCATTATGGGAGGCGTAAAAAGTCAGACGACTGCGGCCATGTTGATTCCATTGCTTGCCTTGGGGCTTCCGGTTTTCGACACGATTCTGTCGAGCTTGCGGCGGTTTGCGGTGGGGAAAAAGATTTTTGGCGCAGACAAGGGACATATCCATCATCGACTGTTATCGCTCGTCCAGAACACGCGCCAGGCGGTTCTGCTCATGTATGCAATGACCATAGGCTTGTGCATGATCTCACTTTTACTGGTGACTGCACGGGATGAAAGAGCCGCTTTTCTGCTGATCCTGGTTGGTGTTGGCGCCATTTATTTTGCAAAAAAACTCGGTTATTTCAGTTACATGAATCAGAAGAGGATAATCTCGTGGATCAATGATGTTACGGATGAAACAGGGATTTCCAGAGAACGCAGAAACTTTCTCAACCTCCAGATAGATATTTCCCAATCTAACACACTGGAGGAACTGTGGAAAAATATTATTCAGGTCCTGGATTTGCTCCATTTCGACTGCGGCATGATGTATCTGAATTTCTGGCAACCGTTGTCGGAAGAGATGGAAAAGACGTGTATGCCTGAAGCCGGAGTCAATAATTTCCGCAGAACGACACCCATGACGATGGCAAGCATCTGCCTTCGGGAAAAACCACCGGAGTTTAAATGGATGAGGGAGGTGTTGGCGTTTATAAATCCGGAAAACGTCTGCAGCCGTAGCCTGTTCAGGATCGAATTGCCACTTGAACTCACCGGGAGCGAAATAACTTATGGGTGCCTGGTGCTGATCAAGGATAACCGGCTGGGGGATTTGAGCAATTATTCGCTAAAACGCGTGGAACACCTGCGGCGGGAAGTGATCGCTGTTCTGGAGCGGATCAACGCGGACAGGAGGGCATCAGATGCATGAATAACAACAATGTATTGAACAGGAATACGTCCACCAATATTTTGGTTGTAGATGATGACACCCAAGTCGCCGATATGTTAAAGAACTATCTAAATGACCGTGGGTATGCGGTCACAGCCGTCTATGGGGGCCAGGAAGCATTGGAGGCATTTTCCACAGGGGACTTTCATATCGTCATTGTCGATATGAGTATGCCGGATGTGGACGGCATGGCCGTTCTTAAAAACATCATGAAAACGGATCCGGCTGCTGTGGTGATCATGATTACCGGGCATGGAACCATTGATTCGGCGGTGAAGGCCATAAATCATGGGGCTTATGATTTTATCGCCAAACCCTTCAAGTGGGAACAGTTGGAGGTGGTGCTTTGCCGGGCCGTAGAGCGTCACCGGTCAAGGAAGCAGATCGGGGTGTATAGGGGACTGGTCTGGCTGGTGGTGCTGCCCATCCTGATTTTGATTGGCCTGTTGCTGTTCAGTTTTTTTGGGACGTGATAGCCACCTGGGGGGCGAGTTTTATTCATCCTGTCTCTGATCAAATTAATCCGTCGTTTTGGTCCGTTGCCGGAATCGTGGCAGGCCCAAAATCCAAAAGGAAGGAGATGTACAATCATGTCAATGAATTTTCGTGCCAATGAGCGCTATCCCGTCCCTGATTCTGTTCTGGTACACTTCCAGTCTGAGCATGACGACGATGTTATCGGCCGGATTCTGAATATAAGTGGTGGGGGCCTGGCTTTTGAATATATACGATTGTGGGATCAGGAAAAGAATCTGAATTCCGGTTTACCATCATCAGTCAATGTTTTGGCTTCCGGCTGTAGGACGCTCGCCGAAGCTCCGTGCAGGCTTGCTTACTGCCAAACCTTAACCCGGAACAATGCGTTTCTCACATCAATTCCCACATTCCAATGCGGTGTAG
>JBAXVB010000629.1:0-2644 GCA_037129415.1 Deltaproteobacteria bacterium
TCAGTTCCCCTTTCTGAAAAGGTAATGGACGACAATTGATACACGCGGCAATTCCCACCCGAACCGTGAGCATTCCGACTGCAAGCGCGTTTGCGAATGTGACAGATAGACGACTTAATAACGTATGTCCGAGCAAATTCGAACCTGCATCCACCACAAGATCAGAAAATCCTGCAAATGCCACTGTTGAAAGAATCCGAGAGAATAACCGTAATGATCCTAAAAACCCAGGACGATACCCATAGAGGTTCGCAATATCTCGTACCATCACTATTGTACGCCATGCGACGATTGCCATATCAACAACAGCAACAGGACTAATTGCTGTTCCCCAAAGCGTCTGTTGCGCCGTTTTACTGATCAACCGTTCAGCTTCCTGGTCGATATGCATGAAAATCCCTTTTCGAATTTCTTCAAGGAGATCGCATTTATCAATAGTAACCTGCATTCGAGACCGAAAGGCTTGCACACCCTCACGAACAGCCTCCAACTGGTGCTCTTCATATTTCTTTATAATACTTTTGGCATAATCAAGAACAGTATTGCGGTCGGAATCTGAATTTAATGTTGCCCCAATCCTCGCAAGCTCAGAACCGTCATCCACACGGATATAATCTTGAAACATTCTAAAAATAACAATCCCAACACTACTCGCCAAGGTGATTAGGCAGATAAGGTAGAACCACCCGACCCCTATTCCAAAATGTGTCAGTGACTGATAGACATCAAGTGAATTTTTGAGGAGTATCAGCATGATAATGCACACAAGAGAAATACTTACGCTCCAAAAGAGCAAAGACAAACGTTGTTTGTCAGAAGCGGGAAGAAAGTACTGAGGATTGTCAATTGGTGTATCTTCTGTAGAAGTCTCTGTTTTTGGAAGTTCGACAGGTATTGTTGTTTGTATGCGATTATCATCCACCGGAATATATTCTTGTGAAACGTCTTCAGGAATAGGGGTTTCCTTGTGTAGCTTTACTTGTACAGGGATGAATTCAGGAATCGTATCGTGTATCATGATATTCTCATCTATAAGTAGTCTTGCAAAATATGCCCAAGTAACTGGTCGAGATTGATATGCGGAACAGGAGTTCCTTCTTTTGACGGAAACTTAATTGGCTGAAAACTATATGAACGATAGTCTTCAGGTTTCCATGCATCTTCAGAAGGAAACTTTGGTGGCACTGGACGGGCACGCCAATCAGCAAGACCTTTATCCTGATGTCCTAACACAATCCCACGAAGTCGAATATCTTCTTTGTTTTCATCTGAAAAAGATTCGGTACTCCGGATAGAAGAAATATATGTTTTGATGATTTTGGCATTGGCATTAGGGCCAAGAATAGCCTGTTGAACCTTGTCAACGAGATCAGCAACCAACTGTGTCAGATTTTCATGATAACCTGGAATCGCATGATCTGCCTTTGTGGCGACAAAAATTGTTTTTTCAATTTTTTCCAACGACAAAAACGTCGGGAGATGCTTTGATAAGGGACGCAACGGTCGAATGAACTTCCGAATACTGCCATACTTAAAACGCCCTAACACTCCCTCAATACAGCGACGATGATCATTGTATGATCCCATTCCCCAATTCAATATTTGAAGCACATCAAGGAGAACGACTTGAACATTAGCTCGCCGAAAACATTTCGTATAAAACGGAAAGATGTAGTCGTTGCGGAATTGTAAATATCGGCGTTCAAACTCGGAAAAGAGTGCATGATCTTGGCGGAATGATAGAATATGTCGTTTTTGAGTCGAATTAGGCATAGGTAACGGACAAAAATTGACAAATTCTTGTTTTGATGAGGGTGGCATGTTTAAAAAATGTCCCGGTTGTAAATCCATCAGTCCAGCTTTTAAATCATCACACGCTAAAAGATATTGTACATAAGCTGTTACGAGATTGGTCGCCTGAGCTGTTATGGGACCAGATACGTTCGTATTTTCTAACAACCGTAACCATTCGCGTGCGCATTGACTTCGAGTTTTCTCCTTGGCGCGTGAAATCATGAGTCGTGACCATTCATGGAATGGTAAATTCAGCATTTGGAGATCGGGAAGCCATTCGCCTGGATAGTCAACAATTTCAAGTTTGAATGTTTTCAAAGGATTATTTGTTGATTTGCGATACGAAAATTTCAGATGGATTTCTGAGAGTACTGTCGTTGGACATGGCCATTCAGGATGATCCTGGTTTAACGCATTCAAATTATCTTCATACGGAAATCGGCTTAATCCTTTAGGGAGTGGCAGCAGTTCGGCATAAATATGCCAATTCTTCTTTTTCTCTGGAAAATCTTGCATTGAATCGTCTTTCCTATTCAGCAATTGATTCACCAATGAGGTGATAAAGACGCTTTTTCCGCTGCGTTTTAATCCAGTAATGGCCACTCTAATTGTTTTCATTCGTCTCCTGTGTTCCTCCGAGTATCATTCCAATCCATCATCCTTTACTATCTTTTTTGTATTCAACAACGGAGTTACATTGAGGGACTAAATTTTTTCTGATGTATTTCATAATATTATCCCGATTCACTATAGGGACACCGAACATCATGTTATTTCGCTGAAACATCCAAAATTCTTGCAGGAACATCAAAGGTTTTCCATCCGTGTATCACGCCGGCTGGAATGAAAT
>JBAXVB010000063.1:0-15842 GCA_037129415.1 Deltaproteobacteria bacterium
TCATCAACCTGATCTTAAGCGATGTGGGAAGGCCACTGGGCCACATCGTCTCTAATCTGGTCGGCTACGACCGCATGGTGGCGGGCATACAGGCAGTGCTGAACACGCTGATCCCCAAAGACATGGGCCGGATATTCGATCCTTTTCAGCAGGCGGCGACCGGTATGAAAGCCGGCGGCACCGGACTGGGTCTGGCCATCAGCCGCAAGTTTGTGGAAATGATGGGTGGTGAACTCACGGTCACAAGCCAGGTAGGCTCAGGCAGTCGTTTCCGGTTCGAGGCGCTGCTGGCGCAAGCTGGGGACATTGTCGAGCAGGAGAAACCAGCATTGCGCTGCGTCGTTGGGCTGGAACCCGGCGCGGGGCCGTTTCGAATCCTGGTAGTGGACGATATACCGGACAACCGCACTCTTCTGTGTGAACTGCTCCGACCCGTGGGCTTCGAGGTTGCAGAGGCAAGCAACGGCGTTGGAGCCTTGGATGTCTTCGCCAATTGGTCGCCTCATGCGGTACTCATGGACATGCGCATGCCAATCATGGACGGTTACGAGGCCACCCGGCGGATCAAGGCCACGGCGGCGGGCAATGCCATACCCGTCATCGCCGTTACTGCCAGCGCCTTTGAAGACGATTTTGAACAGGTGATGGCCACCGGCATGTATGCCTATCTGCGTAAACCCTTCCGAACAGAAGATTTATTTGAGATGCTGGGAAAATGCCTGGGTCTGCACTATGTCTTTGCTGATGATACAGCCGATACCCCTGGACTTTTGAAAGCCGCACCGCTGACTGCGGAGTCCATAGCTGCGCTGCCAAAGGATATTGTCGAAGCAATGCGGCAGGCTGTGGAAGAAGGCGACATGGCCCGTTTGACGGAGCTTGTCGCCCAGGTGGAAAAGATTGATAGCGCTACGGCCCGTGGACTGCAAGTGTTGACTGACCGGTACGACTACGAAAAACTCGGCCAATGGCTGGAAAAGGGAGGGACTGACAAATGACTGTGAATAAGATGCCGGAAAGCACAAGCATCATGGTGGTGGACGACACCCCTGCTAATGCGAAGATGCTCGTCTCTTTACCGAGGGGATTAGGGCGGTCCTTTCCGGTGAGAGTATCAGCTATGAGCAGAAGTACCCACCCCGACCGAACAACGTTGGTTCTGTGCCCGGGTTACCCGCTTCAGGGAGGTTGGTCTTCTACGGAAATAGCCAAGGCAACCGGCTCGAACGGGTGCCATCTTCCTCGCATCGATTTCATTGCCAAAATGGACAACTATCATACTCGAAGTCGGGCAACACCTGGTTTCATGCCTTTCGTGGTTTAAAAGTATTTTCACGGTAAATATCCATTATTCAGCCTTTTTACCCCAGAAGAATAAGTTCCGGGCGAAGAGTCGCACCCGTGATATAAAGCATCAGGAGCGAAGGAGGCGTGTTGCGGCGGGGATGTGTTGCACTGCCAGGGTTTAGAAACCTGACTCCGTTTTGCAGTTCATCGGAAGGTTGGTGGGTATGGCCGTGAACAACCGAATGTATTCCCGCCGCCGAAGGATCAATATCCAGCCTGCCTACATCGTGTAGTACATACAGAAAGCACTGGCCGATTTCAATGGTTTCGGTCCCGCAAAGATGCGACACCCAGTTACCCCTGTCCATGTTCCCCTTGACCGCTACAACCGGAGCAATCTTGTTCAATTCGTTCAGAATTGCCTGGGTATCAATGTCGCCGGCATGGATTATAAGATCAACGCCCATTAAAATCTTCAAGGCTGTCGGGAGCAGTATGCCGTGAGTATCAGAAATCACACCTGCTGTCAGGCTGTCCGTATCTCGTTTACTGTCTTTAGCCAGAATCCGTTTCATCGGTTCAGCCATAATATCCTCCATATGTTGAACGTTGCGATTGATATTGAAAGCTACTCTTTGAATGACCATAGTCTGAGCTTTTCCGCTGGCTCACAAACTTCAGGATTCCATTTCATTCATGAGCAGTTTCATGTCCTCCCACACTTCCCGCTTTTTATCGGGATATCGAAGAAGATACGAGGGGTGAAATGTTGGCAAGAGTCGGATTCCATTATAATCATGGAATTGCCCCCTCAACAGGGATATTTGCTGAGTCGTTTTTAACAAGGTATGTGCTGCAAAAGTTCCCAGCGCACAAATAAATTTTGGCGAAATCGTTGCGATCTGGCGGTTCAGAAACGGAGCGCAGGCTTTGATTTCATCGGGTTCAGGATTACGATTTCCCGGCGGTCGGCATTTGATGACATTACAGATATAAATATGTTCACGGGACAGGTTGATGGACTGAATGATTCGTGACAAAAGCTGTCCGGCCTTGCCCACAAAGGGAATTCCCTGCTGGTCTTCATCAAATCCAGGGGCTTCCCCCACGAACATGAGGGTTGCGGATGGACTTCCCGAACCAAAAACAATATGAGTCCGGGTCGTTGACAGCTTGCAACGCTGGCAATCGCCGATATCCGCAATGATGGATTCAAGGGAATCTGCGGATGCCGGCGCTGATAATTCTGAAGATTTGCACGGAACATGTACAGCCAATACTGGCTGATCGGGGGGTTTTTTAGGTGATAGTTGGGGGGCGGCAGGTGGCTGAAATTCTTTGTTTTTCGTCTGTCGTCTGCCGCCTGGAGCCTGTGCCCAGGATTTCACCACAGATAAGCTGTGTTCTGAACAATCGAAGCCCCGGCTTCCTTTTTCAGCCAGATTTCGAAGCGAGTAAAGAGTTTCATCTATGATGGGTGTCACAAAATGCTTTCGGGTCATATTTTTATCCTGTGATATATTTATCTTAATGTCACCGACCTGGAACAAAATAGCGCCTGCTCCACTTCTCCACGCGCGCATCACGCCTCTTGATTCAGGCATTCCGCCACACGGTCCAGAATAATGCCGGCTATCGTATCCTTTGGCATCAGTGCGAGGGATTCACTGGCTCCGTTGCTGTAAAACAAGGTGACCTTGTTGGTTTCCGAACCAAAACCAGAGCCTTTTTCTCCAACAATATTTCCGACTATGATATCCAGGTGCTTTTCCAGAAGTTTTTGCCTTGCAGAGGTTTGAAGCGACTGCGTTTCTGCTGCAAACCCAACCAGGACTTGGTCTTTCTTTCGTTTTCCCAATTCTTTCAGAATATCCTGGGTTTTTTCAAGCGTCAATGTGAGTTCATCCGATCCTTTTTTGATTTTGTGATCCGACTGTACATTGGGTCGGTAATCAGATACGGCGGCAGTCTTGATGACAACATTCGTCTGATCAAAGAGCGCAAAGACCGCATCCGCCATTTGCCGGGCTGAAACCACCCGAATCAAATGGATGCCAGCAGGGTCAGGCAGCTCTGATGGGCCTGAGACCAGAGTAACCATCGCACCGCGCTGAGCGGCTGCCTTTGCAATGGCAAATCCCATTTTCCCGGACGATGGATTGCTGATGAACCTAACCGGATCAATATACTCTCTTGTCGGGCCTGCGGTTATCAGGATGTGTTTGCCATGGAAATCCTTTTCAGTCAGCGAAGTGATCAGCGCATCAAGAATTTCAACTGGTTCAGGAAGCCTTCCTGGCCCCGTAGTTCCACAGGCCATCAGGCCCGACCCAGGCTCGATAATCTGGTACCCTCTGTGTTTGAGCGTGTTGAGATTATGCTGAACGGCATCATTTTGATACATATTGGTATTCATGGAAGGGCAGAGTAGCCGGGGGGCTGTCACGGCCAGCATGAACGTGCTTAAAGCATCGTCTGCAATGCCGCAGGCCAGTTTCCCGATGATATTGGCGGTTGCCGGCGCAATAACGACGGCATCGGCTGTTTGCGCCCATTCGATATGCTTGATGGATGTATTCCCGCCTTTTTCAAACAGGCTTTGGCATACTGGCTGGCCGGACAGGGCTTCAAACGTCATGGGCCCGACAAAATGTGCGGCCTTCTCCGTTAGAATCACCCGGACGGAAGCCCCGCATTTGGTGATGAGCCGGAGCAGATCAACACTTTTATAGGCGGCTATTCCGCCGCACACCCCCAGTACAATAGACTTATCCGTTAACGATGACAACATGGCGATTGTCCTTGCGCTATTTCAGCAATCCGGTATAGGCATCTCCTACTGCGGGTGCAACCCATATTTCCGCATAGGTATAAAAAGTTTTTTCGGTAATGTTGATCACAGACCATCGGGTTTCCTTTCGAAACAGCATGAAGCTTCTGGGCGATTTAAAATAGGTGACTATTTTCCAGTTATCCTTGGCCATATTATTTTGGAAAAAGGAAAAAAGCGAATCCGTGTCCACTCTGCCTCTAACTGTCATGACTCCGGCCGCAAGTCCGGAAGTTAAATAAACAAAAGAGGAATCGGAAACAACATCCATTTCGCTGGGGACCAGAACATCCCCGAATTCACGATATATGGGGGTTGAACCCTGATCTTTCTGAACAGCAGCCTGGGATGTTCCCCCTGCTGTGGTATTTGAATCGGTAGTGGCGCAACTCGTCGTAAAGAGTGCCATAGCTCCAAACACGATGAAAGTCATGAACCGTTGTTTTGTCATTTGAGAACAGCCTCCTATACTCGTGAAAATTAAAGTTGCTGCTTCAAAAAGAAGCATTGATGTCAATATTATGAATTGAATGCATAGCAAACAAAATGCAAAATTGTTTCATTTACAATTGTCTGATGATAAAAGTCAATTCAAAATTCCCAATAAAAATAACAGCATTTAAGTAACTGGGCAGAAATGAATGATTTATCGTGAAAATGATTTCCGTCATCGAAAAATGGGGGGCCATGGAGAATTTCTTACGGCGATCCCCCCACAAGCCTCTTTTTCCAAAAAAAGGGGGAGGACTTATTTTGTTTTCATATCTGAGGGTGTATTTCAGATGGTTCATGAGTGTTTATTATTAAAAAACATGATGACATTGTAAAAAAACCTTTTGACATGACAAATGTTCTCGACTAATAACGACAGTATGAAAATTGAGGGTTCTTGTTGTTCATGTTTCAACTGATTATTGTGCATTGATATTTCACAAGGAATCGTATCATGGGGAAAGTGAGATCGTTACTGGTTAAGTCCATTATACCGGCTGCAATTGTTATTGTGTCCATCTGGGGAATCGGGGCCTATGGCATTGAGGGGCAGCCGCAGGAAGGGGATCAAAAACATGCGGATGTAATTATGATAGATGCGCTGAAGGCTTTTGGAAAGCTGGAGCGGCCAGGTGTTGAATTTCTCCACGACAATCATACCAAATCGTTGGAAAAAAAGAAAAAAGACTGTGCGGCCTGCCATCTAACCGACAAGGACAGGCTTTCTTTAAAATTTCTGCGACTCAATGATGATTCAAAAAAACAGGTCATGGATCTGTATCATTCCCGATGTATCGAATGCCATAAGCAGAGCGCATCCGAGGGCGAAAAGGCCGGCCCGGTCGCCTGCGGAGACTGCCATAAGGAAAAACCCGGTGTTGTCTCCATTCGCCAGCCCATGGGCCTGGACAAATCCCTTCACTTTCGCCACACCAAAGCGCATGAAAACAAATGTGAGACTTGCCACCATGAATATGACGAAGTAACCAAAAAGCTATTTCATGCCAAGGAGAAAGAAGGCTCCTGCCGTTACTGTCACAAAGAAGTCACAGAGGGGAACCGTATATCCAATCGACTGGCTTCACACATCGGCTGCATAGACTGTCATCGAAAAACCGTTGCAGCCGGGAAAAAAGCAGGTCCTGTTCAATGCAGCGGATGTCATGATCCGAAACTGCAGGCCTTGATCGAAAAGGTAAAAGATGTCCCCCGCATCAAACGAAACCAGCCGGATGCGGTTCTGATCAAAACCAGCAAAGAACAGATACAGCCCGAATCCCGCATGAATTTTACGCCCTTTGATCACAAAGCCCACGAAGGCTATATGGATACCTGCCGAGTCTGTCATCATGAAGACCTGAATGCCTGCAATAAATGCCATACCCTGACCGGCACCAAAGAAAGCAAAGGGGTGACGCTGGACCGCGCCATGCACCAGGCGGAGCATCAGGTTGAGCATCAGGCGAATGTCGTCGAAAGCTGCAAGGGTTGCCATGATCTCAAGAAGGCCGATGTCAAATGCGCCGGCTGCCACAGTTTTGCAGATAGAACGAAAAAAGACGAACTGGCCTGCATGAAATGTCATATGAAACCTCTTCAGCAGGCTACTGAGCAGATTCCCAAGAGCGAAGATCCCCTTCAGCCTGTTCCCAAAAGCGAAGAGGCCCTTATGGCCAAAGCGTTGCTGGATTCCAGAAGTCCCGTTACCGCCCCCTTTTCTGAGGCAATGCTGAAGGATATTCCGGAAAAAGTTGTGATCAAGGCACTGGTCCAGAAGTACGAGCAGGCGGAGTTTCCGCATCGAAAAATTGCTCAGACGCTTTTGAAAAATATTGGTGAAAATAAACTGGCAGGCAATTTTCATCCTGACCAGATGACCATCTGCCAGGGATGCCACCACAATAGCCCGGTTTCGATAAAGCCTCCGAAATGTCAGAGCTGTCATAACAAGCCCTTTGATGAGAAAAATCCGTTGGCTCCCGGGCTGATGGGTGCCTATCATCAACAGTGCATGGGCTGTCACAAGGCAATGGGTATGGAAAAACCCATGGGATGTACGGAATGTCACAAAGAAAAAAAATAACTGCTCAGGTAGATAGTCACAAGACAGAAGGATATCAGGGGTAAATATCGAAGTCAGAAATCGCGAATGTTCAGAAAAGCGGTTCTTTCGAACTTTTGATTTTTATTGGTTTTATTTGGGATTCGCATCAACAGAGGTAGCGACATGTCGTTAACACGAAGAAGGTTTCTGGGATGGATCGGTGCAGCGGGTGCAAGTACTGTATTGGGAAGCAGCGCCGATGCTTCTTCCACAGTTCATTTCAAGGGATATGCGGACAGCTTTGCAATTCTGCATGATATCACCCTGTGTGTGGGATGCCGGGCTTGTGAAACAGCCTGCAACAAAGTCAATGAACTTCCTCCACCGGATCTGCCGTTTAAAGATTTAACCGTTCTTAATCAAAAACGCCGGACCACGGCAAAGGCGTTCACTGTCGTGAACCGGTTTGAAAATGCAAATACAGGGAGCTTGTCACCTGCGGTATTTGTAAAAAAGCAGTGCAATCACTGCCTGGAGCCTGCCTGTGCTTCGGCCTGTTTTGTCAAGGCATTCAAGAAAACCCCGGAAGGAGCCGTAAGCTACGATCACTCGGTTTGTGTCGGGTGCCGTTACTGTATGGTTGCATGTCCTTTTGAAATTCCTTCTTATGAATACGACAATGCGTTTTCCCCGCGAGTGATGAAGTGCACCATGTGCCATCCCCGCATTTTGCAAGGTCAGCTTCCTGGCTGCATTGAAGCCTGTCCCAAAGAGGCCATCTCGTTCGGTAAACGCAAGGATATTTTGAATATCGCCCGCGAAAGGATAAAGAAACACCCCGAACGTTATTTAGACCACATTTATGGTGAAACCGAAATGGGAGGGACAAGTTGGTTGTACATTTCCGGCGTTCCGTTTCAACAAATCGGCATGCGGGAGGATCTGGGCATTACCCCGGCTCCTGAACTCACTTCCGGAGCTCTGGGGGCTGTACCCATCGTTGTGGGGCTCTGGCCGGTTCTGCTGACAGGAATCTATGCCATATCTCAGCGCAAGGAAAAGGTGTCTGCCGAAGAACAGGCTCTGGCAGTGGCCGAGGCTGTTGAAAAAACTCAGGCGTTGGCAAAACAGAAATTGACCGGCGAGCTGGAAAAAGCCAAGAAAGACGCCCAGAAAGATAAGGATTCGGCCATCAAACAGGCTGTAAAAAAAGCTCTTGATGATGCTGCTGCTATCGTTAAACAGGAGGCATCGAATGTCTGAAAAAACCCTGTCCGTCAACAAAACACTTCTAACCCCGTTTAACATATTTGCGGGGATTGTCCTAGTCATTGGCTTTTTTATTACAGTGCTGAGATTCACCAAGGGGTTGGGCGCTGTCACCAATCTTTCCGATAACAACCCCTGGGGGCTGTGGATCGGATTTGATCTTCTCTGCGGGGTTTCCCTTGCGGCAGGCGGTTTTGTGACCTCTGCGGCAGTATATATTTTTGGAATGAAACGCTACCATTCTGCTGTTCGACCAGCCATTCTAACCGGGTTTCTGGGGTATGCTCTGGTCGTTTTCGCGCTCAACTATGATGTCGGTCGCCCCTGGCGACTTCCCTATCCGTTCATCATCCAGCAGGGAACCACATCTCTCCTCTTTGAAGTAGGCGCCTGCGTGGCCTTGTATCTGACTGTACTCTTCATTGAATTTACGCCTGCTGTCCTGGAATGGCTTGGTCTGAAAAAAGCCAGGAATCTGGTGGTGCGACTGACCATGTTGCTCACCATATTCGGTGTGGTGCTTTCAACCCTGCATCAGTCGTCCCTCGGAGCGCTTTACCTGATTGCGCCATCAAAGCTTCATCCCCTGTGGTATTCCACCTACCTTCCGGTGTATTTTTTCGTATCCAGTATTATCGCTGGGCTTTCCATGGTTCTTTTCGAAAGCACGCTCTCACATCATTATTTTGAAGATAAAATGGATGAAACTCATCTGAAGGAAAACACCGGTGTGACGATTGGATTTGGAAAAGCGGCTTCGCTGGTTCTGGCTGGGTATTTCACCATCAAGATTGTTGGCCTTGCAATCTCCAACAATTGGCATTATCTGACGACAGGTTACGGGGCATGGTTCCTGCTTGAGTTGCTCGGATTTGTCGCGCTGCCCTGTTTCCTTTACGCAGTGGGTGTTCGGGATAAAAACGTCAAACTTATTCGCTGGACAGCGCTACTAACTGTTCTGGGAATTGTGCTTAACCGTCTCAACATTTCCTTGATTGCCTTTAACTGGCAGCTTCCCTCCAGTGAACGATATTTTCCCCACTGGATGGAAATCATGGTATCAGTGTTTATCGTTGTGGTCGGTATTCTGGTTTTCCGGTTTATTGTCACCAAGATGCCAATATTGTATGAACATCCGGATTATAAAGACAACCATTAAGCGAGAGGTTATATTATGGAAGGCGGATTTTACACGCTGCAGGATTTCATGACTTATACAAAGGGAATCACCTATCTGATCATGATCGTGTCCCTTTTCT
Source organism: Deltaproteobacteria bacterium (assembly GCA_037129415.1). Lineage (GTDB taxonomy): Bacteria > Desulfobacterota > Desulfobacteria > Desulfobacterales > Desulfatirhabdiaceae > RAAP-1. Next base: position 9,182 of record JBAXVB010000063.1, read on the forward strand.
CCATAACCGGTTTCTGGCTGTTCCTGACGGATCGTGATACTGATACGCAATCGCCTGAACATCATAAAACTGAGCATCATTAAAAAAGATGAGATTCTTTACAAGAAATAAAGGAGTCGTCCATGTATGACTTTGTAACCGGTCCCCTGGCATGGCTGGCGTTTTTGGTTTTTTTTGTCGGCATCGTTGTGAGGGTGGTTCAGTATATCAGAGGTCTGGACTGGAAGCTGGACAGGGTAACCTATACGGTCAACGTATCCTATGGCGTCAAAGGTGCGCTGCGGTCCATTTTCTTCTGGCTTTTTCCGTTCGGTACGCGCAGTTGGCGAAGTTATCCGTTTCTGACGCTGTTGGTATTCTCCTTCCACATCGGCATCCTGTTTACGCCGATTTTTCTGATCGCCCACAACGTGCTGCTCCTGGAGCGATGGGGATTCAGCTTCTGGACGATTACTGAAGCTACTGCCGATTTTATGACGTTTCTTGTCTTGGTTTCAGCAATTTTTCTGGTGCTTCGCAGAATCGCCCTTCCAGAGGTTCGAATTATCACGATAGCTTATGATTATCTGATGCTGGCAGTGGCTGTCGCCCCATTTTTCACGGGATTGATGGCCCATTACCAGTCCGGAAATTATCAGTTCTGGCTGATACTCCACATCCTTTCCGGGGAGATCATGCTGATGGCCATACCCTTTACAAAACTTTCCCATTTTGTTGGTTTCTTTTTATCGCGTGGTCAGCTTGGGATGGATTATGGCATCAAGCGTGGCGGCATGAAAAGCAAGGGGCTTGACTGGTAAAATTATGAATTATGAATTATGAATTTGGAATGATGGAAAATACGCCTCATTCATAATTTTTCTGTTTCCCTTATTATTATTTTTTTGGAACTAAAACTATGCCTGAAGGAACACTCTGTAATAAAATACCGATAAACACCAAGGAAGAGCTTTTAACGCTTTTGGCCGATAAGAGTGGGAAAACTTATTACGAGGAAATGAACCACCTGGATGTGGATCGTGCAGCACTGAAGGCGACCCTGGATAAATCCTGCAAGTCTCGTATCCGCACCTGGCTTGAAATCTGTGCGCACTGTGGCATGTGCGCAGACAGTTGTTTTTTCTATCTGGCCAACAACAAGGACCCCAAGCAGGTTCCCTCTTACAAGATACAGTCCACGCTGGGCGAGATCGTCAAACGAAACGGGGATGTGGACAATGCCTTCATGCAAAAGACAATGGACATTGCCTGGGGAAAATGCACTTGCTGCAACCGCTGCGGCATGTACTGTCCGTTCGGGATTGACATGGGCGTGATGTTCGGCTACCTGAGAGGGCTTTGCTTTTCCCAGGGATTTGTTCCCTGGGAATTGAAGATCGGCTCCGGCATGCACCGTGTTTACCGAGCGCAGATGGATGTTACCTCCGAAGATTGGGTGGATACCTGCCAGTGGAGGGTGGAAGAAAACGCGGATGACTGGCCGGGGCTTGAGATACCCATCGACAAAGAAAATGCGGATATCATTTACACGGTAAATGCCAGAGAGCCTAAGCATTACCCTGAGGATTTGGACGAGGCGGCAATCTTATTCCATCTTGCTGGCGAGAACTGGACCGTTCCCAGTGTCGGTTGGGAGGAAACGAGTTTGGCCATGTTTGCCGGAGACTGGGAAGGATGCAGGCTTCAGGTTCAGGCTGTGTATGATGCGATGGAACGCCTCAAGCCCAAGCGCATGGTTGTGACCGAATGTGGGCACGCCTACCGGGCAACCGTAATTGAGGGGCCTTACTGGGCCGGTCTTAAAAGCGGCAAAACGCCGGTTCCCAGCTTCCATTATGTGGAATGGGTTGCAGAGGCGCTTAGGACAGGCAAGCTCAAGCTGGATCCTTCCAAGAAGATCAAGGAGCCGGTCACCTATCAGGATTCCTGCAACTACATTCGAAATGCAGGACTCAGTGACTGCGCCCGGGAAATCATGAGCTATATCGCTGAAGATTTTCGGGAGATGCGGCCTAACAGGGAGCATAATTTCTGCTGTGGCGGCGGTGGCGGCATGAACGGTTTGGGACGGTATCGGGAAGAGCGCAATGTTGGGCTTAAGGTCAAGCGGGATCAGATTCTGGCAACCGGCGCAAAGCTGGTCATCTCTCCCTGCCATAACTGCTGGGATGCTATCCGGGACCTGGAAGAAATCTATAAAGTTGGGATCAGATGGTCGTTTCTGAAGCCGATTCTTCTGAAGATGGTGATTGTTCCGGATCACATGAAGCCTGTTGAAGAATGATCTTGAATGAATGAAATCACGCTGACATCTGATGGCATTATCGTTTCTGACGGCCGGCCGGCTGAAGCCGGTCGGCCTCTGATGTTTCTCAGTGCTCAGGTCAAACTGGCCTCCGATTATACCCTGCGGGGGTTTTTTAAACTGATCGAAAATTACCCGCTCCTGTCGGAACTGAATCCGTTTTTTGCAGCTTCTCTGGAACAGTACCGTAAAAGCCCTGCCGGCGGATGTCAGGAACCGTCTCTGGATTGCCTGCTGCTTACAAAGACCGTTGAAATGATCGGTTTCCCAGGGAAGCCCCGCCTTGAAATATACCACTCGTTGTATGGGCTTGAAGGGTTGATTTTTCATGAAATCAAGGATTTTCCACTTGAAAATCTTCTGGATATGCCCCTGACGCTGGGGAAACTCAAACACGTTGTTTTTGGCGACAAGGTGGATATCTTCGAGTTTGATACGGTGTTCACTCTATTTGAAATGATTGATGCCATTTTATGGGAGCTCAGCTTTCATGGTACACTATTGGCCTGTGAAATACGGAGGTGACAATGTTTGATAAAATCCTGTTTGCAACCACCGGAACGCCGGTTTGCGATAATGCCGCACATGTGGCGTTTGATATTGCGAAAAAATACAATTCGAAGCTTCACATGTTTCATGTGCTGGGGCTTCCGACCAGGGGATTCGGTCAGGTTGTGGTGGATACCCGCACTGGCGAAGAAGAAAGCTATGACCTCGACTATATCTCATGGGTGGGGGAAGAGCTTAAAAATACCTACGACAAATATCTGGCTACATGTAAAAGCTGCGAAATCGATTCCATTGCAGGCATCCCCCACACCGAAATTCTAAGAAAGGCGCGCAAGATAGATGCGGATCTCATTGTTATGGGCGCACATTCCCGGCAGGAAGAGACAGGCGCTACCCGGTACCGGGGGGCAGTGGGCACAAACATGCAGAAAGTGGCCAGAGGCGCCAGATGTCCGGTGCTGATTGTCAGCAGACCCTGCACCACATGTCTGTGGTATTTCTCCAATATCGTATTTGGAACTGATTTCAGCAAAGCATCTTTTTCGGCATTTCTGTTTGCTTATAAACTGGCGGAGGAAATTGGCAGCAAGCTCTATATTTTCTATTCCCTTGATTTAAGTCAGGTACATGCAGGCAAGGTTGTTCCCCAGGAAGAGATTGAAGCTCGAATCCAGGAAGCCAGAAAAAAAATCGAAAAACTCTATGTGCCCCATCTCAAAGGTTACGACAACTATGAAATCGGTATCTGGGAAGGAATTCCTTATGTGGAAATTCTGAAATATTCCAGGGCCAAAAACGCAGACCTTATTGTGATGGCTCATCACACCAAGGAAGTTGATCCGGATATCGCCATTCTTGGCAGCACAGTAGAGCAGGTGGTACTGCGGGCCTCATGCCCAGTCGCCAGCGTTAACCACCCGGACAAAGTTTCGGGCTGAGAAAAGGATGTTTTGTTCATGAGCAAAAAGAAGGTTCTCATTGTGGATGATGAACTTGATATGAGAATCTTTCTTTCCACCCTTCTGGAGACCAGCGGCTATCAACCGTTTACCACTCGGGATGGCTTGGACGGCGTTTCCAAGGCCCGCACCGTAAAACCGGATATAATAATTCTGGATGTGATGATGCCAGGTGAAGGCGGCGTCCAGATGTACCGGAAGCTCAAGACGGATCAGGGACTGGCATCAATTCCGGTGGTGATGCTTTCAGCGGTTGAAAAAATAAGTTTTTATCATTATCTAAATATGTTGAATTCAAGACTAACCTGTCCTATTCCGCAGCCGGCAGCATATCTTGAAAAACCGGTTGACCCTGATCAGCTTCTGTTAGTGCTGAAATCCCTTTTGTTATAGGCTTGAATTCAATTATGAATTATGAATAAAAAAACAACATACATTCGTAATTCGTAATTTTGGTATCTACTGGAAGACAAAAAACAGAAGCTTGACTTTTTATTATCCTGTCCATTTTGTCCATCCATATAAATCGTTCTTTCGTGTTTCTGCAAACCTGGATGCATCATATTGACTAAAGGCACGCAAAAAAAGCTCCTGCTGGTTGATGATGAAGAAGGTATTCGCAAGGTGCTGGGAATATCATTGTCCGATATGGGATATGATGTTCTTACCGCTGAAAGCGGCGATGAAGCCCTATCTATATTCAGATCAGAATCTCCCCCCATTGTATTGACCGATATTAAAATGCCAGGACTGGACGGCATTGGTCTGCTGCAGAAAATCAAGATTGAAAGCCCTGAAACCGAAGTCATCATGATTACCGGCCATGGGGACATGGAATTGGCCATAAAAAGTCTCAAGCTGGAAGCCACGGATTTTGTCACCAAACCCATCAACGACGATGTCCTTGAAATAGCCCTCAAACGAGCCAATGAGCGTATTTTGATGCGCAGTCAGTTGAGGTCCTATACGGAAAACCTTGAGCTGATGGTCAAGGAAAAATCCGAAAAACTCGTTGAACTGGAACGGCTGACTGCGATTGATCAGGCAATGGAAGGGCTGTCGTCAGCCATGCGAGGTATTGCAGACGATTTGGGAGAGGACCGGCTGCGGCATTTCAATGAAATGCCCTGTTTTGTATCTGTGCATAATCGTCAGTTGAAAGTTCTTGCTGCCAATCGTCTGTATCTTCAGCGCCTCGGAAGCGCCGTGGGGGAAGACAGTTGGAAAATATACAAAGGCAAAACAGCAACCCCCGAGCAATGTCCGGTAGGAAAGACGTTTTCAAGCGGTTCAGGTCAGCGGATTCGGGAGATTGTCGCGTTTTCGGATGGTTCACAGTCTCTGGTTATGGTGCATACGGCGCCGATTCGAAACAGCGACGGAACCCTGGAGCTGGTGCTTGAAATATCAGCGGACATCTCCGAGGTCAAACGGCTTCAGGACGAGCTGGATGCCACCCAGCAGCGGTATCAACTGCTTTTTGACGAGTCCCCGTGCTACATTACGGTTCAGGATCGAAATTTCAAAATACTGGCAACCAATAAGCGGTTTAAGGAAGACTTTGGGGATGAACTGGATTCCAGATGTTTTCAGGTTTATCAGAACCGGTATGAGCCATGCTGCAATTGTCCGGTTTCCAAAACATTTGAAGATGGTCAGCCCCATCAGGCGGAAATCACCGCCACTTCAAAGTCCGGGGAACAGATTCATCTTCTGGCAGGCACTGCGCCGCTGCGGAATGCTTTCGGGCAGATTGTTCATGTAATGGAACTGGCGACCAACATTACCCAGGTGCGAAAGCTTCAGGATCACCTGTCCTCTCTGGGACTTCTGATGAGTTCTATTTCTCATGCGGTAAAGGGAATGTTGACAGCCCTTGACGGCGGCTTGTACTTGATTCAATCCGGCCTGAAGAAAAATGAACCGACCCGAATTCAGGAAGGCATTGATGCGGCGAATCTCACGGCGGAGCGGATTCGAAATGCGGTTCTGGATATTCTCTATTACGCCAAAGAGCGTGAGCTGAAAAAGGAAGACACCCCTGTTTCGAGTCTGGTGCGTGATGTGTTTCAGATTATTGAACCCAGGATGAGGAATTTGCCCATTGCTTATGCTTGTGACATTGAACCCTCCCTGGGAAGCATTGAAGTTGACAGCACTGCATTACGGACGGCGCTGATCAATATTCTGGAAAATGCCGTTGAAGCCTGTGTGGAGGATTCTGGTAAACCGTCACACAGAATCGGTTTTAGCGCCAGAGCGAATGGCAGCCATCTGCTCTTTGAAGTCAGTGATGATGGGATCGGAATGGATCAGCAAACTCAGGAAAAGCTGTTTTCCCTGTTTTTTTCTTCAAAAGGACAAAAAGGAACCGGATTGGGTCTCTTTATTGCGCAAAGGGTGATCCGGCAGCACCAGGGGACTGTTTCCGTGCTTTCCAGTTTAGGTAAGGGAACAACTGTCAGCATTCTCATTCCGGTCAGATCTGACATTGCCATATGAATTATGAATGTATCATTCTTAAATTTCATCGAACGCTCTTGTGCCCGCTAATCACAACTAAAATCGAAAGGATTCCCCCCTTTGAAAAAGGGGGGCCAGGGGGGATTTAGGAGGTTATCCACCTGAAAAATCCCCCTCGATCCCCCTTTTCCAAAGGGGGAAGTGTCATTTTCATTTATGGGGTGATCGAATTTAAGAAAGATACTTATGAATTAAAAATAATCTATTGGAAATCGAATGTTTTGTTTTTATCGTCAATGCATAATTGCCTTATTGACGGAGTGGTATTTTTTTTCTGTTTTGCCACGGGTATCTTTTATCGGGCAACCCTGGCAGCAGAGGCGAATAATTATTCGCCCCTACTTTGGTGTGTGACCAGGTGGTA
>JBAXVB010000630.1:0-2627 GCA_037129415.1 Deltaproteobacteria bacterium
ATTGCTACAACGGAACGGGTGCAAGGATTAAAGGACTGATTGAATGATGCGGGGGGCCATTTGAAATCTATCCCCCAACCAGGGAGATACACAATGACTATCAAGAATAACCGACCCGAACAAGCCGCCCCTTTTTCGGCGGATATGACAGATGTATCGCAAGCAAATTCACTTCGACTGAGCCAGGTGCAGGCAGAGACGGCATTGCGTCGGCAGGCCGAAGAAATCGCTCGGGAAAATACGGCATTGACGCTGGAAAACCTCAAACCTCTGTCTCTCGAAGAAATCCGGCAGATGCTCCATGAGCTGCGTGTGCATCAGATAGAGCTGGAGTTGCAGAACGAGGAATTGCGCCGGACACAGGCGCAACTGGAAGTCGCGCTGACACGCTATTTCGATCTCTACGACATAGCGCCGGTGGGCTATTGCACCCTCAGCGAAAAGGGGCAGATACTGGAGGCCAACCTCACCGCCGCCACACTGCTTGGCTTGGCCCGGTCCAAGCTGGTCAATCACCAACTTTCCCGGTTCATTTTCAAAGAGGACCAGACCATCTACTACTTGCACCGCAAACATCTCTTTGAGACCGGTAAACCGCAAGAGTGGGATCTGCGGATGGTGAAAAATGACGAGACAGCATTCTGGACGCATATAGAATCGACCGTAGCGCAAGACACCGACGGCACCCCCGTAGGCCGCATTGTGATGAGCGACATCACGAATCGCAAGCAGGCGGAGGCGTTGCAGCAACGAACACACGACGAACTGGAGCAGCAGACGGAATCTCTGCGGGCCTCGCTGGAGGAGAAGGTCAGACTCGAAGCCCGGCTACTGCAGTCTCAGAAAATGGAGTCCATTGGATCGCTTGCCGGCGGTATTGCCCATGATCTGAACAATATTTTGTTTCCGATCAGCGGCCTTTCAGAGATGCTGCTTGATGATAGTTCACTGAAAACCCCTGAGCGTGAAAGCATTGAACAGATTTATAAATCCGCGCAACGGGGCGGTGAATTGGTTAAACAGATACTGACTTTCAGTCGTCAATCCAACCCCATGAAACTGCCCATCCGGATACAGCCTATTTTGAAAGAGGCATTGAAACTGGCGCGGGCGACAATACCCAGAAAGATTGAAATCACAAACCAAATCGAAGCCAATTGCGGCATGATATTAGCCGATCCCACGCAGGTGCATCAGATCGCCATGAATCTGATCACCAACGCCTGTCATGCTGTTGAGGGAAATGGCGGAACAATCCATATTTCGCTGAAAAAGACAGTTGACGGATATGCATGCATCTGTGTATCAGACACCGGAACCGGAATAGATCAAACGCAGATCAATAAAATATTCGATCCCTATTTTACCACCAAAGAACTGGGAAAAGGCACGGGACTGGGACTTTCCGTGGTGCATGGCATCGTAAAGGCACACGGCGGGGATATCCGGGTTCACAGCGAGGTTGGGAAAGGAACAACATTCAATGTGTTTTTGCCCCTTTTGGATGATCCCAAAAATGGAAAGGCTGCCACTATCACCAGGCAGTATCCGAGGGGCTGCGAAAGGATTCTGCTGGTCGATGATGAAGAGCCGATCGTACTCCTGGAACAGATGATGCTCGAAAGACTGGGTTATCAGATAACTTTCCGAACGAGCAGTCCGGATGCTCTGGCGGTTTTCAAAGCCAATTCTGGTAATTTTGATCTGGTGATTAGCGATAGGGGAATGCCGCTTATGACCGGTGAACAACTCGCCAGGGAATTGATTTTGATCAAACCGTGGATTCCGATCATTATTTGCACGGGTTTCAGCGATGAAAACGATGTAAAGCGTGCAAAGGCCATGGGCGTAAAAGGGTTTCTCATGAAGCCGGTGGCGATAGGTGACCTGGCTGAAATGGTTCGAAAGGTGCTGGATGAAGAGACTCCCGTAAAAACCGATTTCTGATCATCATGATTTACATAACCAGCAGCAGATTAATTTCCAATGTACACATAAGAAACAGTTAGGAACCGGAAAAATGGTGTCGGATCGAAACACAGTTCGCAAAAGTATTTGGGTGGCTTGGGTTCTGTTATCAGCCGGGCTGATTGTCACAATCTATACCTCTGTTATTGTGGGAATACACACAAAAGCCGAAGAAAAAAAAGAGTTTGAATTTGCGTGCAGCCAAATCGAGCTAAGGATAAATGCGCGGATGGATGCTCATAAACAGATATTGATTAGCACTGTTGCACTCTTTGATACTTCGGATGGCATTACGCGGGAGCAGTGGCGTAACTTCGTCTTGCGACAGAAGGTCGAGCAACATCTTCCCGGCACACAGGGCATTGGTTTCTCGCTGATTATTCCCCGCGAGCGGCTTGAACAGCACATACAGGAAATCCGCAGCCAAGGCTTTCCTGATTACAATGTGAGGCCGGAAGGCGATCGGGAGAGCTATACCTCTATTATCTATATCGAGCCTTTTTCAGGGCGCAACCTCCGGGCTTTCGGCTACGATATGTTCTCCGAACCCGTTCGCCGGCTGGCGATGGAACGGGCAAGGGATTTGAGTGCGCCAGTTCTCTCTGGAAAGGTGATTCTGGTACAGGAGACCGGTCAGGACGTTCAGGCTGGAACTTTGA
>JBAXVB010000631.1:0-2622 GCA_037129415.1 Deltaproteobacteria bacterium
TTTCAAAAACGTAATCACCATCCATGTTCAGTGAAAGCAATTCGAACAGGCTTTTTGGATAGAATTTGAACAGTTCGTAAAACAATGCATCGGTTTTCATGGATTCACATTCTATGGGGTCTCAGAAAATGATTTTGGCAAGGCAGCACTGCAAAGGCTGCATTGTAATACGCCAAAGACCGATAGCCCAGCCAAAAGCATTATCTGGTACGCCATATATCATCATAGAAATTGATGAACAAGAACAAAATACGGGCCGGGCAGGATGCGGACGGATTTACCGGTGATATGGTCGGCAAAAGGAACTGACCTACCGGTTCTTCAAATATGTCTTATCAATGCGGGTGACCGGCTCAAACGCCCGGTCCGCTTTCATGGCTTCGAGTGTTTCTTCATGAATCTTTTTATCGTACCAGAACATGCCTCCGGTTGCGCTGTTAAAGGGATCAAAGAGGCTGCCGGAATGCCGCGTCCCCGGCGGTTCGGGAAGCCGCCACCAACGCCAGCAAGCCTCCCGGACGTACGGAACCATAAATGTGGGGACAAACATGCCGATGTCATGGATTTTTTGCTGGATTTCCTTGGAAAGGCCAATCCGCTCCTTCTCGTCCAGGGAATTGCGATAGGCGTCGATCAGTTTGTCCATTTCCGGATCATCGGTATTGGTGACGTTGTTGGTCTGCGGCTTATGGGCGTTGATGGAATGGAAATGCTCCCAGTACTGAGGCCTTAAAGACGTACTCCAGCCCATCCAGGCCACATCGAAATTCTTTTCCAGGAATTTTTTAAATGCAGCGGTCGGATCACTCTGCTGCAGTAACAGCTCAATCCCGGCTTTTTTGGCCTCTTCTTTGAGGACAACCAGCCTTGGGGTGTGTTCTTCGAAACCATAAGTGACTTCAACCGAAAAGCGATTGCCATCTTTTTCCCAGATTCCGTCCGTACCGCGCCGCCAGCCAGAAGTTTTCATTAGGTGATCCACCTTCTCCAGATCAAAGCGTCTGGCCCGGATGGTGTCGTTAGTGTAGAGGCCATATCCCATGAACGCATGCTCCAGCCGGAAATAATCCCCGCGAAGCACCTGATCTATCACTTTTTCAATATTCATTGCATGGCTGAATGCATACCGGACATTCGGATCCTTAAAGATGTCCCGATCCTGATTCAGCCACAAGCCCATTGCCGACTGCTGGGTATCGTTAAAAAACCAGATCCGGTGCGCATACCCTTTTTCGAATATCGGAATTTTAGTCTTATCATGCCAGAATTTGGGGATGGTGAGTCCGAAAACATCTTCCTTCCCTTTTTTAAAATACTCCCAGAGCATGTTAAAATCCCGGACCACCGTGTAGTTTACCCTATCCACATTGAACCGGTTCTTGAAATACTTTAAATCCTGGGCCCACCAGTCTTTTTTGCGTTTAAACCTGATATATTTTCCGGTTTGAAAATCTTCAATCAAGTATGACCCCGTGTTTGGTATGACCTTCCAATTAAACCGCGCCACAAAATCCGGTCCCAGAGTTCCGTAAAAATGCCTTGGCGTCGGGTTGATCCCAAGTTTGAGGTGAAGGTCCGGCTCGGCCTTTGTTCCCACAACAGCAATTGTATAATCGTCAAAAACAATGACGCTGTCGATTTCCTGGGTGAAATAATCATTGTACCAGGGAGCGACAATGTGTGGAGAGCGCATGAATTCCAGGGTAAATACATAATCGGATGCAGTCACCGGCTTTCCGTCGGACCACCTGGCATTGGGGTTCAGCTTGAAATACATGGTTTTTTTATCATTCCCGAAGGCCCAGTGCGTAGCCAGTTCGGGAATTATGTTCAGGGTGTTGGGATGAATGTTGATCAGGCTTAGATCATTGTCCAGAATGGCGCTGCGGAAACTTCCGTTGGAGTCCGGTCCGACTGTCCGGAATGTCATGGGAAAACTCAAGATGGCGGTATTAAGGGTTCCACCCTTAACCGCATTCGAAGAAGCGTAAACCGGATCCGAATCATTGGTCAGCCACTGAATATCATCAGGCAGCTTGGGACTGGCTTGCGCCGGCCCGGACAGGATCAGCGCGATATTTACCACCCAAGTATCCCATGGCGCACCTTACCGTAACGCCCACCAGGTAATTGACAATCAAAATCGTCAGGGAAAAGAAAATGGCGATCCGAAAGCCATAAACCAGCCTGGCCGCCATATCCCTGGCGGAGGTATCCGTGCCCAGAAAATGACTGTCTTTAAAAGAATTGGACTTTGGACAAAGGCAAGTGCCTTCCCCGGGTTGGTCTGTGCCTGTAACTGGACAACGTGCCTTGCAGCATACTGTTAATTCAATCTATTGAAAAGACACGCTTTATTTATTTGACAGTTTGAGCAACTCCTTGAAATGCTCAAAGTATGGATTAATTGTTTTTCAAGCAATTTCAATAACTTAAAATAAATTATTGAATAACGTCAAGTGCCTGATTTTAAAAGAATTTTTAAATAAACAAAAAAATCATCTTTTCCAATAGGTTATGGTTTGTTGGGATATATTTGTCCAAAGTCCAAAAAAGAAGGCGGAAATGTAGTGCTGACGCATGAAATAATGGACTGAAATCTATTATTTCAATGTATTAGCT
>JBAXVB010000632.1:0-2618 GCA_037129415.1 Deltaproteobacteria bacterium
ATGTTAATGATTCATGTTCAACCACTACATAGTTACAATTTTCCGGGAAAAGAGGTTATAAAACAAATTCAGCTAAAGAATTAGCAATAGCTTTTCCTAATAAGGGTGGGACTGCATTGCCTATTTGCTTAGTTATTTGAGTTCGGTTGCCGGAAAATTCAAAATCATCATCAAATGATTGAAGTCTTGCACCTTCTCTTGGCGTTAAAGCTCTATTTAACAATGGATGTATGCATCTATTTGAAGCTGGATGGACAAAATTGACGGTTATTGTTACAGCCGGTTCATTTGCATCTAATCGGCTGTAGCAACTACTGAAACCACTTGAAATCAATTCTTTTGGAATGCAATTAATGTTTTTGCCAGCATGTTTTATTATTTTCAACATTTTTTCAGTATGTTGTGTAGCGATATGGAGTTTTAGGTTCTCATTGCCGTTTCTTCTTTCTTTTTGATAATTTGTTTTTGCTGGCAAAGTATAATTTTCTGAAATTTCTCCAGCTCCAATAGGTGGTAAATCATCAATTGCTTCCATTACTGTAATAGCTTTTGGCAATTCTTTCTTATTAAAGAGATCATATTCAGATGGTAAAAGTATCTTTGACTTATCTTTATACCCTATCGTTGCACCATGATAATGATGAGTTGGTTCAGGGAAAGCTATTTTTCCACCACGCTCTACACCAATCATTATAAATCGTTCACGTTTTTGAGGAACTCCAAAATGAGCCGCATTTAATAATTTCCAATCACTATCATAGCCAATGTCATGAAAACACTGCTGCATTATTTCCAAAGATTTCCCTTTCTTATGAGTCGCGATTCCAACCACGTTTTCTAACACAAAACATTTTGGGCGAAAATAGTTTACAAATGAAGCATATTCTTCGAAGAGAGTGTTTCTTGGATCATCATCGTTAGACGAACGAAAAGGGCGAATTGATGAAAAACCTTGACATGGAGGTCCACCAACAATTACCCCGAGATCATTTTTTTTTATTTTAAGCATCATAGAAATTTCAAGTTTTCTAGCTTTTCGGATATCTTTGCATAAACCAATCGCATTTTTGTGATTTAATCTAAATGTTTCAACAGAAGGTTTTAATAAATCAATACCAAAAACAATATTAAAATTTATTTTTTTATCGGAATTTTCAAAACCTTTTGAAAATCCGCCAGTGCCACAAAACAAATCAAAAACTCTCATATCCTTATCCTTCTTTGTGTTTCCATTCTAACGGTGGAGACTATAGTCTCATAGACATCTTTTGTCAAGTAATATAAAATCGCTTTTATTAAATTGGAGGGATAATATGACAAAAAATTCAGAGATTGTTGGGTCATTTATTTATTTGACTAAAAGATTCCGTGAAGAGCAAAAATTGACAATTGAACAACTGGCGGACTTGGCAAATGTCCATAGAACGACCATCGGTTTGTTGGAACGGGGTGAAAGAACACCTACATTGCAAGTTGCTCAACAAATAGCGTCTGCATTGGGATTCCCAATTTCATATCTCTTACAAAAGACTGAATTAATAAATAGTGGGAAAATAAGTGCTGATGAGATTGTTTCATCACATATTAGCCGGAAACCAAAAATTCAGCATCTACGAAACGAGGACAAATTAATCAGTACCACTGGAATTGATGGCGGAACCATTATAAATGCTATTGATGCGTGCTATCAAACATTAGACACAATTGATGAACAGCTCATTAGTAAGGGTTCTTTACCTATTGCTAATTTAGTTGAATTAGCCAACCTGTCTTCAATGATAGGAAATATAATTGGTCGAGGTATAGCTGATCATTCAAATGGACTATACGAAAGAAATAAGCCCCACACTTACCCTGATTTAATCCCTATTCAAGCTTCAGCAGTAATTTTAGAATTGAAAATTGCTTTAGAAACCAATAAACCCAAGGGGCATCTCCCCAAACCAGGAACATACATTACATTTAGGTATATACTTGCTAACAAGCAAGGAAATTATCAAAGGGGGAAACAATTTCGTGGTGATACGGCTTGGATTTGGGAAGTAAAAGTTGGCGAATTAAAAGATGATGATTTTTCTTGTAGTAATACAGAAGGCGATTCCGGTAAAACGGCGACAATAAAAACAAGATGTTTAAATGAAATGGCTCTCATATATTATGTTCCTGAATTGTTGCCATACGCTTATAGTAATGATGGTTCGTATGTCGGATATAATTAGGGTTAACATATGACCGCATTGATGTTTTCAGGAAACCTTTCATTTTTAAGCCTGTCAATTGCTTCAGCAATGGAATTTTTTGATAACACATAATGAATGTTGGTCTTAACGCCTTGGTCGATAAATTTATTGAGGGCTTCAAAGGTATGTTTATGCCGATAAAAAGAAACTGCGACCGCTCCGACATATTTTGCCGTTGCACGGATTTCCTTGTCTGTCAGGTCTAAACCGCTGGTTGTATAATTGGGGACAATCGAATTTTCACGGCAGTAACACTTGATAATCGAGTTATACCATTTATCGCTCCACCTTTTCGTATTCAAACCTGGCGATATTGCGATCCTTGCGATTGAATTCCACGCCGATCAAATAGAGTTCATCCGCCTCGGCACGGTATTT
>JBAXVB010000633.1:0-2608 GCA_037129415.1 Deltaproteobacteria bacterium
CGGCCCCATTTTCACTCATGGTCCCTTGATCCACAATCCTCAGGTGCTTGACCTTCTGGATGAAAAAGGTGTTCACATCATGCAGAATATCCCTGAATCCGGAGAGGGAACCGTTCTGATCCGCGCCCACGGGGTGCCGCCCGCCATCAAAAAGGATCTGAAGAAGGCCGGCTTTACAGTAATAGATGCGACCTGCCCCAGAGTGATTAAGGTTCAGACGATTATCAGGAAACATGCCCGGCAGGGATACGCATCCATCATCATCGGGGACCGGGACCATCCTGAGGTTGTAGGGCTGATGGGATTTGCCTCGGATAATGGTTATATTGCAGGAAGCATTGAAGAGCTTGAAGCTCTGCCAGATTTTGACAAGGCCATTCTGGTCGCCCAGACGACACTTAGCACCCGTCTGTTTGAATCTGTCAAAAACTGGGCGCAGACGCGCCATCCAGACTACTTATGCTTTCATACCATTTGCGATTCAACAGCACAGCGCCAGGCCGAAGTTCAGAAAATGGCGGAAATGGTGGATGCGTTGATCGTTGTCGGGGGCAAAAACAGCGGCAATACTCAGCGGCTTGCAGAAATCGCAGGTCAGTCCGGTGTTGCAACCTTTCATATCGAAACCGAATCCGATCTTGATGTCAGGGCGCTATCTGCTGCTGAAACCATCGGCATTACCGCAGGCGCATCAACCCCCAACTGGATCATAAATCGGGTGGTCAGGACAGTGGAAAGACTGCCGTATAAGAATAGCGCCGGGATTCAAAAAATCGTTTTTTCCATTCAGCAGGCTTTGCTCCTGACCAATGTTATTGTCGCTGCGGGCGCTGGGTGTTTGAGTTACGCATGTGCGGTGCTGATGGGGATCAGCGATTTTCTGCCCCATGTATGGATATCCATGCTCTATGTGCTGTCGATGCATACCTTGAACAATCTGACGGGCTTGAAGGCAGACCGTTATAATGACCCGGAGCGGGAGGCTTTTTACCGCGGTCATAAACGATTTTTGATATGTCTTGCAATGGCTTCGGGGGCCTCGGGACTGCTAATTGCGTATTCCCAGAGCATAACCACTTTTATTGTGCTTCTGATGATGAGTATTCTGGGGCTTTCTTACAACATCAAACTGATCCCTGGTACGCTGCTCATTGGAAAATACTCACGGATAAGGGATATTTCCGGCTCCAAAACCATTTTGATCGCGGTTGCGTGGGGATTGGTGACATCGGTTTTACCGGCCATTTCCACCGGCAGTCCAGTTAGCATGAAAACAACCCTGGTGTTTTTCTGGGCCACGGGGCTGGCATTTGCCCGAACAGCTTTTTTTGATATTCTGGATATGCAGGGAGACCGGATTGTCGGCAAAGAAACCATTCCCATTCTTATGGGAGAAAAAAAATCCATTCGCATTCTGAAAACAGTCTTGGGAATATGGGTTGTTCTTATCATTTCTTCAAGCCTGGCAGGAATTATTCCCACCCTGGGATTAGGTCTATCCGTCTGTCCGGCGGCCATGTTGGCGCTGATCAACATGCATGAAAATGGATTCATGCTTCCGGGCATCCGTCTGGAATTTCTGGTGGAATCTCATTTCTTTCTGGCAGGCATGGTTACCCTGCTCTACACGGCCGTCTTTCAGTCATAGATGATTGACTGCCATTCTCTAAGGACACAGGAACAAAAATATGAATGTAAGAGCCTCCAGTTTTGAACAGGGACCTATCCGTCCCCCTAATGAAGCCCATAGTTTGCTGCTTCGCCTTACCCGTAACTGCCCCTGGAATCAGTGCCTGTTTTGTCCGGTGTATAAGGATCGCAAATTCTCCCTTCGAACCATTGATGAAATTCAAGAGGATATTCAGACGGCGCGAAGCATTGCAGACGATATTCAGATGCTTTCCCACAAATTGGGTAGAAATGGCGCAGTGGATGATGCTGTGATTTCCCATATTGCGAGGGATTCCGGATTCAGCCAGTGTTACCGTGGAATGGCGGTCTGGATGTACTACGGCACATCTGCATGTTTTCTTCAGGATGCTGATAGCCTGATCATGAAAACCGATGATCTGGTAGCAGTTTTGACCTTCCTGAGGGAAAAATTCCCGAAGATCAGCCGAGTCACGACCTATTCCAGATCCAAAACCGTTTCCAGAAAATCATTGGAATCGCTCAAACGAATTCGAAAAGCCGGCCTGAATCGTGTGCATATCGGTCTTGAAACCGGATATGATCCGCTGCTGCGTTTCATGAAAAAAGGTGTGAGCGCAGCCGTTCATGTCGAGGCCGGACGAAAACTCATTGATGCCGGAATGGAAGTGTCGGAATATGTCATGCCGGGGCTTGGCGGGCAGGCTTTATGGCGGGAACATGCGATAGAGACTGCTCAAGTGCTGAATCAGATTAATCCGCATTTTATCCGTCTGAGAAGCCTGCGGGTTCCGGACCGGGTTTCTCTTTATAAAAACGTCCAAAACGGCAGTTTCGTGATGCAGACCGATGATGCGCTGGCTGAAGAAATACGTGTGTTCATTGAGGCTCTGGACGGAATCACCAGCAGGGTGTCCAGTGACCATATCATGAACCTTCTTGAGGATGTTTCCGGAAA
>JBAXVB010000634.1:0-2606 GCA_037129415.1 Deltaproteobacteria bacterium
AGCTCCGAATAAAAAAACAGGGTTTAAAAATAAAATAGCCTGTTCTGATAAGTGAGTGAAAAACCACCATCAGAACAGGCTATAAAAAATTGCTATAGTTCCAAATGTCAGTTGGATTTTATAATATCAGTGAGTTATCCATCGCAATGTGCTACACTTTCTCGTTTTTATGATATTAGTCTATAATGTACAGAACGCGCTAATAATACTTATAAATTGAATAACACATTGAAATCATTTTGTCTAAAATATGTTTACCCTGAAAAGATAGCATTCCTAAAATCGTTGTCAATTTCTTTAGTTCATGATAAAGTAATGCATAATATCGCTTTTAGTACATCAAAATGCAATACTTTATCAGGAGCGCATTATGACAGACGCTATCCAGACAGAACAACTCCTCATTTCTCTGTTCGCAGAACAGCCATGCTGGATGATCGAACCGCTTGCTGCCCAATTGCGCTATTCGATCCCATCAGTTCGTCGTTTTTTGGTTCAAACTGGTTATTACAGCAGTTTCACCCACAATGGCGGTTGGTATACCCTACGTTCAATACCCCAGTTCAACAAAGACGACCTGTGGTTCTACAACGATATCGGTTTTTCGAAAATTGGCAGTCTGACAAGCACCCTCATCCATCTGGCACAGTGCAGTCCTTCCGGCATGACAGCAGAACGTCTTGGCGAAATAATGCGCTGCCGCTGTCATTCCATATTGGTTCAGTTATGCCGACAGGGCAGACTTCAGCGACAGAAGATGGGGCGATCACACGTTTATCTGGCTATCGATACAGAAACAGCGGCTATCCAGCGCCAGTGCATGCAGATTTCGCCTGCAGTTCAACTGCCTGCGGAAATTGCGGTACTGATTTTGGCAGAGTTTATCCGGAGCCCCCAATCCAGCTTTGCGGATTTGTCCAAAGCTATTTCGCGCAGAAAGCATGTTATGTTCAATGTGACGATGATCCAAAACCTCTTCGAAAAGCATGGTCTAAAAAAAACGATTCAAACTGTGGGGCAAGGGCTTGGCAGGCATTGACAGACAGCCTGAAACGTCTATCCCAGGAAATATTGCCTTATGTATTGTTTCCGAAAATGCCGATAATCCGGTTTGCCCCAGAACAGAATGAATGTTCTTGCCACGTATATGATTCCAAAACCCTGCTGCAACTGGTTGCCAGTCGTTGTAATGTTGCCTATGACGTTCTGGTATTTGTGGGCAAAGCCCTGTTTCACTGATATCGCACAGCCGAAGAAGTCCGAATCGAACTGGTTGATCGTGGTGTACGACTGAGCGCATCAGAGATCGATTATCTGGGGCATAAATTCATTTGTTATCTGGCTCATGGACACCGCCTGGCAATGCCACGAATTATTTAGATGCGAACTCGAACCCAGATTATCAGCCGATGCACTCAGCAGTAAAATGGCTGAGCAGATAGACAAATATGGGGATAAGCTCTTTGCCGACCCAATTGAAGTAGATACCCCAAGTGGCAAGAGCATCGTTTATCCGCAACGTACCAACAATATTCTTGAGCAGTTCTTCCGGGAAATCCGAAGAAAACATCGCCGAAAAACTGGCAACAACTCAATGCAACGGGTTCTTCAAACTATGCTTTCCGATACACCGCTGATAAAAAATCTGGATAATCCCAAGTATATGGATATCCTTCTTGATGGTAAGGCGAGTCTTGAAGAATTGTTCGCCGGAATCGGTAATATATCATTCGACGACACTGCTGAGTCAAAGGCCGACACGGATCGCGTATTGCCGGGATTTCGGAAACTGGCAAAAAAGTCAACTCTACCCGACCAGGTAGTCCGTCTATACCATTGTCTCTTGCAATGAGCAGAATCCAACTGAATTTTGTGACAATAGCCAAACCCTTTTGAACGGCAGGATTCTGCCAACAGCAATGCCCACGTTGGCGGTTCTATGGCTGAGTAGGTTTTTGCCAGCCCCTGATAGGCCTTTGCTGAAGAATCTGGATTAACGAACAATACATGCATAAAATAATTTTGTTCCTTCAAATTATTGGATAACCTGGCAATGGTTGCCTGTCATCAGGATTCGGTGCGCTTCCAGCAAGTTTGATTCATTCTCTGGCCGCCACTGTGTGAAACTGTCGTAGGCGGCAATGGCGTTGCGCACCTCCTGAATTTCCCGGGGAGGCGCGATGATTCGCCGGCCATCCATTTCCACAATTTCCACAATGTAAGCAAAGCCGGAAATATCTGCTTCTCCTCAAACCAGTAGTGTTTCTTCATATCCACGTCCAGAAACTCAATACGCTTTCTGACCAGCAAAGGATCCCCGGTGTTCATTCCCTTAAATTCAGTTGTACCGAAATTACGGAAATGCACCCATCTTGTCTTAAGTTATCCGGTCTCATCTTCGATATTGCTCAAGAAAATGACTTTATCGTATATGTCGCCCAGCAAGAGGTCGCATTGAATTGAATACAAGTGAACCACATCAGTAAGATTGGTAGCTTCAGAGAATATCCATTGATTATCCTGCCGAATAAATCGCTCGACGCTGCACCGGTCCTGGGCAACGAGTACATACTCTGTGAGCGACCGAATCTTGCGGTAGTGAGAGA
>JBAXVB010000635.1:0-2601 GCA_037129415.1 Deltaproteobacteria bacterium
TTTCTGGACCAGAAACTGGCCATCCTGCAAAAATCTTATGGTGGGGTGTTTGTCGATCTTGGGGTGGTGGATGACCGGGGCATCCAGGTAGCCTACGCAGGAGCCTTCAAACTTGAAATGGCCGATTATAGTCAGACAGAATGGTTCAAAAAAGCCATCAAACAAAATTATTACATAAGCGATGTGTTTCTGGGTCTTCGCAGACAACCTCATTTTATCATCACGGTCAAACAAAAACATGAGGGTAAGGACTGGATTCTTCGGGCCACAATCGATTTCGAGGTATTCAATGCGCTGGTGGAAAGCGTACACATCGGTGAAACCGGTTTGGCCTTCATCATCAACAAAGCCGGTGAATTTCAGACAAAACCACGTTTGGAACCCAAGCTGATGCTTGAGTTTCAGCAGAGATTTCTCGGAAGTCAACAGCTCCATAATGCAGCAGAAGTTAACAAACCCGTCGAGCCAGACAACATCGGGATGGATACTGCCCAGAAAAAACCCCATGGCGACAAGGGGATATCGGTAGGCAATGTCAATTATGCGGGCAAGAATCTTATTTATCTTACAACGCAGCTGAAAGACGAGGAATGGATTCTGGTTTACCAGCAGGAGGACGCAGACGCTTTTTCCGATCTCAATCAAACTCTGAACCTGTCCATCATCATCCTGGTTATCGGCGCCATCGGTATAATCGTAATGGCGTTTCTGCTTTCCAGAAAAATGGTCGAGTATATTAAAAAAGCCGATCAGGACAAGGAGATGATGAACGAGAAGGTTATCGAAGCCGGAAAGCTGGCTTCCGTGGGAGAACTTGCCTCGGGCATTGCCCATGAAATCAACAATCCGATCGCCATCATGGTCGAAGAGGCTGGCTGGATCGGCGATCTGCTGGATGAAGAAGACCTAGTACAGTGCCAGAACCTGGAAGAATTCCGCCGAGCCCTGAATCAGATTAAAACCCAGGGCGGCAGATGCAAGGAAATCACCCACAAATTGCTCAACTTTGCCAGAAAAACCGATGGCAGGGTGCATGAAGTTCTGATCAACGACATTATTGAGGAAATCGTCAGCATCTCAGGACAAGTGGCCAAATACAGCAACGTCAAAATTGTCACTCAGTTGGATCCGGAACTTCCAAAAGTGGCGGCATCGCCATCGGAAATGCAGCAGGTATTTCTGAATCTCATCAACAACGCCATCTATGCCATTGGATCGGGAGGGGGTAGCATCAAAATCACCAGCAGGCTGAACGGCAAGTACGTAACAATTGATGTGGCCGATACCGGACAGGGGATTCCGAATGCGGTGATGAATCGAATTTTCGACCCTTTCTTTACCACCAAACCTGTCGGGAAGGGAACGGGCTTGGGACTTTCAATCTGTTACGGACTCATCAAAAAAATGGGTGGCGATATCACTATTGACAGCAGCGTGGGAATGGGCGCCACTTTTCATGTTCATCTGCCAGCGCCAAAGTGCGAAAACCATAATCATCAATAATCAGTAGGGGGCAACCGGCCGGTTGCCCTTACAACGCCATGATCAATCAGGGGAACAGATGATGCCTGACAAAGAAATGAGTCAAGATACTCCGATCAAGCTGCTTCTTGTAGATGATGAAGCCGGCTATGTCAGCGTACTCGCCAAAAGAATGGCAAAAAGAAACATCGACACGATCACCGCCACCAACGGAAACAATGCCATTCAGACCCTTCGCAGCCATCGCTTCGACTGCGCTGTTATAGACCTTAAAATGGAAGATATGGATGGTATTGAGGTTTTGAAAATATTCAAAAAAATGGACCCGACGATGCCGGTCATCATGCTGACCGGCCATGGATCGGAGACTGCCGCACGGGAAGGCGTCAGATTCGGGGCTTTTGATTATCTCACCAAGCCATGCGATCTTGACGATCTTATCGATATCATCTGTAAGGCCTGTAACCGCGAGGTGCCCAAAATATCAGTTCACGATAAGCACTGATATGTCCTTCACGCCATGAATGACTTTTTGAGACACACTTCCCAGCAAAAACTCCTTGATTCCGGAAAGGCCTCTTCTTCCCATAACGATAATGGAATATCCGCAATGGGCTTCTTCAATGATGTCCCTGGCTATCCCCTTTTTCTTTACCTGAACTTTCAGGTGAATACAATCTTTGTCGAAACCGGCCTTTACCAGAATATCCTTTGCCTGTTGCAGGGCTTGATCGACTAATTGTTTCTTTCGCTCTTCAATCTCGCAGAAACTGCTTTGCTGTGAAAGAAAATACGGGGTCAGTTCAGGACTGTTCATGTCGCAAAATGCGGCGGCATCGGGAAGAACGCCGAAAAGGGTAATGTCGTTTTCAGATGGTGAAAACGTTTTGGTAATAAACTCAATTGTCCGCATCGCGTTCATAGAATCATCAAGTGCAACCAGAATTTTCTGTCCCATTTCCTACCTCCTCCTGATTATGTTTGTAAAACATCAAATAAAACAGATGTTTTATATTCGAACATGATCGGCTTTTCAATATCTTATTTGATCTTCCCGCAATATAAATATTTCTTGCCGAAATGTCGGTTGTGGCGCTCGCAGGCTTATCCGCATTTTGT
>JBAXVB010000636.1:0-2597 GCA_037129415.1 Deltaproteobacteria bacterium
GGTACTCCGGCAACAAAGTCTTGAAGCGGGGCAGTTTTTTTGTCATCCGCCACAACGATCAGCCATCCTTCAAGAGAAGCCTTTAGCTCCTGCTCACACTGATAGAGGGTTTCTCCAAAAGCAATTACCCCGGACATTGTGAAATCTTTCCAGAAAAAGATCCATCGTCTAACTTATCGTAAACAGCTTTACTCATGGCTCGATCAATATATTTAACAATCATACTGTTACCTCATTTTTTTGCACAGCGCCCGAACGATTAATTTCCCATCCGGTTCATAAAGCAAGTGATTGCCTTTCGAGAAAAGTTTGGTTTCATGCAAATTCTTTCGGTCTGAAACCTTTTCGGTTCAAGAGCACCGAACCGGGGTAATCAGATGACGGATGACGGAAGACAGATCGTTCTCCCTGTGATATTCTTTCAATGCCGCTGTCTGGGATACCAACCGGGGGATCTGGATGAGCCTTCTCATTTCAGGGAGGCACGCAGGGTGACCTCATATATTTAGGAAATCTTCCGGTTCTATTCCCGCTTGTTTTAAGACTGCTCTCAAGGTACCTTCCGGCATCTCTCCAGAATGATTCGGTATTGTCGTATAATAGTTTGTTTCCGAATTAAACCAGATTTCATGGCTGCCTGCGGCTTGCCGGTCGAAGACGAATCCTCTACCCTTAAGACGCTTGGTCACTTCACGGTATCTGAACCCTGACAACCGCCCCATATCAGTTGCCAACGACCAACTGCATATCAAAGTTTTTTTTAAGGGGCCGCCGATTTAGGCTTCCCTTTCGCTCTTTCTGAGCCTCCAACAATCTGCGGGCAACATCTCGGGCTATCTCCATCGTCTCTGCGACAGTTCGACCCTGGGCGACAAGACCCTGGATCTCATCAGAGGTGGCAAGATAAAAGCCCTCCGGTAGTTTCTCAACATGTATTTTAAAGATCCGTTCCATAGCACCTCCTTAATCATCACCATTCCTTCACCCAAACAGCCAGAGAACCCATAAAGGCCTGTAACTTGACAGGGGCAATATATTTTAGCCTTTTTACTTTTCAATACCGATATTATATATAGCTCCGCCCCTTGAATTACACCATTGAATAGTAGACAAATTACTAATTTACTTACTATTTATGAACCACTGGACCACCGGAGCCGCGTCCGGGGTGTCGGGGGCAATGCCCTTTACCACTTCGGGGTCAACTGAAACTCTCCAGGCGATTTCCAGGGCTCCGTAAAGATAACTGTTTGTCAGTCTGGAAATATATTCAGGCGGTTGCCTTTCAAGTATATATACTGCGAACCGGCATAATCTGCGCTTTTCATAAACTCCCTCTCCCAGCGGGGGAGGGTTGGGGTGGGGGACCAAAAACGTAAAATTATGCCGGTTCGCAGTATATGCTTTTTTTACCGAATCCGCAAGGATGTAACTGTCATCGATTTTTGCCAGCACTCGCGCCTGCTCCAGTGCGTCTCCCTTCCTTCAGGAAGTGAGGTAATGTAGGGCGATGGCATATCTCAGCGGGGCGTTCACCGGAAAAGCGCTTGCCGCTTTATTGAGCTCTTCGGATGCAGGCCCTGGTTCGCCCCGGCTATCGTAAAGCTGCCCGAGGGCCAGGTGAACATCGGGTTGGGTGGGTTCAAGCGCGACTGCCCGCTGGAGGTGAAAAAGCGCCTTGTCTGATCCTTCAGCGGGCGAAATGGCGTTGTCCGGTATGGCGGCGTTCAGGGACTGCATGACCTCCGACCATTTCCCGAGCCTGCTATAAAGGTCCGCAAGGGCGCTCTGGTAGAGAGCACGCGATGGGGCGATAGCAGCGGCTTTTTGCAGCGCGTCGACGGCCGCAAAGTAGGCTATCGCATCTGCAAACCAAAATCTTGAAACTGCTGGGCGTGGATGCCACAATTTACAGCGGTATAGCGGAATTAACCAAACCTCTGAGATGTTGAACGAACAATAAGTAGTAATAGTCGGCTACAAGGTCCCGGATGGGGAAAGAAAGGCAGAGGACGGAGGACAAAAGGCTGATGACGGTTAAAAGCAGAGGACGGAAGAGCAGTTTTTTGTATTTGCCGGTCATTTGATTATAAAGCTTTCGAGTATCATATCAATGAGTATGGCTATTTGCTCAAAATTGCGAAAACAACCAGGAAACAGCCCATGAAGAGAATCGTCTTTACCAGGGAATATACTTGATCCTTGGTGCGGTAGTGGCTGACAATGACAAAAAATACGGCTGCATAACAGAGGAGGCGAAAGAGTGCCTGCCGAGTTGCATCCGGGTTGAGACCATCACTTTCATGCCGTACCGTGTTTACCACCAACCAGTTGTCGAATTTCCTCAATGCTGCATGCTGTAAAGATGGCGTTCATGATCATTGACAGTCTGTCCGGATCCTGAATTTCGCTGATCGACGCCATCAGAAATGATGCATCATCGCCGAACTTAAGGCTCAGACCCAATCCAATGTATTCTTTTCTTCCTTTAATTTCTCCTTCATCCAATCCCCGTCGATATCCAATACGTTCCACGCTGCTTATATAGGGCATTTTCCCTTCCTCCTCGATTTTGTTAATTTCAACCCAGAGCTTGT
>JBAXVB010000637.1:0-2593 GCA_037129415.1 Deltaproteobacteria bacterium
CGGAACAACAGCACCTGGTACGGGCATTTATTGTATGGTTTCGCAGGGTGCTTTGCCCGGATGCCTCAGACGAAATCCCACGAATCGAAAATTTGCAGGAGGCGAAAACCATGTTAGTTGAAAACGTTGCCAAATGGGCGGAAGAAATAAGGCGGGAAAGTACTGAAAAGGCCAAAAAAGAAGGCAAGAAAGAAGGTCAGGTCAATTTGTTGACAAAGCAACTAAAATTGAAATTTGGTAGTTTTCCCTCAAAATATCACACCATGATTCAGGCTGCCAACTTTAGGATCATTGAAGGGTGGGCTGAGAAGATTTTAACGGCCAATACTATTGAGGATATTTTTGGGGAAGAATAAGGGTCAGAGTAAGATAAAAGGCTAACCGACTTCACGCTTTCACGTTTCAAGCTCC
The DNA here is from genome assembly GCA_037129415.1 of Deltaproteobacteria bacterium. Classification (GTDB taxonomy): domain Bacteria; phylum Desulfobacterota; class Desulfobacteria; order Desulfobacterales; family Desulfatirhabdiaceae; genus RAAP-1. Next base: position 412 of record JBAXVB010000637.1, read on the forward strand.
AAAAGGGTAAAGATATGAGATTGGCTGGGCTTTATATGGCTGGTGGACTGCCCGAATGGACGAAGTTCACATTGTATGCCGACACCCAAAGGCGGGGCGATCGGCATTTTTTTTGGTATTTTTGATGTCCGCCGGTGTTTTAGGCCTTCCGGTCAGTTTCTGGCTGCCTATCGGTATCATGGCTGTGGTGGCGTTCTGGGGGGATCGCATCAAGCTTTCTGCCCAGTTGCGTCTGGCTATACTGCGAAAGGGCATAATCCGTACTTTCCTTATGCTCCCTCTCCCAGTGGGGGAGGGTTGGGGTGGGGGTTCAAACGCTCAATATGCCCAAAGCCAGAGTGTTCATGGGCGACATCGGGAGCATTCTGCTGGGCGGCGCGTTTGCCGGGCTGATCATCAAGAAGATGTTGCCATGTGTCCTCGATGCGGTAACTTTTGTACTGACATCCATGAAGAGGATAAACGATGCGTTCGCCATTTGGACATATGGGGAAAGAAGACGTTTCTTCATTTTATGAGTCGTCGTTTTGACTGTGAACAATGTGGGAAACCATTCACGGAAGAACTGCCATTTGTGGACAGCCATCGCAGACAAACGAGAGCTTTTGAGTACCATGTCTATGAATTAAGCCTGTCAAGCAACAAGAAGGCAGCAGCCAGGAGTCTGGGGCTGAGTCAATCAGACAGTACGAGACATTTTCAACCGTTGGGCTAAGCTGAAGCTGAACTGTCCGGGTGATCATCTAACTCGCGTTTTAGGCATTGATGAGATATCATTGAAAAAAAGGCATAAACAGTTTGTATTGATCATCTCCGATATCTGAGTAAGTTCCTGACAACTCTGAAAAACTGGTGGAACGAAATCCTGAATTACTTCATCGAAAATACGACAAATGGTTTTGTAGAGGGGCTAAATGGGGCAATCAGAAATATTATCCGAACTGCATTCGGCTACAGAAACTTTGAAAACTTCAAGCTGCGACTGTTTGCAGGGTATGGTTTCCCCACTAATCCGCGATGAACCGATATCACCCATCATCGATGCGATAAAGGCAAATCCTGAAGCGACCCATCGCCTCGGCTACCAAATAAACCGGGACACTTTCGATGCGGCTCATCACTCAAATGCCGGAATTGCCTCTGTCCAGGCAATGTAGGTGGGTTGCCACCGTAAGTACTTGAGATTAAAATTGTCCCGGCTTATTTGCTAGCCCCAGATTGGGTCGCATTGTTCCATTTATTCGGTTTCGACTATTGACGATAAAACCGGGCCGGTGGTGTTGAAGAAGAACTGTAAAGTCGGCAGTCAATCCACGATTATGCCGGGGGTGACGGTCGGCGAGAATGCTGTGGTTGGGGCGCATAGTTTTGTGAATCGGGATGTGACGGATGACGCGGTGGTGGCCGACGTTCCGGCAAAAAGTCTAACGCAAAGACGCTAAGGCGCAAAGAAATCAAGGGGCCAAACATGAAGGTAAAAGAGAAGATAATCGATTCAATCAGCAAAATGGGTGAAAAGGAACTGAATATCCTTTATGGGCAAATCAGGATATTGGAACTCATAAAATCCCCCAAGTCCCTGCAAAAGGCTGTTTCAATCGACAGAATTCGCGAAATGACATTGACATCTAAAAGCAGTTGGGCGGAAGCAGTCATGGAGGACAGAGAAGAAAGGCTATGAAATACTATCTGGATACATCTTCCCTTACCAAGATGTATCATCCAGAAGAGGGTTCAACTCATGCTCTTGAATTGTACAAGGGGGATGCTATAATTTGTATCTCCGAATTGGCCGCTTTGGAGTTTCTTTCAACCATTCATCGCAGATATCGGGAGAAGGAAATCAATTCGAGTTCTCTGGAAGAATTGTTGCTGAAGTTTCAGGAGGATATAGATATCCGGTATGAATTGTTGCCCTTTTCGCCCTTTGTTTTCGAAGAGGCTTCAAGGTTTGTAAAGCAATATGGAAAAACCCGCTCCATCAGAACACTAGACAGCCTGCAACTTGGTTTCTTTTCCACCTATTGTGACACGACCGATACATTTGTCTGTTCTGACAAAAGATTGGCAGCCATAGGCCAAATGGAAGGCATTCTGGTCTTCATTCCCATTGAAAAAAAGAGCGAGAAAGTGATGTAGCGCCTCACATTTTTCTCTCTCCACCACACTTGGGAGATGATGA
>JBAXVB010000638.1:0-2588 GCA_037129415.1 Deltaproteobacteria bacterium
CTATATCGAAAATCTGTCTTGACTTTGGGGGTAACCTTAATTCATATTGCCTTGATGTCAATTTATCATTATTACAGACTCCGTATCTTAAACGGTTCAGTCCTAATCAATTAAACAAGGAGCAATGATTTATGAAAAAGTTATCGCGGAATCAGATCGCTGGGTGCATTTCCATCGTCGGAACATGTCTGTTCCTGGCGGTGATTTTCTTTATGCCCTGCTTTACGTCTGAAGCTATCGCCCAGACCACGAGCCGGTCCGGAGATGATGAGCTTACGCCCGTCGCCCATCCATCCAGGTTGTACGGAACAACACTTCCCCAGTCGGTCGATCTCCGGAGCGAGATGCCCCCTGTCGGCGACCAGGGAGATGTCTGGTCGCAGAGCTGCGTCACCTTTGCCAGTGTTTACTACCAGATGACCCAGTATGTGAAACACTTCAAGCATCCATCGTGGGACCTGACGAACCCGGAACACCAGTTCAGTGTTGCCTTCATCTTCCACCAGGGCGGAGGGGGCTACCCGCCAAATTCGTATGAATTACTGATGGAGCTTGGCTGTGTCGATACCGCCGAGATGCAATACAACCAGAACATCCTGAATCAGCCCACCAACGCCCAGCTCGAAGCCGCAAAACCGTACAAGATTAGCGGCTACGCCGCCCTGTGGGATCACAATGGCGGCGCCGCGCAAGCGATTGAGCTGCCGCCATACGCGCGGCCAAATCCAATCAATAACGCCAAGGCATGGCTGGCGGATGGACATGTCCTGAGCGTGGCTATTGACCCAAACGCACCCCAGTTTCCGGGGGGTAGCCGATGCGACGGGCCTCCCACTGTCTTCTACGATGTCATCGACCCCAATTATCATTACTCCCCCGGACACGCGGTGGCCATCTGCGGCTACAACGATAACATCAATCCCTCCGGAAAAGACGCGGACCATCGGGGTGGCTTCCTGATGGTGAACTCCGAAGGGCCGCGCTGGAACGGCGACATGCACGGGTATATCTGGCTCAGCTACGCATATGTGAAACAGTACGTTGAATACTGTTTTATCATGACGATGGACGGTGAGTCTGATGCTCCGGTTATTACAGGATGTACCACGCAGGATGGCGGGTCTTTGGTCACCATCAGCGGAACGAACTTCGGCTCGTATCGGAGGCTGGCAGGAGTGACCTTTAATGATGTTCCTGCTGCGAATATCATAAGCATCACCAACGATTCCGTGACCGTGAGGGTGCCGCACTGCGCCACTTCCGGCCCCCTCGTCGTCTATAACTGGGAAGGTACGCCCAGCAACTCATTCCCTTTCGAAGTCGTCGCCAAGACAAGTACATGGATAGATGTTGTTAACCGTCCCCAGTTGCATAGATGACAATAAACGAGGTGCAGGAGCAGGGATCAAGGGGCAGGAAAAAAAACCTGCATCCTGCACCCTTTTTCCCAGCATTTTTGGCTGTAAAGAGAACAGGAAGGATGCAATTATGCCAAAACCCCAAAACGCCATGACCATTTTTCAGCTTCTGGAAAAGTCCAACTGCAGGCAGTGCGGCGAAAAAACCTGTATGGCCTTTGCTGGAGCCGTGTTTATGGGCCATCGCCCGCTGTCGGAATGCCCCAGACTGGATCGGCATGTCATCGAAGCCTATTCCGACACTTCCCAAAACCTGGATGTTGTGGAACAAAATCGGGATGATTATCTGGAGCATCTCAAAAGTTTGATAAAGGACATCGATCTGCAGGCGGCAACTGTGCGCACCGGTGGAAGATATGAAAACGACAGGCTGATCATCAAGGTGATGGGCAAAGATTTCGGTATCACCCGGAGTGGCGGTATTTCAACCGACATTCATGTCAATCCGTGGGTGACGGCCCCATTTTTCAATTATGTTTTGTACGGAAAAGGCATTGATCCCACTGGCCGCTGGCGTTCTTTTCGAGAGCTCACGGGCGGAAGGGAGCTGTATCCGCTGTTTCAAAAGCGTTGCCAGGAACAGATGAAACAGGTGGCGGATAGCTACACGGAACTCTTTGACGATGTGGTGCAAATGTTTGGCGGCAAACAGGTTGACCCCCAATTCCAGTCGGATATCTCCGTCGTACTCTATCCTCTGCCCAAGCTGCCCATCATGGTGTGTTACTGGTTACCGGAAGAGGGGATGCAATCCAGCCTCAATGTGTTTTTTGACCAGAGCGCCGATAAAAACCTTGATATCGGATCGATTTTCAGTCTGGGCGCCGGGTTGGCGCAGATGTTTACCAAGGTAGCTCTGAGACATGGATTTAGGGTGGTTTCGTGACAGGTCGCAAGCAAGAATGATCGGCTACCCACATAAGGCGGGACAGTTTTAATCTCAAGTACTTGCGGTAGCAACCCACCTACGTTGCCTGGACAGGGGTAATTCCGGTATTTGAGTGATGAGCCACATATGCTTTGGTCCCGATGATACCGGAATCCGTGAAATACCTGGTACGATAGCAAAAACGCTGAATGCGGTCCAGGTTGAACTCCCTGGCTTGTTCCTTATCCCCAGGATATCCACAAAGTAAATCCGGCTTTTCTTCCGGATCACATCGACCAGGA
>JBAXVB010000639.1:0-2561 GCA_037129415.1 Deltaproteobacteria bacterium
ATTGCCGCATGATATTCCTGAAGGGACCTGATCTGAGGCGGTCCTTCCCGGCGTGCTGCTATGCCTTTTGCGGCTGCAATGGCGGCAGCAGTGGTGGTGATATACGGCGTTTTGTATTTGATCGCGGCTTTTCGGATATAACTGCCGTCTTCTGAACTTCGCCTTCCGCTGGGGGTGTTGATAATCAGATTCACCTCGCCGTTTTTGACAGCATCCACAAGATCCGGTCTGCCATACCCAAGTTTTTTAACCTCTTCGGATGCAATGCCGTTGCGCTCAAAAAATTCATGGGTGCCGCGGGTAGTCATAATCCGGAATCCCATATCGCGGAAAAGGCGGGCAGGCTCAAGGGCTGCGCTCTTATCCAGGTCCGAAACCGTAAACAACACCCCGCCTTCCAGCGGCAGCGACGTCTGTGTTGCTTCCTGAGCCTTGAAAAAAGCCCGGCCAAAATTCCGTGAAAGCCCCAGCACCTCGCCGGTTGACCGCATTTCCGGTCCCAGAACCGGATCCACTTCCGGAAACATGTTAAACGGAAACACTGCTTCCTTGACACCGAAATGGGGAATAACGGCGGGCGTCAAATGAAGATCGGAGAGTTTTTTCCCCAGAATGATTTCGGTAGCGATTCGAGCCATGGAAATGTTGCAGACTTTGGAGACGATCGGCACGGTTCGGGAGGCTCTTGGATTGGCCTCCAGCACATAAACCGTGTTATAGAAAATCGCGTACTGAATATTCATCAGCCCCACGACTCCAAGCTCCGATGCGATTTTACGGGTATATTCCCGGATGGTTTCCACATGCTTGGTCGGAATGCCTATCGTGGGAATGACGCATGCTGAATCACCCGAGTGAATGCCGGCCAGCTCGATATGCTCCATAACCGCAGGAACAAACGCATCTGTGCCGTCTGCTATGGCGTCCGCCTCGGCCTCGATAGCATTGTCGAGAAATTTATCTATGTAGATGGGCCGCTCCGGCGAAACCTCCACTGCAAATTTCATATAATGCCGCAGCATTTCCTCATCATGAACGATTTCCATGGCCCGTCCGCCCAGAACATAAGAAGGACGCACGATCAGCGGATATTTAATGGCTGCGGCAATGGCCAATGCCTCATCCGCGGTTCTGGCCAATCCGGATTCGGGCTGAGGAATGGCCATCCGTCGCATGATCTGGCTGAAACGCTCCCGGTCTTCGGCCAGATCAATGGTTTCGGGGCTAGTTCCCAGGATTTTCACACCGGCGGCCGCCAGTTCGCCGGCAATGTTCAGGGGAGTCTGTCCGCCGAACTGGACGATCACACCTTCAGGACGCTCTTTTTCATAAATGCTGAGGACATCTTCAACCGTCAGCGGTTCAAAATAGAGCTTGTCGGAGGTGTCGTAATCTGTGGATACGGTTTCGGGGTTGCAGTTGACCATGATGGATTCAAAGCCGGCATCCCGTATGGCCAGCGCGGCATGGACGCAGCAATAGTCAAATTCGATTCCCTGCCCGATGCGGTTGGGTCCGCCGCCAAGCACCATGATCTTCCTTCGGTTGCTGACTGGCACGCTATCCGGTGCGTTATAGGTGGAAAAATAATACGCGGCATTTTCCACGCCGCTGACTGGAACCGCTTCCCATGCCTCGACCATGCCAACGGCTTTTCGCTGAGCGCGTAGCTTCTCTTCGGGGATATCCAGAATTTTTGCCAGATATTTATCGGCGAACCCATCCTTTTTAGCCCGGATCAGCAGATCATCCGGCAGAGCCTTTCCTTTGTGCTTCAGGATTTCATTTTCAAACTCCACCAGTTCCTTCATTTGCTGAAGGAACCAGAGCTTGATGTGCGTTCTTTCGTAAAGGGTGTTTAAATCTGCGCCTTTTCGAATCGCCTCGTAGAGAATAAACTGACGTTCGCTGGATGGCGTTCCAAGCATAGCCATCAGGCTGTTCAGGGGCTGCTGATGAAAATCCTTGGCGAACCCCAGTCCATAACGACCTATTTCAAGAGAACGAATGGCTTTTTGAAAGGCTTCCTTGTAATTCTTCCCTATGCTCATCACCTCGCCCACGGCCCGCATCTGGGTGCCAAGCTTGTCTTCGACGCCGGGAAATTTTTCGAATGCCCATCTGGCGAACTTGACCACCACATAGTCGCCGGATGGGGTATATTTTTCAAGAGTTCCGTCTCTCCAGTAAGGAATTTCATCCAGAGTCATTCCTCCGGCCAGAAGCGAGGACACCTGGGCGATCGGAAATCCGGTGGCTTTTGAAGCCAGGGCCGAAGATCGAGAGGTTCTGGGGTTGATCTCAATCACCACCACCCTTCCGGTCTTGGGATCATGGGCGAACTGGACATTGGTGCCGCCGATGACCTCAATGGCTTCGACAATCCGGTAAGAATAATCCTGAAGCCGTTTCTGAAGATCTGGCGAGATGGTCAACATGGGGGCAGTGCAAAAGCTGTCGCCGGTATGAATGCCCATGGCATCCACATTCTCGATAAAGCAGACGGTAATCATCTGATTTTTGGCATCCCGAACCACTTCCAGCTCCAGCTCTTCCCAGCC
>JBAXVB010000064.1:0-15795 GCA_037129415.1 Deltaproteobacteria bacterium
TCTCGGATCGCATCAATCGCGACCTTGGCTTTAAACTGACTGCTGAAATTCTTGCTATTTTTTTCACTCATTGCCTGCTACTTTTTATAGCAGGTTACCATCTTATACTATTGTCCGGAATTTGGTGACCACTATAGTTCATCCATGTAAATTAAAAATACCACGATCTGGGATATTATTTCATGTGAGTTGCCTAAACTTTTTTCAGGTTGTCGGTGATTACCCCGCTGTCCCTGTAAATCTCATTCAGGCTGGTTTACGAAATGCGACAAATGATGGCATATCGGCGTTAATCCGTTGTCACCCGTTACTTGTCATAAGTCTCATGTTGCTCGGCTCATGTTTGCTCGGCGGATCAGGAATAGATCACATTCATGGGTAGCGGCGGGTATTTCCATATTCCTGGCCTGGGAAGAATGTGCTGGTTGGTAACGGACAGCCAGTAAAGATCCGGCTTTAGCTCCCGAAGTTTTCCGTCTTCCGGGGGACGGGCCTGGTTGGTATTGGTATAGGCCGCCTGAAAAATACAGATTCCGAATCCTTCTTCCTGGTTGACGACATAATTCTTGTAAAAAGTATTGAGGGGAAGGTCATGGGTCTGAGCAACAGATTCCATTTCTGCGTTGGTGAGTTTTAAGAGGATATATTTGGAAACTCCCCGTTCGGAGATGCGTATCAAAGACCGGGACTCGCTGCTGCCCACATAGACGGTAGTAATGCAGGGAATGCGCTTTAAGTACTGAGCTGCAACGATCGCCGCGGTCCGTCTTCCGCCTGCCATTACCGGAAGACCATGATATTCAAAGAATTTCTTTTGAATGTCCTCGGCGTATTTATCGCCTTTTTCATAAAGGTCTTTGGAAATATAGCGAAGGTTCAGGGCCATGTTTTCGGCAGCATCGGAAATTGGCCAGTCAATCCGGACATGAAAATGAGACACGCAGTACCGGTCCCGGTTACGGGATGACGGATCTCTCTGGATCAGAAGGCTGTAATCCACCGGCAGCAGTATTCTTAAAAAATCGACAAAATGAGCAGACTCTATGTATTTCTGATTCCGGTCAAAGGTGTCGGACAGCGGAAGCGTCCTGGATTGCAGCAGATTGATTTTGGTGGTCTTGTTTTCGTCAAAAAACCGGATATATTTCTTACAGGATGTCGGAATGGTATCCTCTACAAAAATGACCAGAAACGTATTCTGGCACTCGTATTCAACATCAGGAATACGGGCGCGCGGCTTTAATTCCCGTTTTTCCACAAAGGGAAAGGCCAGTTTTTTGAAGTGAAAATTGTTGTAGGAATCAATCAGGCCATACTGGATCATCTGCTGATCAAGCTCATCTCTCAAGAGCTCGTAATAGGATCTTCTCAAGCGGTTTGCCAGGCTTAGCTCTTCGCGAATGCTCCAGAATGCCAAAGGAATCTCCTGTATTTAAACTTAAAAATCGTAACCGTTCAACTCACTGGCTTTTGGTACCATCAATTGCCTCATGGGTCAAGAATTTGATTTGCCATTTATTTTATCCATCCATTTGTAAAGATCGTCCTTGTAACGATATGATAACCAGGCGGACATCAGACATATCGCCATTATGACGGTCATCAGGACATACTGCTGCTGGTACAGGGAAGCACCCTGAACGCTGAGCGCCAAGGTTCCGGGCATTCGGCCTAATGTTGTCATGACCAAAAAAAGCTTGAAAGGAATATCGCTGATGCCCAGAAACAGGCACAGATAATCTTTCGGAAATCCGGGAAACAAAAAACAAATAAACAGAACAATGGCGCCTTGCCTGTGAACCAGCTTATCAAGCTGTTTTATCTGGCTTGCCGGAATCAGTTTTCGGATAAACTGTTTTCCAAGCAACCGGCCGATTCCAAAATTTATCATGGAGCCGACTGTCAGGCCGATGCTGGAATATAAAAATCCTTTAAGGGTACCAAACAGGAACCCGCCAATAAACCCGGTTGCTTCTCCTGGAATGGGTGCAAGCACCACCTGAAGTATCTGAATCCCTGTAAAAACAAACGGGGCGGCCATTCCCCATGAGAGAATATAGGACTTTATGGCCTCCCGATCCGTCAGAACATTGTAAGTATTCATCCCCATTTTCCAGATCGGGATTCTGAAATAATACCCCACAAAGATCAACAGACCCGTTGAGGTTGCCGCGAATATTTTGGTATTTAAGTGCATCCTTTTAACTTCCGTTGCTGTTTGTGTCAAAATTATGTTTCTACCGACAATATCATATACAATATCTCTGGGTTTTGGCATAAAGGCTTTCAACAGAGCAGGTGAGAGGATCGGTTCTCAGCAGCCCCCATCGCAACTGTTACACCGTTTGCCGTATTCTTTCAAAACTATTAACATCAAACAATAAAACTAAAGAGTCCTGGCGAGGCGAAAGCCATTGATCTTGAGCCGCGCATCGGAGGGGAAACTGAGCCGGGATGTCAATTGTGGGGAATTCGCAAAACTGTCCCAAGAGCCGCCACGAAGTATGCGAGATTTTCCTGTTGATTCGCCATCTGGATCAGTTGATTCCTCTGTGAATAAGGCACCATCCGAATCCTGACACCATTCCCACACATTTCCATGCATATCATGCAACCCCCATGCATTCGGCTTTTTCAGTCCCACCTCATGGGTTATATTCCTGGAATTGTCGTTGTACCACGCATACTCCCCGAACCCGTATTTGTGATAACAATAAACCGTTGTTGTGGAGTACGCTCTACAAGCAAATTCCCACTCAGCTTCAGTCGGAAGCCGGTACTTGCCCCCCTCTATTCCATTCAGTTTATCAATAAACCGCTGGCAGTCTTCCCATGACACTTGCTCCACAGGATGATCAGGTCCCAATTTGAAGCAACTCGGATTCTCTCCCATAACCGCTTCCCACTGATCCTGTTTCACCGGATATTTGCCAATCAAATAATCCTTGCTTATTATGACTTCAATCTTTTTATACCCATCAGAAATTTCCCGGATGGCACATGACAAAAAACAATCTCAACATCCTTGCCGGGAAATTGTCTTGTAATCATCCGTTTTTTGCTGATCATCCGAACTTTATTGACAATACGAGTCTTGTTAACCATGCGCGTATTTGTTTGCATTTCTGTCAGAGCCTTACGAAACAGTCCTTTTGGCCTGATAATCACTTCTTCTGCATAGGTTTCCTCAACCGAATAGACTTCATCCTCTTGGTATATTTCTTCGACAGGATATTCCTCCTCAGATTGGTGAGTTATTTCAACCCCTTTGATTTTGAATATAACATGTTCAAGTGGGTCTGGAGGAATAGAATTTATTTCATGTATTATACTATTCAATTTATACTCGCTATTCAACAGATCGAATAGCGGCATTTCCTGTATCTTAGAAACATATGCGTCAAGTCGCTTCGCTACCGGTGACAGAATGCTTTTGTATGCAGTGGCCTTGTTTATAGAATCGATTATTTGGCTATATTTCTCCTTCCGAATCGCTTCCAAATAGTCATATAATTGTTCATTGTATTTTTGGAAATCGCCGTCTCCAGCCGCCTTAAACGCATAGAACCTGTCAATTTCAATGGCCTTATACAGCACAGGAAGTGCTGCATCAACCTGCCCCATTGCCATCTGTACTTTAGCAGACTGGAAAAGCGCCTCGCCCATACGAGGTAAAAGGGTAATTGTTTGTTCAGTATAAGATAGGGCCTCCTTCATCTTGCCTTGACAATACGCCGCCCATCCGGCAGACAAAAAGGCACGAGCTGCATCTTCGGGGTAGTCGGCCTTTCCGTACCGTGCGGCCAATAAAAATGATTCCTCAGCTTTTGCAAGGTCAACCAGAGACATATCACTGCCAACAAAACCAAGATGGATGGTTCCCTTCATTTGGTGAAATCGCCACTCCAGCTTGTATCCGGCGGATGTGTTATCGCCGGATATTGCCTTCTGTAATTCATCAAGACATTCTTGATATAGTTCTTGCCGAAATGCATCAAGCGCAATCTCAAAATGATTGAACGCAAAAGTCTGCACAGGTGTTTTGGCAATCTTGACGAGTTCCGTCAAGGAGTCATTCATATGACCGAGAGATGCGATGGCTTGGCTAAAACCCCAGTGAAAAGTGGCATTCAATTCAGAAATCCCTGATTTAACTTCTTTCAAATCGTAAGAGAGTTTCTCGAACCCTTGCTTCAAAGAACCATTAATCTGAGCGAACCCATGGTACAGAGAAGAATTAATCAGATCGAATCCTGAGTTCTGACTTTCGGTAACTTGCCTAAAACCATCGTTCATCGAGTCGGTAATCTGTTCGGTAGATGCCTCCATGGCCACAATATTTTCTCGCGCCATTGCCTCATTCGAAGCGATTACCTCCCGCGTCCGGCGCGAAATTTCCATCGACACCTGGCGGCCTGCGCTGCGCGTTGCTGATGACACATCGCTGACAAAACTCTTTGTAGTGAGATAGTCGGAATAAGACATTTTGGAACCGGATACATAGTAGCTCATAGCTGAATTTCCTTTGATTCACTCGCAAAATGTAGCTCTATAGCTGATTCCTGATTCTCGTCACAAAATCCGGAATCGCCGCCAGCCTGAATATTTTGTCGATGGCCGGTATTTTCCCACCATCCGTTAAAATCAGTTGACCGATCAGCGTCCTACTTGCTTTAGTATGAATGGAGACCACGGCACCTCGGCGATTTATCGTCCGTATCGGCGGGATGTTTTCGATTAATCTACGGTCGACGATCATGATCTGTCTGGTGTCAATTGATGTATTCCTTCGCTTCATGCTTGATTTTTTCAATTTCCTCTATGGCGGTCATAGCGTTATCTGGTGTGATATGAGGCTTAAGCCGCATGAGTTCTTTGGCTCTCTTGTCAACAGAAGGTTCAATACCAACACATTTTGATATATAGAACGCGGTGGCCAATCGTTCGAGCTCAGCTACTCCCCTGTCTCCCAGTTTCTCCGCCACGAAAGCAATGCGGTTTTCGTACATTGACAATGTCTTGGAATACAGGCCTTTAATGTAAATATTCTGGTCTGTTGGGACAATCCGAGGGCCATATGGTAATTGCGACTTAAGCTCAACCAATCTATCCGCGCGCATGGAAGTCACTTCATCTCTAAGATCAAATGAGAAAGGTCCATGTTTATACAGAATGAAATCAAACTCCAAGGGGACACCCATCATTTCCTGAAGAAGGAATGTTGCCTTCTGCACATGGGTCTCACCACACCAGCTTCTGTTTTCATGCAGTTTCTGGATGAGATGACCCACCAACGCTGCTTTTTGTAGTCTATTCATAACCAACCTCTTCTTTCTTAGGTATTATGATATTTTTACGATGCCCATCAAGCCACTTTTGCGCCTCATTAAATATTTTTCGGCACGCAAAAACATAGTCAACCGACATAACTGGTAAATGCGTCAGCGTTTCGGACAGGGCCAGAGATGACTCAATATCTCCATTCCTCAGACAAACCGGGAAATCAGGAGCACCACTTTCCTGTGTATAGCGGTCATGCCTGAAATTTTCGGAACCAAAATGAATCTTTAATGCTTCATACACCGATGTGCCAGCTTCGGGGTTAATGGAAACATCCTCCGGATTACGCTGGTAAATCTGTTTGAAGTGTTCCCGTCGCACAATTCTTCGGGCATGTAGGTGGCCTGTTTTTGATTCATCGAAGGCAGCCGCCCAAAATGATGCTTCGATCTCGTTGTCTGTCATATCCAGATGCTTTGATAAAACGGTAGAGAAAACACCTTCGGTCAGCCAGTCTTTGAGAAAGTCCTTAAGGTGAATGTCGTAAATCCGTCTTATAGCATGAAAATAAACTTGGGAATACATGAAATAACGGGCCAGCATGAGTGCTTCGGCTGACTGAAGCCCACCTTCCTCGACACCTAGTGCCGGTTCCCCCGAACTTCTATCAGCATCGTTCTCAATAGACGGCGTTGTTAGAATGCGAAGCGTGTCAATCAGTCGGTAATGGTCAAATCTACCATATGCGACACCAGCATGGTGAGAGTCGCGCAAAAGATAATCCATGCGGTCCACTCCGAACGCATCGCCTACAATGATCTCGGATAGTATCTCCTCCCAATACGAAAACTGCAGATCCCTGGCTTTCTTGGGACCCACAGCCAATTTAACGACATCCTTGCACCGGAGGGGTGGTGTCATTCTGTCCCAAATGTACTGCATTTCCTTGCTTTCAATGATTTCTCGCGTAAGTCTCTCATGATCCCACCCGTCTGGAAGTAAATCCTTTTCCGCTGCATGGGAAAATGGGAGGTGGCCAACGTCGTGACACAGTGCAGCCATTCGTAGCGCACGTCGCCAGTATCGCAGTTCATCCGGTCGCTTCAGCGATGGTAACAATTCCCGAATCTCGTCAGAATTGTTGTCAGGATTTGAAACCACGTCGAAAACACGACTAGCGAGTTCCATAACGCCGAGAGAATGTTCAAACCGCTTATGTGTTGCACCGGGATAAATCAAATATGTCAATGCCAATTGATGAATATGGCGCAATCTTTGAAATGGGCGCGAGTTTAGCACTTCTCTTTCGTGGCTATCCAGTCTGACGAAAATATGGATAGGATCACGGATTTCGTGTATGTTTTTACTCATTGTCAATCCTTTACTTGATCTGCAAACATCACGGACTCAGCCGAAATCTCATAAAATCTTGCAGCCATGACAGTGGCCTGCTCTCCAATGAGCCGTCGGGAAGACGAACGCGACACTCATAGCCCGCTGAATCATCAGATTGTTGATGCGGCGGCTGTAACTCCAAACATCTTCATCTCTTCATGAGGGCTGCCACACCTGGCAAGGTTTTTCCTTCCAGAAGCTCTAGGAATGCGCCGCCACCGGTTGAAATATAGGTGATCTGGTTGGCCTTTCCTGATTGATGAATGGCGGCATCAGTATCACCGCCGCCGACAATGGTGATGGCGCCGGAAGCAATCACATGATTAACCATGTCAAAAGTCCCCTTGCTGAAAGGCGTCATCTCAAAAACCCCCATAGGGCCATTCCAGACAATGGTTTTTGCACCCTGAAGCGCTTCGGCGTACAAAAGGGATGTGGCCGGACCAATATCCAGGACCATCTTGTCATCCGGGATTTCCTGAACCGGAAAAACAGCGGAGGCTGCGGTTGCCTCAACCTGGGTGGCGGTGATTCCATCTACCGGAAGATAAATTTTTACGCCTTTTTCCAACGCTTTTTTAAGAATGGTTCCGGCGGTTTCAACCAGGTCTGTTTCAACCAGTGATTTTCCGGTGGAATACCCCATAGCGCAAAGAAACGTGTTGGCCATGGCGCCGCCGATGATGATTTTGTCCACATGAAGGAGCATGTTTTCAAGGGCTGCCAGCTTGCTGGATACCTTTGCGCCGCCGATAACTGCAACCAGGGGTCGCTCTGGCGTGGTCATGGCTTTTTCAAAATAATCCATCTCGTTTTTCATTAGCAACCCGGCAACCGATATGGGTGCAAACCGTGTGATGGCTTCAACAGAGGCATTGGCACGGTGGGACACAGCAAAGGCATCATTAACATAGACATCGCATAGCCCGGCCAGGGTTTTGGCGAACGAGTCTGCATTTTTTTCCTCTTCCGGATGAAACCGGAGATTCTCGAGAACCACAATGTCACCTGGCTTCATGGCCGCAACCATTGCTTCAACAGATTCTCCCACGCAATCCGAGGCCAGTTGAACCGGCTGGTTCAAAAGCACACTCAGGCGCTCCGCCGCCGGTTTCAGGCTGAATTCAGGGGCAATCTTTCCCTTGGGTCTTCCCAAGTGGGAGGCCACGATGATTTTGGCCTTTTGATCCAGAGCGTACTTTAGTGTCGGCAGCACGGCCTGAATTCGGGAATCATCGGTGATTTTCTGCTGTTTATCCAGCGGCACGTTAAAGTCAACCCTGATCAACAGCCGTTTATCGGCAATCGCAATATCCTTGATCGTTTTCATAAGTCACTCCTTTTTTTCTGATATTCGTCTTTGAATATCTTTTTTTCTGGACCATCTTCCCAGAAAGCCAAGCATCCCGGCTGTATAGGCTCTGTCCACATTTTTTTCCTGAAGCTTCAATCCGCCAGCCTCAGCCATTGCCGCGCGCAGGCATTCGGTTTTATGACAGCAGGGAACGCAGGACTCCGGTGTGTTTCGAAGTCCGTTATCCCCTTCGGGAAAGACATTTTCAAGTATGCCAAAACAATATGGCGGAGAAGATGATGTTTTTTGCATGGTTTGTTTGTTTAAAAATTCTTATATGTTTAGAGATTCCATTTCATGATACATTTTGGCGATATAGCCTTCGTCCGCGAAGCTGAAATACCGGTTTTCTCCGATGACAATGTGTTCATGAACTGTAATTCCCATGATATGACAGCAAAAAATCAGTTTTCGTGTAATAGCCATGTCGTCGGAAGATGGCGCGGGGTCGCCGGATGGATGGTTATGGGCAAAAATTACTGCCGCGGCATGGTGGTTCAGGGCAGCCTGGATGACTTCCCGTGGATAGACCGCTGTTGTCGATAATGATCCCTCAAAAAGCGTTTCAGTGCCCAATACCTGGTTTTTGGCATCCAGATGAATTATTTTAAAACATTCACGGCTTTTATCCCGCAAGTTATAGTAAAGATAATCAAAAAGCGCTTTGGAATGCGAGATGATGTCTTTTTGGATGAGTTGCTTTTCCAGATACCGATCTGCAACCGCCTTTATCAATTTCATGCCCAAAATATTCTGAGGGCCGATTCCGCTGATCTCTTGCAGCGATGCCTCTGCAGCCTCCAAAACGCCCTGGAGGGTTTTGAAACGCGCAAGAGCTGCCTTGGCAATTTCCTTGCAGTCTCTTCGGGGAGTCGCCAGTGTCAGCAGCATCTCGATCACTTCATAATCGTGAAAACCGGAAAGACCGGACTCCAGAAACTTGTCTCTCAGCCGCCCACGGTGTCCTTCGCCCTTGTGCCGAATTCGTTTAGATATGGGCTGAACCGCTGCAGTTTCGCCCTGAGCATCCGAAGAGTACTCACTGACAGATGATTTACGGGGCATCCCATTGTCTCCTTTTACATAAAATCATCAATTTCCTGCTTCAGATCCCGCGTCATCAGTTGATAAACGGCCTCTTTGGGGGACAACCCCTGATAAAGGATATGATATACTGCGTGAGAGATGGGCATTTCAACCATGAGTTTAGAGGAGAGATTATATACCGATTCAGCGGTTTTAACACCTTCGGCCACAGTGCGGGTTTCAGAAAGAATATCCGGCAGGCTTCTTCCTTCGCCGATCTTTTTGCCAACCATATAATTGCGGCTCAAATCGCCGGTGCAGGTCAGAACCAGATCACCGACTCCGGCAAGTCCGGCGAATGTATGAGGATTGGCGCCAAGCTTTACTCCCAGGCGTCGGATTTCGGCAAGTCCACGGGTGATCAGTGCGGCGCGAGTATTCAGGCCAAGTCCGAGTCCATCAATCATTCCCGCGGCAATCGCAATGACATTTTTTACAGAGCCGCCCAGCTCCACGCCGATAACGTCATCATGGGTATAGACCCTGAAAGCCGACGTTGCGAAAACATGCTGAACCTGCGTTGCCGTTGCAGGATCCTTTGAAGCTACCGTAACAACCGTTGGGGATTGCAGCGCCACTTCCTTGGCAAAGCTGGGACCTGAAAGTACGGCAATCCTGGATTCAGGAATATGGGGAAGGGTCTGGGCCAAAACCCCGCTCATGGTCAGATGTGTCTGATTTTCAATTCCTTTGGATGCCGATACAATCAGGGCGCTGTCCGGCGCATCGCAGGACATGCGCTGGGAAACCGATCGCACCAGGTGAGATGGAACCACCATCAGAACCATATCTTTTCCCATGACCGCCTGTTTGAGATCACCGGTCGGGTTCAGTCTTTCGGACAGCGGAATACCAGGCAAGAATATCCGGTTTTCCCGAAAGGTCTGAATCTGGAATCGCACTTCTTCTTCAAAAACCCAGAAATCAATGAAATAGCCTTTGGTTCCAAGAAGATTGGCTAAAGCCGTACCCCAGCTTCCACCCCCGACAACGCCAATTTTTAAATCAGGCGGACTCAACAGGGGAGCCTGATTCGTTTGGTTCGTCTGATTCGTTTGGTTCGCCTGTTTCATTTGGTTCACCTGATTCATCTACTTCATCCTCTTTTTCAGCCAGCCTGGCGGCGCTGGTTACTTTTTCAGCCTGTACCATTCCGATCAGTTTGACACCCTGGGTGTTTCGGCTGATGACGGAAACGCCACGGGTCGGGATTCGAATGAGTTTGCCATTGTCTGTCATGAGCATCAGGTCATCATCTTCTTCCACCAGAAGAATGGCCACGACATTGCCGTTTCGTTCCGTTGTTTTGATGGTGATGACGCCAAGCCCCCCACGCTTCTGTACCGGATATTCATCAATGGAAGTCCTTTTCCCAAATCCGTTTTCCGTGATGGCGAAAAGGGTCTGGCCGTGACTTAATACTTCCATTCCCACAATCGTGTCTCCCTTGCTAAGCCGCATTCCCCGAACACCCGCGGCGCTTCTGCCCATGGCGCGCACATCCGATTCATGAAAGCGAATGGATTTGCCAAACGCGGAGCCAAGGAATACATTCAGGGTGCCATCGGTAATCTTGGCGGAAATCAGCTCATCGCCTTCATCTAAGGAGATGGCGATAATGCCGGCTGCACGAGGTCTGCTGAAATCCATCAAATTGGTTTTTTTCACCACTCCGCAGCGGGTAGCCATCATGATGTGATATCCGGGTTCGAATTTGGATACCGAAAGTACGGCTGTCAGGCGTTCTTCGTTCTGGAAATTCAGAAGGTTGATGATCGCTTTTCCGCGGCTGGTCCTGCCTGCCTGCGGAATTTCATAGACTTTGCACCAGTAGATTCTTCCCTGATTGGTGAAAAAGAGAAATGAATGATGTGTGGATGCCACAAAAAGATGCTCAACAAAGTCTTCATCCTTTGTTTCCATCGCCATCTTGCCTTTTCCGCCGCGTCGCTGACTGTTATACAGCGTAATCGGGTTTCGCTTGATATAGCCGGTTTTTGAAATGGTGACCACCATGTCTTCTTCCACAATCATATCTTCAAGCGTAATCTCACGGGTTTCATCCATAATCTGCGTTCGCCGGGGATCGCCGAACTCTGTCTGAATCTCGGTCAGCTCGTCCTTGATTAGTTTAAGAATAATCAGCTCGCTGCCCAGAATCTGCTTGAACCAGTCGATGTCTTTAAGCATTTTCTGGTGTTCTTCGATGACTTTTTCCTGTTCAAGGCCAGTGAGTCGCTGAAGCCGCATATCCAGAATAGCCTGGGCCTGAATCACTGAAAGGGCGAAGGTGGTGATGAGCCTGGCCTTGGCTTCTGCCGGAGATGGGGACTGACGGATCAGGTTGACGGCGGCATCCAGATTGTCGAGGGCGATTTTCAGCCCGTCCAGGATATGCGCCCGGTCTTCGGCTTTTTTCAGGTCGAATTGAGTTCTTCGGACAATAATCTGTTTGCGGTGCCGGATAAAATATTCCAGAATTTCTTTCAGGGACAGCAGCTCTGGCCGGTTATTGACGACCGCCAGCAAAATGATGCCAAAACTGCTTTCCATCCGGGTGTGTTTATAGAGTTGATTGGTGATGACTTCGGCGGCCTGATCTTTTTTAAGGCCAATGGCGATCCGCATGCCTTCTCTGTCTGATTCATCCCGGATGAACCGGATGCCCTCAAGCTGTTTATCCCGGATAAGATCGGCAATAAATTCAATGAGCTTGGCTTTGTTGACCTGGTAGGGAAGCTCGGTAACCACTATGGTTTCGCTGCCGGTTTTCTTGTCCTTTTCAACTATGGTTCTGGCCCGCATCCGAATGATGCCCCGACCGGTTCGATAGGCGTCATGGATTCCGGTTTTTCCGTAGATAAACCCGGCGGTCGGGAAATCAGGGCCCGGAATGATGCGAATCAGCTCTTCAAAGCTAAGTCCAGGATTGTCGATAATGGCCTTGATGGCATCAATGGTTTCATTCAGATTGTGGGGCGGAATATTGGTCGCCATGCCTACTGCAATGCCGGATGAGCCATTGATGATCAGGTTGGGAATCTTGGCAGGCAGAACAGATGGCTCCGGGAGTGACTCATCATAGTTGGGAACAAAATTGACCGTATCCTTTTCAAGATCGTCCAGCATGTGATGGGCCAGGCGTTTCATGCGGATTTCCGTGTAACGCATGGCAGCCGGGGGATCGCCATCAATGGAACCAAAATTTCCCTGACCATCCACCAGAGGATATCTAAGGGAGAAATCCTGCGCCATACGTACAATGGTGTCATATACGGCTGTATCGCCGTGAGGATGGTATTTACCGATGACATCGCCGACGATGCGGGCGGATTTTTTATATGGTTTGTTCCAGTCGTTACTCAGCTCGTGCATGGCGAAGAGTACGCGGCGGTGGACTGGTTTAAGACCGTCCCTGACATCCGGAAGGGCCCTGCCGATGATGACGCTCATGGCGTAATCAAGATAGGATTTTTTCATTTCGCTATCAATGCGAATATTGGGGAGTACGCTGGGGAGTACGTCGGGGAGCATATCGGGAATTGTTTCGAGTTCTGTCATTTTAACTACCTTATCGTTTCAATACTTTTATTTTCTACCAAAAATTGATAACTTGTGTGATAAATATCGGTCAAGGTTAAAAAAGCGGTAACCACCAGCGGGCCATAAATGATTCCCAGGATTCCAAAAAGTTTTACGCCTCCCATGACGGATAGAAACACCATCAGGGTGTGCATATTGACCCGATGGCCAACGAGTTTCGGCTTGAAAATGTACTCCATGATCACCGAAAGCACCAGATAAAAAACCACGAAAAAAATTCCAGCAGCAAATCTGTCTGTCAAATACAGATAAATTGCAGCCGGAATAAACACAACGCCGGTACCTATAATCGGAAGAAAAGCGACCAAGGACATAATCACACCCCAGAGAACCGGGGATTTTAACCCGAACAGCGAAAAAAGAATACCACCTGCAAGGCCCTGTATGAGTCCGCTAAGGCCGTTGCCGATCAAGATCGCACCTGCCATATTTTTGAATTTTTGAATCAGTATCTGATCCTGATCATCCGGCAGAGGCGAAAAATCAATGACAAACGCAACCAGCTTATCGCCGTCAACCAGAAAATAATAGATAAACATCAGCATGAAAAAGAAATAAAATAAAAAATTCAAAATATTGGAAGCAATGGCGCTTGCCTGCTGATAGAGAAAAAATCCGACAACTTTCCCCATCTCGGATACGGTTTTGTTGATTTCATCGCCTGTCAAAACATAATTGAATCTGGATAAAAACTGGTTGGCCCTTTCAATAAGCCGGTTATTGGCCAGAATCGCTTCCAGTTGGTCGCTGATGACCGCGTCTTTCCCCATTTCGTAAAGGCCGTAGGCTTCCTGAGACAGTGCTCCGACAAAATACACCATCGGAACAAAAAGAATCAGAAATATAAGAACACAGGTCAGCAGCGATGATAGTGAGGCATTGATGAATCTGCGGAAAAACTGGAAAACAGCGCTAAAGACGCTGGTAACGACTGCGGCAAGAACAATAACGGATATAAACGGCCACATAAGCCATCCCAGCATCAGCGCAGATAGCAGGAAGATAGCCAGGAAACACCACAGTTTCAGATTTCTGTTGGATGGATCGTTCATGGAAGGATAGAATCATTCTGTGAAATGGGTTATACTTTAAATTGTCATGATCTGCACGTTTCCGCTGATTCCCAGGCTGGAGCTTGGGAATCAGCGAAAATAACATCAGAACCCCGAAACGCAATCAAAAACAGAGATTGCATTCCGGAGCTGAAATCAAAACAGGATCAAACTAAAAAATAGTCAGTAGATGGTTACTTGCTGACAAATCTTCCGGCAACCAACAGGAGAAATACTTCATAAATGATAACCGGCGTATAACTGTGGAAAAAACCGTAAACAATACCGCCGCCGATAATCGCCGGAACACCGCAAAACACCAGTATCCCCAGTTTTCTGCTAATATCCATCTGCTGTCTCCTATTCAGATATCAGGTATCAGTAAAAAACACAGACCACCTGCCACTGCAACCTGATACCCGTAAACAGTTGTCTGATACCTTGCTTTACCGAACAAGTAAAGAAAAAAATGCTTATCGCTCCACGATCATGGCCATTCCCATGCCTCCGCCGATGCACATGGTAAAAAGGCCGGTTTGGTATCCTTTTCGTTGCATCTGATACATGCCGGTGACCACCTGCCGAGCGCCGGTGCAACCGATGGGGTGTCCCAGAGAAATGCCGCTTCCCAGTTCATTCGGCCGATCATTTTCAATTCCAAGCTCCCGCATGCAGCCAATGGCCTGAGCAGCAAAGGCTTCGTTAAGCTCGATCATGTCAATGTTTTTCAATGTCATTCCGGTGGATTTTAACACTTTTCGAACTGCGGGAACCGGCCCCAGCCCCATATAGGCAGGATCCAGGCCGCCAGCAGCAAAGCCTTTGATCCGGATAATGGGATCAAGTCCCATGTCTTTGGCTTTTTCGGCGCTCATCATCAGAACAGCAGCGGCGGCATCATTGATTCCTGAAGCATTTCCCGCAGTGACGGAACCGTCTTTTTTGAAAGCCGGCCGGAGTTTGGACATTTTCTCCAAGTTGGTTTCCATGGGCCGCTCATCCGTATCAAAAATGATATCGCCTTTTCGGGATGCGGTGATGACAGGTACAATTTCTTTGGCAAAGATGCCTTCCTTGATGGCGGCCATGGCCCGGCTATGGCTTAAAACGCCCAGTTCATCCTGCTCCTGACGGCTGATGCCGTACATCGAAGCGATGTTCTCGGCGGTTAGCCCCATGTGATATCCGTAAAATATCTCGAACAGTCCGTCAAATACCATCAGATCATAAATATCGCCCTTTCCGGTAAGCTCCATACGGTGTCCCCAACGGGCTTTGGGAAGGGCCATGGGCGCCAGGCTCATGTTTTCCTGCCCGCCAGCCAGAATCACATCCGCCTGACCGCTCATGATGGAAGCCGCGCCCATGGCAATGGCCTTTAAGCCCGATCCGCAGATCTTATTGACGGTGACCGCCGGGGTCTCCTTGGGAATCCCGGCCCGAATCATGGCCTGTCTGGCAGTGTTTTGTCCCTGTGCGGCCTGAAGCACATTTCCCATGATTACTTCATCAATGGCAATCGGCATCGCTTGGTCATCCCAGGAACAAGATTTTTTTTCAAGCTCGATCATTCCCTGGTCTTTTAACTTATCAGGGGCATTGGCTTTCATGGCGTCATCTGCAATCGGCCGGAGTCCTGCCTTTTTTAAAACAGCTTTCATTACCACCGCACCAAGCTCAACAACCGGA
The DNA here is from genome assembly GCA_037129415.1 of Deltaproteobacteria bacterium. Lineage (GTDB taxonomy): Bacteria > Desulfobacterota > Desulfobacteria > Desulfobacterales > Desulfatirhabdiaceae > RAAP-1. The sequence goes on from JBAXVB010000064.1 coordinate 15,460, forward strand.
ACATTCATCAATGCTCCGCCAAAATTTCCAATTGCGGTCCGGGAACCGCTGACAATCACTACTTCCCTCATTGAAATATCCTCCATAACGAAATATGATTATAAAATTATGATTACAGAAACAACATGCAATAGCAGAACAGCGAACATACCACAAACCCTTTTGTTCGGTCAATGGTGAGTTAATGTGTCTGATTTTTCCGGCCCGTCACGCCCATCCGGATTTTCAATTTAAAAACTCAGTCATTGACTGCTCAAAGAATATTTCGATGATGATCATATGTAATAAAAACAGGTTGACTCAAAAGGATGTCTTGTGTATTTATGAACCACAAAC
>JBAXVB010000640.1:0-2560 GCA_037129415.1 Deltaproteobacteria bacterium
TCAGTGTGGTTTCGGGGAATCTTTGTTTTACAGGAGTTAACCCCTTGAGTGTTGAGATGGTGGAGTCCATGCCTTATGACTGGCGATTGCTGTATATCAAGGCAAAGCCCGGAATTGTCACCGAAGCGCTGGTGAATTTTGGACCTTCTCCTAGTCCTGATGAATGCTATTCTGCGGAGGCGTTTTATTCGGTATCTTCCAGTTTATGGTATGATTTAAAACTGCTATTAAAATACGCTGGACAGCTCCTTGGGTTGATTTCCAAACCCTGATCCCCGATATAGATGGAGGCAATATATGAGTTCTCTTTTTACCGCACATGGTGGCGAGCTTGTCAATTTGATAGTGAGCGAAGAACGGGCAAGCGTATTAAAGGCCCTTTCCAGGAGTCTTCAAAGCATCACGCTTTCCGCCTCGGCTGCTTCTGATCTTGAACTAATCATGAACGGCGCTTTTTCACCTCTGAGAGGATTTATGAACCGAAGCGACTATGAATCGGTTCTGGATCGCATGCGGCTTCAAGATAGAACCCTGTGGCCGATTCCGGTCTGTCTGGGAATTTCAGAGTCGGAAGTCCAGCGTCTTGAATCCGGTCAGTCCGTGGCCCTGCGGGACAATGAGGGGTTTATGCTGGCGGTTCTTCATGTCAAGGACATCTGGCCCATAGAGAAGGAGAGGGAGGCTGAAGCGGTGTATGGCACTCAGGATCCGAAGCATAGCGGGGTTCATTGCCTTTTTGATTCACCCGGAAAATATTATCTTGGTGGAGCTATTGAAGGGATTCAGCTCCCGCTGCATTCCACCTTCAAGAGCATGAGACATTCGCCGCTTGAAATGCGCAATCTGTTTAAAAAACTGGGCTGGCGTCGCATTGTTGGATTTCACACCCGAAATCCGCTGCATCGTGCTCAGTATGAATTGACGCTTCGGGCAATGGCCCAAGTCAAAGCCAATTTGCTGCTACACCCTGTAGCTGGTAATGTCAATCCCGGAGACATGGACTACTATACCCGAACCCATTGCTATCTGGCTGCGGGGAAAAACTATCCGGCCAACATGATGCATTTGAGTTTGCTCCCACTTACCATGCGGCTGGCAGGACCACGGGAAGCCCTGTGGCATGCCATAATTCGAAGAAATTATGGATGCACGCATTTTATAGTTGGTCCGAATCATGCCAGTCCGGGTCCTAATGCAGATGGAAAACCGTTTTATGAAAAAGATACGGCCATGAATCTGGTCACATCTTTTACCGAAGAACTGGGGATTGAAATTGTTCCATTCGAGGAAATGGTTTATGTGGTGGATGAGGATGTTTTTTTGCCGATCAGCGAAGTTCCCAATGGGGTTCAGGCCCGTTTTATGAGCAATGATGAATTTCACAGCAAACTCCGAAATAGTCGTAAGATACCGGACTGGTTTTCATTTCCCGATGTAGTCGAAACCATTCAGCAGGCATACCCTCCCCGGCACAAACAGGGAGTTACCGTTTTTTTTACAGGCCTGTCCGGCGCGGGGAAATCTACGGTCGCCCGAATCCTTCATGCCCGATTCCTCGAAATGCGAAGCCGGCCCGTAACCCTTCTGGATGGCGATATTGTTCGTCAAAACCTGTCCAGCGAACTGGGATTTTCCAAAGAACATCGGGATATCAATGTAAAACGGATCGGTTATGTGGCCAGTGAAATCACCAAAAACAGGGGGATCGCCATCTGCGCACCTATTGCACCATACGCCTCAACCCGCCGGCATATTCGCCAAATCATTGAACCTTATGGCGGTTTTATTGAAGTCCATGTTGGGACTCCGGTTGAGATATGCGAAAATAGAGATCGAAAAGGTCTTTATGCCAAAGCTCGCGCCGGCCTCATCAAGGAATTTACCGGCATCAGTGATCCGTATGAAATCCCGGAAAACCCTGAAGTCTATATTGACACGACGGACATGACTCCAGATGAGGCAGCCCAGGAAGTGCTGCTGTATATGGAGCGGGCTGGATTTACGCGGTGATTTATGCCATGTTGGTTGTGCATACAATAATACTCTCGGGCGGGGTTTGTCATCAAGGCATAAGGTGATTTACAACAAAGAATATACCATCGTCAAGCAACCATTTAGGGGCTGTTATAGATCGTCGCAAATGAGCTGATACTCATTCTATGTTAGATTTTGGCTGCCATCTTTAAATTTTCCATGCTTTATCAATAGGATGCCTATATTATAAATTATCAAGAAGGTGTATCAACTCATTTGCGAAGAGCTATAGGCAAAAAAAGCCCTCCCATCTACTTCAAACGTTTACAATCTGAGTTTCCTTTTACACCTCTTCCAGCGGGATTGGGCTGAAATAAGGAGTGGAAAACTCAAATCGTTCCCGTTTGAAGTATTCAGGCGACTTCAGCAGACATGGTTTCAAACGATCCAGGAGGTACTGCCATAAGGATACACCCAATTTTCGATATGTATCAATCACTATTGACAGGCAACGTTTTTTTCGAATCAGCCATTGGGACAAAACTCGCCTTTCATGCCATGCATTTCCATCGGTGGAAATCTTTTA
>JBAXVB010000641.1:0-2559 GCA_037129415.1 Deltaproteobacteria bacterium
CCATATATGAAAATGATACTTCCCCCTTTGGAAAAGGGGGATCGAGGGGGATTTTCCAGGTGGATAGCTCCTAAATCCCCCCTGGCCCCCCTTTTTCAAAGGGGGGAAAGCCTTTTGATTTTAGTATTTTAGATTGTTCGATGAAATTTAAGAATGATACAATTTAACTATCAATAGATTGATGAAATTAGTGAGGCGGATATGAATAATAAATTATTCAAAATTAGTTACACAATCGTAGTATTTGTTTTAGCATTATCACTCTCAATATTGCCAGTGTCTGCTGCTGAGTATTTAGGGCCAAAGCATTTGGAACCACAGCTTTCCAGTGATGGGAATACGTTATACAACGCTATTCCTCCAGTGGTACTCAGGGTGGACCCGAATCCCCCTCCCGACCAGGAGCACATACCGGCGCGGTTTGATATGCTCACCCTACCTGAAACAGCTACCGCAACTTTTTCTATAACTTATGTGGCTAATGGCGGAACTGATCTTTGGGGTGAAGCTTGCAGTACGTTCCCGGAGGAAGCAAAAGCCTCTTTTAATGCTGCAGCGGCCTTATGGGGCAACCTTTTGCAGTCTTCAGTGCCGATAACTATTAACGCCTGCTGGGCGAATTTAGGTGCAAGCGACACTTTAGGATATTCTGGTGGAGGCGAAGTCTATAGAAATTTTACTGGCGCTCCTCTCACGAATACATGGTATTCGGTATCTTTGGCGAATGCTTTGCAGGGTTCAGATATCGACCCGGATAAGTTTGACATGCACCTTACCTACAACAGCAACTTTCCCTTTTATTACGGAACGGATGGCCTAACGCCCAAGAGTAAATATGACTTAATGTCGGTTGTTCTACATGAAATAACGCACGGCCTCAACTTTTCGGGTTCCATGTTGAATTCGAGAGGAACAGGCAGTTGGGGTTATGACACTGCTTATCCTGATATTTATGACACATTCATGAAAGATGGCGCAGGCAAGCTGCTTATCAATACAGGCGCCTATGCTAATCCATCCGCTGCGTTGGGCAGAGCTTTGACCTCCAATAACATCTGGTTCCATGGAGCCAAAGCGATGGCTGCCAATGCCGGTCAGCGAGTTAAAATGTATGCTCCTTTCACATGGAGTGATGGATCAAGTTACTCACATTTGGACTCCGATACTTTTAAAGGCGGGGAAAACAGGCTGATGATCCCTTTTATATCATCAGGCATATCTACTCATGATCCAGGCCCTGTTACTTTGGGTATCTTAAAGGACATGGGATGGCCTGATGCAGTAGAGTGTAAGGCAACTATAAATGGGAATTTATTGCTCCATATACCCAATCTTTCATATATTGATCCAATATCGGGGACATTATCGTTTTGGGCCGATTTAGTTTATGAGTTCAATCCTACATATCCTACGTTGATACTTTTTAAATTGACAAATTATGATGTTGTAAAAAATCCTTCTTTTCCATGTGCAGCGTCAACATTATCCGCCGATTTAAAAATCCATATTCCTGATGTTATGCTTCCGGATGGAACCACTCATCTATGGGTGGATTTGGAATACCATCCATCTCTTTCCACTGCGGAAAAAACTTACTTTGTAGTTAAAAACTATGGAGCTGTTTCTAACTGATAATGTTTTATAGCATCCTAACCGCTTGTTTTTTTAAGGCATGGTGATAACGATTCAAAACCCTTGCTGTGTTTCTACATCTGCTTTTTTTTTCCTTGTCGCCCTCCTGTTCACGGGATATGCCAATGCTGGAAATCAGGTGATCATAGATGCAGACCAGCAGTACCAGTATGCGGAAATCTGCTTTACCAGCGGGGATTATGAAACTGCGATCGGAGAATACAAACGTTTTATGCATTTTTTCCCGGAGGATACGCGGGTGGAAAAAGCCGTGTTTTCCATCGCAATGTCCTATTTTCACAGGAATCGTTTTCAGGAAGCCATAACGGCCTTCACTGAAGTCCAAAATCGGTTTCCGAATACACCGTTGTCCGTCAAGTCCGCCTTCATGATTTCTGGCTGCTATCTGCGAATGCATGACACGGGAAATGCGATCATCACCCTTCATAACTTGCTGATGCAGACTGATGATACTGATGTCCGGGATGGAGCTTATGATGCGATGGGTTGGATTTATATTGAACGCGGAGAATTTGAAAAGGCAATGTCGGTTTTTCAGAAAATCAGTCTGAAGAACCAGAGCCGCTATGTCGTGGATATGCTCTCAACAGAGCTGGAAAAAGACGAGTTGATTCCCAGGAAAAATCCCCAGGTTGCAGGTGTTTTGTCCATTCTGCCGGGCGGCGGTTTTTTTTACTGCGAACGCTATCAGGATGCCCTGGTAGCGTTTTTGTTGAATGGCGCCCTGATCTTGGCCTCCTGGGAGGCTTTTGATCAGGGAAACCCCGCTCTTGGGAGCGTTATTGCTGCGGTCGAATTTGGGTTTTACGCGGGAAATATTTATGGTGGTATCACCAGCGCACATAAATTCAACGACAAAAAAACCAAAGGATTTATTGAATCTTTGAAAGAAAAAACCAAAATCGG
>JBAXVB010000642.1:0-2558 GCA_037129415.1 Deltaproteobacteria bacterium
CATAGACATCAATGGGATTGCGACTTTCGTCAATCCAGCGGCAGATAAAATGCTGAAATATGCGACAGGGGAACTTCTCGGCAAGAACCTGCATGCACTTACACATCACACGAAACCGGACGGACGGCCCTATCCGAGTCAAGAATGCCCAGGCCACAAGTCCTGCAACGACGGTACGGTTCATCAGGGAAGCGAAGAATTTTTTTATCGCAAGGATGGGAGAATTATTCCGGTATCGTATTCCAGCCGGCCAATCGTTGACAGGGAAAGGATTAGCGGAGCAGTCATCTGCTTTAAAGACATCACAGAGCGCAAGCAGGTCGAGGAAGAAAAAGCCAAATTTGAAGCCAAGCTCCAGCAGGCTCAGAAAATGGAGTCCATTGGATCGCTTGCCGGCGGTATCGCCCATGATTTGAACAATATTTTGTTTCCGATCAGCGGCCTTTCAGAGATGCTGCTGGATGACATCCCGCACGGCGATCCGGCGCGCGAAAGCATGGAACAAATTTATAAATCCGCGCAACGCGGCAGTGATCTGGTCAAACAGATTCTGGCTTTCAGTCGTCAATCCAATCCCCGGAAACTGCCCATCCGGATTCAGTCGATCCTGAAAGAGGCGCTGAAACTGGCTCGGGCTGCAATACCCATGAATATTGAAATCACCAGCCATATCAAACAGGATTGCGGCATGGTATCTGCGAATCCCACACAGGTGCATCAAATTCTCATGAACCTGATCACCAACGCCTACCACGCCGTTGAGAGAAATGGCGGAACAATTAATGTCGAGCTGAAAGAAACGGACACCGGATGTAACATCGGGATGTCCCATCCAGCTTTTGGCGAAAAAGATGATTTGCGTGACAATTCGATGCCAGAAGATATTTGGGTCGGCAGATACGCATGCATCACCCTGTCAGACACCGGAACGGGAATTGATCCAGCGCTGATAGATAAAATATTCGATCCCTACTTTACCACCAAAGAACTGGGAAAGGGCACGGGACTGGGGCTTTCCGTGGTGCATGGCATCTTGAAGGAACACGGCGGAGATATTCGGGTCTATAGCGAAGTTGGAAAAGGAACCGCCTTTCATGTGTTTTTGCCCATTATAGAGGATGACATGGACGGAAAAGATGCCGCTGTTACCAGAGAGTATCCGACTGGCCAAGAGAGAATTCTGCTGGTTGATGATGAAGAGCCGATTGTGCGCATGGAACAGATGATGCTCGAAAGGCTGGGTTATCAGGTAACTGCCCGAACGAGCAGTCCGGATGCTTTGGCTGCTTTCAAAGCCAATCCCTGCAATTTTGATCTGGTGATCAGCGACAGGAGCATGCCGAATATAACCGGGGATCAACTGGCCAGGGAATTAATTTTGATTAAACCGGGAATTCCGGTTATTATATGCACGGGTTTCAGCAATGAAAAAGATGAGCGACGAGCAATGGCCATGGCCATGGGGATCAAAGGGTTTCTAATGAAACCCGTATCGCTTAACGATATGGCCGCAATGGTCAGAAACGTGCTGGATGAAGGCGTAAATTTCATCCAGAAACCTTTCGAAGGACCTGGCCTTTAAAGTTAGAGAGGTTAATGCCAACGTATCTGTAGTTTTCAACTTTTCTGAGAGAGAATGACAATGATCCAAACAGTATTTTTCTCGACAATGGTCAAAGATAACATCACCGCCAATCTGATCGCTGCCTGTCCAGACGGGATCATTGGTGTGGATCTGCGTGGCACTGTGGTGATCTTCAATGCAAAAGCGGCGGCGTTGACTCAGCGCAATCCTGAGGATGTCATTGGCAGTCTGGATATAGGTCAAATTTACGGGACTCGAGAACAGGCTCGCCAGATCAAAACAGCCCTCCATGCTGAAGACTACGGCGGTGTCGGCCGTCTTGAGGGGTTTGAAACCTCTATTGTGGATATTAACAACAAGACCATCCCGATTCGCCTGTCGGCGGCGCTAATTATTGACAACGGCAATGAGGTGGGGAGCATCGGGTTTTTCCATGATCGGACAAATCAGATGGTCATGGAGGGAAAACTCCATAAACTTTCCATTACAGATGGGCTGACCAACCTGTTCAATCAGCGGCATTTCCATTCCTGCCTTGCCGATGAAATTGAAAGAGTAGTACGCTATAACAGTCCGTTGAGCCTGATCAGTTTTGATCTGGATAGATTCAAGAATTGCAATGACCGGCTCGGGCATCTGGAAGGTGACAATGTCCTTCGGCGGTTAGGAAATCTACTCAATGATACAATTCGCAGTACGGATAAGGGCTTTCGATATGGTGGGGACGAGTTCTTTATATTGCTGCCTGAGACCAATTTAGACCATGCGATAATTGTCGCTGAAAAGATATGCCTGATGTTTAATGACAGTTGGCCGTATGATACCAGCAGAACCGCTGCGCTTTCCAGGGTTACATTAAGCATGGGTGTGGTCCAGCGGAAAGATGAAAACTCGGGTGAGGCCCTGATGAAACGCGCCGATGTAGCCATGTATAACGCCAAAAATCAGGGCGGCAACAGGATTGTTGTCGGTT
>JBAXVB010000643.1:0-2555 GCA_037129415.1 Deltaproteobacteria bacterium
TTTCAACCTGCCCTCATGAAATGTCATATTACCCACTGTAGACAGCGAGGAGCCTTTCCGGCGCATCGCTGTTTTGTTTGGGTGACCTACCCGAAATAACAAATACCAGATTTGAAAACTCATGCTTTCTTGCATATATCCTTGAGCCCGGCCATCTTTAAGGATACAAATGGTATCATTGATTCTCCTGATCCATTTATCAAAGAGTACCCTATGATAAAGCAGCCATGCCTGTCAAACAAATTACCGCATCCCGAATGTGACCAAGGGCACAGTAACTCATACGCTTTGGATGTGCCATATCGGAAGAAGGCCATTGCTATTCAATCGTGCCCTATCGGCTGTCCGGCTGTGAAGATAATAATTAAACGTGTATCGGGCGCTATCATCCACCGAATGGCTGATTGACTGGTTACGGTATCAGGGGAACGTTGGAAGATTGATTGCCCAACAAAAACTGACACCACCTGCATAAACCCGGATCATCTTCCCTGAACCCATTCCCAAATCATCGTGGCCGAGTTTTCTTTTATCACGATCCCCTTCAATTTGGTGAAAAGCTTGTCGATGTATCGGTCACGATCGTCCGTCATGAAAAGAACGTTCTTGTTTTCAAGCTCCGCCTGGGAGTTACCCCATTTTAACTGCGGATACCGAGTCCAGGAAAGGATGAAGCTGTTCAGAATGACGTTTGGGTCATTCAGCCGCTTTTCGACTTCTTTGATACGCTCATGGAACAACAGCTTCTCACTCGCCGGTCCTTCGTGCAAAAGGCCGTGTGGCTCTATGAAAGTGACGTACTGTTTTTCACCAGCCAGCATCCAGAGAATGAAATCCGGGTGAAAGTTACCCGCCTCAAAGAAACCAACACCCTTGCCACGGCTCAAGTTTCTAAGCAGGAACAGCTCCATGCCGTCCTTCTGCAAAATGGCTTTGTGTTCGTCGCACCAGCTTTTCAGGTCGGTGACGAACTGGTATTCGCTTTCATTGAGCGCCACCGGCAAGATAGTTATTTTCTCGCCGCGCCGAACATGTAACAGCGGTTGGAACAGATGTTTGTCGAAATTGCAGGCATTCAAATCGCCCACTTTTAGCAGAGCATCTTTTCCTTCTTCCAGGTCTTTCTTGATTTGCTGAATACCTTGAATGACCTGTTCTTCATCACCATCGACAATTAGTTGATAGAACTCCTCCTGCGGCAAATTATCATCGTCTGGCGTCAACTCACGAAGTTCCAGGCGGGGCTCAATAAACTCCCGCTTGCGGTAATTGTAAAAGTGATCGCAGTAGCGTTTCAGCAGTTCGGCGACTATCTGCTGGAGAAGCATTACGCCGTCAAAACCTGCTGGATTCAGTCTGGCCTCGGGCAAATAGAGGGTGTACCAGTCATTTCGAGATAGAAGCTTCTTGATTCCTTCCTTGGAAATATTGAAGTTGTACCAACTTCGCTCGCGTTTGAACTGCTCCAGATCAAAGAAAAGCGCGTCGTAATCCAGTAGTGACAAATGCTGTTCACGAAGCGATACCCTGTCTTTCTGGGTAGCCAGAGTGCCCCCTCGTGATTGCATCGCCTGGATACGCGGATACCAATCGGCCACAACCGTATTATGGGTCATATAGTCCGGCATATCTCCGACTGTCGGTACCGGCGCGTCTTTCTTGAAATCATATTCCTTGCCATCGGATGCTTTCCTTTTGGGACGCAGTATCTTCAGCTTTTTGCCGAAGTCATAGGTCACGTTCAGCGGTATGGTAATGATCTTGCGCCGTTCATTGCCCGGAAGTCCTTCATCCTTTAGAAATTCACGGAATTTCTCCATGAAGTCCGCTTCAATACCGAACACGTTCAGCGTTTCAAGTTCCTCGATAAAGGTCGGATGGACTGGCGCATGAGAATGGCCGCTGCGTTTGAGGCTCCACTCATAACCCTTCAATCGCACGCCACGACCAAACAATTGGATGATCTGAGAACCTTCTGAGCGGCCAACGTGCATCAGGCCCATGGTGCTGACCCGCCAACAATCCCAGCCTTCCACGAACTTTTTTGAACCAATCAGAAGATTCACAGGCGATGTGGAATCCTTCACTTGCGCAAACATGGCATCGGTAAAGTCACTGTCTTCCACGGTTAACCGGGTGCCGTTCTGCGCTGCTACTCCTGCTATATGATCGCAAAGGCTTTTCGCATCGCCAACATTGATCAGTCCGAAAGGAATCTCTGAAGCCCCAACCCGCAGCGCCACTTCACCGGATTCACCCCTGATACGATCCAAAGAGAGACTTCCGCCAGCGGCATTGTTGAACAACCGGGAGAGAATATCCCGATAAATGTCTTCCACGTTTTCCCCGGCGTTCATGACTCGGGATATATAAGTAAAGGCTCCGGCAAAGATGTCGTTGCCGTCTTTGTCCAAAAGACCTGTATCCTGACCTTTATCAGTCAAGATTTCATATATTCGACGGACTGCCGCCTGCCGGTTATCCAGAAAGTCAGCGATGAACTGGATGATCTGCGCCACATCGGTGGCCACGATCTGCTCGTCCTTGCTCATTTT